>JBBIPL010000007.1:0-38415 GCA_037442845.1 Hydrogenophilales bacterium | reverse complement strand
TCCGTGTCACGTAAGTTGTCGGCCAGCCATGCGAGTTCCCTCACCCCCTGCCCCTCTCCCGCTTGCGGTAGAGGGGAGCTTCGAGAAGTCGCTGCGCGACTTGCATGGGAAAGGGAGGCGGACATGGGCAGGGATGCTGCATCCATCGGCGCGGCAGCCGAACGGCGGGCAGCCGAGTTCCTGGCGCGGCGCGGCCTGAAGCCGGTGGCGAGCAATTACCGTTGCCGTGGCGGGGAAGTCGATCTGGTCATGCGCGAGGGCGACGTCCTGGTGTTCGTGGAAGTGCGCGCGCGCGCGTCCGCCCGTTTCGGCGGCGCGGCGCAGAGCATCACCACCGTTAAGCGGGCGCGCCTCATCCTGGCGGCGCGCCACTATCTGGCCCGTCATGGCGTGGACGCGCCCTGCAGATTCGACGCGGTGCTGCTGGATGGCGGCGAATTGACCTGGATCAGGAACGCATTTGAGACCTGAGGGCTCGAAGCCGACGATCGTAAGGCGGCGCCCGCTATAATTTTGCGCACCCTTCACCCTTCACTCCCCATGCACCTCACCCAGCGCATCCACGATCAGCTGCAGGCCTGCATCCAGGTGCTGAGCGATGCCGGCGGCAGCCTGGCGGAGCCGCTGGGCGCGGCCGCGCGGGCGATGACCGATTGCCTGCTGGCGGAAGGCAAGATTCTGACCTGCGGCGTCGGACCCTCCGGCCTCGCCGCGCGACACATGGCGGCCATCCTGGTGGACCGGCTGGACAAGGAACGGCCCGGCCTGGCCGCCATCGCCCTGCATGGCGACGGCGCCGGCATGGTGGACGAGGCGGACTTTTCACCGGCTTTCGCGCGCCAGATCGCCGCCCTGGGGCATCCCGGCGACCTGCTGGTGGTGTTTTCCGCCTACGGTCAGGCCCGCGCCGTGGTGGAGGCTATCCATGCCGCCCACGAACGCGATCTGCGGGTGGTGGTGCTGGCCGGGGGGGATGGCGGCCAGGCCGCCGAAATCCTCACCGAGAACGACGTGCTCATCTGCCTGCCGGCCGAGTCCGCGGCGCGCATCCACGAGGTCACGCTTTTTGCCGTCCATGCCCTGTGCGACGGCATCGATTACTTTCTGCTTGGAGCCTGAATCATGAAAAAACTGTTGCTTGTTACCCTGCTGGGCCTGTCGACGCTCCCTCTCACCGGCTGCGCTCCCCTGGTGGTGGCTGGCGCCGGCGCCGGCGCCGTGATGTACGAGGATCGCCGTTCCAGCGGCGCCTTCGTGGCGGATCAGGAAATCGAACTCAAAGTGGCCAGCGAGATTCGCGAGAAATACGGCAAGAACACGCACGTCAACGTCACCAGTTTCAACCGCCGCGTCATGCTCACCGGCGAGGTGCCGGATGCCGCCACCCGCGATCAGATCGCGGCCCTCGCGCGCGGCGTCAAGGATGTACGCGAAGTGCAGAACGAGCTGATCGTCGGCGAAACGAGCGGTTTCCTCGCGCGCAGCCGCGATGCCTACATCACCAGCAAGGTGAAAACCCGTTTCCTGGACGACAAGCGCTTCAGCACCAATCACGTCAAGGTGGTGACCGAGGCGCGCACGGTTTTCCTGATGGGCATCGTCAAGCGCGAGGAAGGCGATGCGGCCGCCGAGATCGCCGCGAGAACCAGCGACGTGGTCAAGGTGGTCAAGGTGTTCGAATACATTGACTGACCGCCGCCCCTTGTCCGCTCGCGCCAGGATGGACAGAATGCGGGCCTGTTCCCCCTTGTCTGGAGGTGAAGCATGTGCTCGCGTGAGGTGTTGATCCCGCTGCTCCTGGCTGTAGCCCTGCTCGGTCCAGTCACCGCCGCCGCCGACGGCGGTGTCGGCATCACCCAGGACATCGCCGCGGTGGACGTGCGGC
This sequence comes from Hydrogenophilales bacterium, assembly GCA_037442845.1. Lineage (GTDB taxonomy): Bacteria > Pseudomonadota > Gammaproteobacteria > Burkholderiales > Thiobacillaceae > PFJX01. The sequence continues at coordinate 36,530 of JBBIPL010000007.1, read as the reverse complement.
ACCAGGGCGGCGTGGTGCGCATCGAGCGCAATCCGGACACCGAGAACATGCTGGATCCGGATTTCTCCCTGACCTCGCGGCCCTGTCCACCCTTCTGCATCCAGCCCATGACGCTGGCGCCGGGGGTGGAAACGATCGGCGAACTGGAACTGCTGGCTTACCTGAAACGGGTCGGCGACGATGCCGGCGTGCTGGTCATCGATTCACGCGACGGCGACTGGCCTCTGCGTTCCGGCATCATTCCCGGCGCGGTCATGCTGCCCTGGCAGGACCTGCACCCCGCGCATGCCGACGCGGAGAAGATCGCCGAGATTCTGGTGTTCCGCTTCGGCGCCTCGCGCCAGGGCGTCCTCTGGAATTTCGAGAACGCGAGGACGCTGGTGTTCTACTGCAACGGGCCCTGGTGCGGGCAATCGCCCACCAATATCAAGCAATTGCTGGCCGTGGGTTATCCGCCGCACAAGCTCAAGTGGTATCGTGGCGGCATGCAGGCCTGGAAAATGCTGGGCCTGACCACGGTAGCTCCGCCCAAGCCGCAGTAATACATCGTTCGCGTCACTGACGTTCTCACTGGAAGGAATCGGTACATGAATCGCTCGCTCGTCGCCCTTCTGGCACTCTCCCTGGCCGCGCCAGCGCTGGCCCAGCAGGCCGCCGCCCCCGCCAATCCCTACCTGCAGCACGTGCCGATCAGCGCCGGCCCGATGCTGCTGCCCGTCTCTCCCGGCGGCCGTGGGACCCGGCCTTACGAGATGTCGCGCATCATTCCTCCCGAGGAAAAAGACAAGCTGATGAAGCAGATGATGCCCATGATGGGCACCATGACGCGCATGGACGTGAAGGACGTCATGAACCTCATGGCCATCAAGTACAAGGCCAAGCCCGGCTTGTCCTTCGACGACGTCAAGCAGTCCATGGAACTGCGCGCCAACCAGCTCAACTTCAAGAAGGTGGGCGAGAGTCCGATGTGGAAGGACATTCAGGCGGTGCTGGGCGACATGGACGCGCCGCGCATGGAGGTCTACCACTATTGCGACATCGCCGCCGGCCGCGAAGTGCTCAAGTACGCGCCGGAATCCATCGTCTACCTGCCTTGCCGCATCGCCATCATGGAGGACGCGGACAAGCAGATCTGGGTGCTCACCCTGGACTGGAACACGTCCTGGCTGGATTCCATCTCCGGCAAGATGGGCGCGCCGGACGAGCTGATGAAGCACGCCAAGGACATCCGCGACAAGATGGACGTGATCATGCGCGCCGCCGCCGACGGCGATATCTAATCCCCTCCGGGAAGCCGTCGAAGTTTCAGTAATCAGCTGTCTCTCTTCCGCGCCGGGTTGTCCGGCGCGGTTGCGTTCCGCTCCGCCACCTGCCTGGAGATTGTGATGAAACGCCTCGTCCTGTTCCTGCTTGCCGGCGTTGCCGGCGCTTCCCATGCCTTCGGTCCCGCTGGCGGCATGTATCCCATTTTGGGCCTGAACCCTTATGCCGGCGTCAATCCCTTCGCACCCGCTCTGCTGGGGGGAAGCCCGTTCGGGTACGGAGGATATGGTGGATATGGCGCCAGCCCGCTGGGCCTGGTCGCTCCCCTGGGTCTGGGCCTGGCGTCGCCCCTGGCTGGCGGTTTGCTGGGCGGCCCCATGTATCCGGCCATGCAATTGACGCCCAACATGATGTCGCACCAGCACTACAGTCAAATGGCCAATCCTTATGCAGGCGGCCCGTTCGCCGGCAATCCCTACCTGCAGCGCAGCCTGCCCAATCCCTTCGCGGCGCCCGCGTTTTCGCCCTCGCTGCCGACGGCGCCCTCCCTGCCGTTCGCCGCACCGCAGCAGCAGGGCGGTTTCGCGGGTTTCATGCCGCAGCAGCAGGCTCCGTCCTATTGGCCGCCTGCAATGGCCGCGCCCGCGCAGCAGTCCACACCCCAGGCTGCGCCGACCCCGGCTTGGCCGGCTGCGCCCCAGGCCGCCGCGCCCGCTTTCCTGCCTTTCCCGCCTGCCGCCCCGCAGGCCGCACCCACCCCGGCGCAGCCCGCGGCGCCTCAATCCGCTTCGCCGATCTGGTTGCCTTTCCTGCCCTTGGCGCCGCAGCCCGCCCCGGCGCAGCCCGTAACTCCCGCGCCTGCCGCGTCGCCGCCGGCGGCCTCGGGAACGCTGCCGTTCTGGCCGATGCTGCCGCCGGCGGCGCCTCCCCAGCCGGCCGCCAAAGCGCCGGCGCAGCCCGCCAAAGCGCCCGCGCAAGTCGCGGCTCCGCTTCCTCCCGCGGCGGAAGCGGCCACGCCAACGGCCCCGCCCCTGGATCCGGCGACCTTCATGCAGATGTTCATGAAGCCTGCTGAGACGCCCAAATGAGCTTCCCGCATGGAATGCGGGTGTGGCCGGGCTAGGCCTGGGGTGGCGATTGCGTGGATAATGCCGACATGAACACGCCAGATCATCCCTCTCCACGGCAGCGCCTGAAGGCCTTGCTGTCCATACCGGACAGCCAGCGCAGCGAGGCGCAGTGGGACGAAATCGTCGAGCTCGAAATCACCCTCGCCCCCGGCAACCGGGACGACGCGCCGCATCCGGCGCCACGCGAGAAAGGGCCCATGGCGGCGGGTCCGGGCAAGCCGGCCGGGGCGCCTTCCGCGGGCAGGCGATCCTCCCGCCGTTTCAAGAAGAAACCCAAGGCCGAGCCGGTCTGATCCTGATACCGGTGCGGGTACGGCGCCCGCCGGGCGCTCAGCCGGCGGCGGTTTGCCTCGCGGCGGTGAGCGCCCGCATGTCGGCCATGATCGGCGCCGCCACCGGCTCGATCTTGCGGCGCATGAGCGAACCGATGGCGGTGGAGCGGGCGAAGATCGGTTTCACCGAATCCTCGCGGACGCCGGCCAGGCGAAGCGCCGCCTCGAGCAGGGGGGCGAAGCCCTGGCAGGCCGGCGCATCGATCCCCTCGGGCCAGGCTTCGGGTCCGCTGAAATAGCGGCCGATGGCATTCAGGGTGCGGGTGACCACTTCCTGCGTCTCCGGCCTTTCCAAAATTTCCGCGGCGGCGGCCAGGAAGGTCTGGCCCTGGCCCGACAGGGCGCGCTCCAGGGCCAGGGCGACAGGCTGGCCGGCGGCGATCTGCTCGGCCAGGGCGGCGCGGACGGCGGCGAGTTCCGCGTGATCCGGTCTGGCCAGGGGCAGACTGCCTGCCGCCATTTCCAGGAAAGCCACGTAATGGCTGTTGCTGCGCTTGCCCCGCTTCCAGGTGGCTTCCATTTGCTCGCGCGAGAGCACGCCGGAGTGCAGTAGCACCGCCACCGTGTCCATGATGGCGAGGTGGTCGTCCTGCAGGAAGGGCAGGTGTTCCACCAGGAAGTCGGCCAGCACCTTGCCCATCTCCCCCCTGGCCACCGCCTCCCGGCGCAGCATGAGGCGGGCGTTCTCGATGGTGGGCTGGGTCCACCAGGCGTGGCGCGCCAGTTCGTCGGTGAGGGCGGGGGAATACACCACCGCCACCACCGCCTCGGGTTCGCCGGTGAGCAGCAGCTTGCCCAGGTTGATGCCTTCCATCTGGCCGTGTCGGGTCCAGCGCGAGAGGTAGACCGGGTAGCCGCCGGGCGAGCCCAGGGCGTGGCCGGAAAGCAGTTCGCGGATCAGGCGCAGGTACTTGTCCGGCCGGCAGTTGGGCGCCAGGGGAATGCTGGCCTCGCCCTGGTCGGTGAGGGCGTGCAGCACCAGATTAAATTCGTCGATGCGCACCGCCTTCAGGTCCTGGGCGAGCAGGACTTCCAGGCGGAAGCGATCTTCGGGAGAGAGGTCGTCGTACATCCGTGGCGGATCAGCCGGCCAGTTTCTCGAAGCAGCGGGCGGCGGCGGCAATGGTGGCATCGATGTCGGCGTCCGCGTGGGCGGCGGAGACGAAGCCGGCCTCGAAGGCGGAGGGCGCGAGATACACGCCTTCCAGCAGCATCAAATGGAAGAAGCGGTTGAAGGCGTCCTTGTCGCTTTGCATGACCTCGGCGTAGGAGGTGGGCGGGCTGGCGCGGAAATACACGCCGAACATGCCGCCGACGCTGTCGGCGGAGAAGAGGATGCCGGCGTCCTTCGCGGCGGCGGACAGGCCGTCGACCAGACGGCGGGTTTTCGCGGTCAGCGCCTCGAAGAAGCCGGGGACGGAAATCTTCTCCAGGGTCTTCAGGCCGGCAGCCAACGCCACCGGATTGCCGGACAGGGTGCCGGCCTGGTAGACCGGACCCAGGGGCGCCAGCTTGTCCATGATCTCGGCCTTGCCGCCGAAGGCGCCCACCGGCAGGCCGCCGCCGATGACCTTGCCCAGGGTGGTGAGGTCGGGCTTGATGCCGTAGAGGCCCTGCACGCAGCCGGCGGCGACGCGGAAACCGGTCATGACCTCGTCGAAGATGAGCACGGCGCCGTGCTTCGTGCAGTTCTCGCGCAGGGCTTCGAGGAAGCCCGCCTTGGGCTTGATCAGGTTCATGTTGCCGGCCACCGCCTCGACGATGACGCAGGCGATCTCGGCGCCCTTCTCGGCGAAGACCCGGTTTACCTGGTCGACATCGTTGTAGTCCAGCACCAGGGTGTGGCGCGAGGTGTCGGCGGGCACGCCGGCGGAACTGGGGGCGCCGAAGGTGAGCAGGCCGGAGCCGGCCTTCACCAGCAGGCTGTCGGCGTGGCCGTGGTAGCAGCCCTCGAACTTGATGAGCAGGTCGCGGCCGGTGTAGCCCCGGGCCAGGCGTATGGCGCTCATGGTGGCCTCGGTGCCGGAGGAGACCAGACGCAGCTTTTCCATGCTGGGCAGCATCGCCGCCAGCTTCTCCGCCATGACCAGTTCCATCTCGGTGGGTGCGCCGAAGGAGAGGCCCAGGGCGGCGGCGTCCTGCACGGCCTTGACCACGTCCGGGTCGGCATGGCCGAGGATCAGGGGGCCCCAGGAGCCGACGTAGTCGAGGTAAGCCTTGCCGTCCGCGTCCCACACCCGCGCCCCCAGTCCTTTGGCGAAGAAGCGCGGCGTGCCGCCCACCGAGCGGAAGGCGCGCACCGGCGAGTTGACGCCGCCGGGGATGACTTTCTGGGATTTTTCGAAGAGTTGGTCGTTACGGGAGCTCATGGGTTTCCTCGATGAGTTTCAGGAATAGTCGGGTGGTCTCGTAGGGGTCGGCGGCCTCGAACAGGGCGCTGATCACGGCCAGCAGGTCAGCCCCGGCGGCCAGCAGTTGGCCGGCGTTGGCCGGGGTGATGCCGCCGATGGCGCACACCGGCAGGCCGGTCTTCGCCTTGCCCGCCGCCAGCAGCGCCAGGTCGGCCCGCAACGCCCGCGGCTTGGTGGGCGAGGCGAAGAAGCTGCCGAAGGCGATGTAGTCGGCGCCGGCCTGCGCCGCCGCTTGCGCCCGGTCCAGACTCTGGTAGCAGGAGGCGCCCAGGATTCTACCGGGTCCGGCTTGGTCCAGGCGGGCGCGGGCCTGCGCCAGGCCTGCGTCGGCCTCCCCCAGGTGGACGCCGTCGGCCTCGCAGAACAGGGCGAGATCGAGGTCGTCATTGACGATGAGGCGGGCGCCGAATCGGCGGCTGAGACCGCGCAGGGCCAGGGCCTGCTCCTGGCGATGGCGGTCGGACGCGGCCTTGTTGCGGTACTGCAGCCAGCGGCAGCCGGCGGCCAGGATGGCTGCGCTGGTTTCCAGCAGACGGCGGCTGTCGGACCAGTCCGGGGTGATCGCGTACAGGCCCGCGTTACTCTTCATCGTCCCCGCGCACCCAGTACAGCCGGTCCGGGATGTATTGCCCCATGCCGGGCCGGTAGGCGTTCTTCAGGGTCTGGTAGGTATATTCCTGCGCTTCCTTCACCGCCTCGGCCACGTCCTGGCCCTGCGCCAGCAGGGCGGCGACGGCCGCGGCCAGGGTGCAGCCGGAGCCGTGGTAGGAGCCGGGCAGGCGGTCCCAGCGCAGACGATGCACCACGCCGCGGGTGTTGTAGAGGGTGTTGCCGACCTGCGCGCCCTGTTCGTGGGCGCCCGTGATGAGGACATATTCGCAGCCGAGATCCATGAGCCGGCGAGCGCATTCGTCCAGCTCGGGATCGTTGTTGTCCTCGTCGACGTCTTCCGCCAGCCGCCGCGCCTCGATGCTGTTGGGGGTGAGCAGCGTGGTCTGCGGCAGCAGCAGATCGCGCACGGCTTCGAGCAGTTCCTCGTTGGCCAGGGGGTCGCCGCGGCCGGAGGCGAGCACCGGGTCCAGCACCAGGGGGATGTCCGGGTAGTCGGCGACCACCTCGGCGATGGCGGCCACGGCCTCGACGCTGCCGAGCATGCCGATCTTGATGGCGGCCACCGGCATGTCTTCGAGCACGCCGCGGGCCTGGTCGGCGATCCATTCGGGATCGATGGGCAGGTAGTCATCCACGCCCACGGTGTCCTGCACGGTGACGGCGGTGACCACGGACAAGGCATGGCAGCCCAGGCTGGACAGGGTGAGCACGTCCGCCTGCAGGCCGGCGCCGCCGGTGGGATCGGTGCCGGCGAAGACGAGCACGGCGGGAAGGGACGGCAGCGGCATGGGGAACCCTTGGCGGGGCTGGGCGGAGTTGGCAGAATGCGATTCTATTACACAAGCGGCTTGCCCCCGATCGTTGCATGGAATACAAGACTTGGATGTGCGTGGTCTGCGGCTTCGTCTACGACGAGGCCAAGGGCATGCCGAACGAGGGCATCGCGCCGGGCGCCCGCTGGGAGGACGTGCCCGTGAACTGGACCTGTCCCGAGTGCGGCGCGCGCAAGGAGGATTTCGAGAGGCTGGGAGTCAGCCAGACGGGAAGCTGATTACAGATTTCCCCGTTTGCGCCGATAACACCGCGTATCCCCGCGATTGCGGAAAGGAATGGCAAGGAGGATGAATATGCGATGGCTCTCTGCCCTGTGCCTGACGATCCTGGCCTGGGCCGCGCACGCCGGCCCGGCATTGGTGCTCAACGTCACCCTGGACTATGACCAGCAGCGCGACCATGCCGGCACCCGCGCGGCCCTCAGCGATCTCGCCAAATTTCTCGGCAGCGAACTGAAGCAGCCGGTCAAGTTGATCATGACCCAGAACGCAGAACGCGTCGGCGAGCACATCCGCACCGGCAGTTACGCCATGCTGCTGGCCCCGGCCCATATGGTGGGGCTGGCCATGCGCAGCGGCTACACGCCGGTGGCGAAGACCGAGCAGGACGCCCAGGTGGTGCTGGTCGCCGGCGCCAATTCGCGCATCCGCGGCCTGGACGACGCGCGCGGCAAGCGCATCGTGCTGCCGCATCGGGAGTCCCTGGTGAGCTACATGGTGCGTGGCGAGATGAATGCCCTCGGCCATTCGCCGACGCGCTTCTTCCGTCAGGTCAATCATGTGAACCAGTACGGCGCGGTGCTCTATGCCCTGGAAATCGGTCAGGCCGAACTGGCCGCCCTGAAGTCCGACGTGGCGCGCGACTGGATCGGCCGCAACCCCGGCGCGACGGCGGTGAAGACCCTGGCCAGCGTGCCGCAGGCCGGCGTGGTGGTGAGCGACAAGCTTTCCGCCGACCTGCGCGACCGCATCCGCTCCGCCTTCACGCGCATCGACGCGAATCTGGAAGCCCGCCTCAAGCGGGCCCACGTGGGCGGCTTCGATCCCGCCGACCGGCACGATTTCGAATTCGTTTCCACGCGCGGTTTCTACACGCCGGAAGTTCTCGCGGGAGTCAGCATTCCCACCGCCGAGCAGGTGAAGAGCATGTTGGATCAGGGCGTGCCCCTGTTCGACGTGCGGCCGCACGCGCATTTCCGCGAAGGCCATATCCCCGGCGCGGTGAACGTGCCCTACGTGATGAACAGTCCGAAGGAGATCGAATACGACGATTCGGTCGACAGTTTCGACCTGAGCAAGCTGCCCAAGGACAAGAACGCCCCCCTCATCGTGCAATGCAATGGCGCCGAGTGCTGGTACAGCTACAAGGCTGCCCGCTATCTGCTGAAACGGGGATATACTAAAATTCATTGGTTCCGCACCGGGCTGCCGGCCTGGCAGGCCGCCGGCCAGCCGGTGCGGCGCGGATCCTGATGCAACCCCTCCAGGAGGGAGCGTGGACAACCCCAACGACATGGCCGGCACCAAGGTAATGGTGATCGACGACAGCAACACCATACGCCGCAGCGCCGAGATTTTCCTGCTGCAGGCGGGATGCGAGGTGATCCTCGCGGAGGACGGCTTCGACGCCCTGGCGAAGATCGCCGACCATCAGCCCCAGGTGATCTTCTTGGACATCATGATGCCGCGCCTGGACGGCTACCAGACCTGCGCCCTGATCAAGAAGAACGCCCGCCTGCGGGAAACGCCGGTCATCATGCTGTCCAGCAAGGACGGCCTGTTCGATCGCGCGCGCGGTCGTCTGGTGGGCTCCAACGAGTACCTGACCAAGCCTTTTACCAAGGACTCCCTGCTGGAGGCGGTGCGCCGCCACCGGCCGAGGGCGGCCTGAAACCTGGGAGCCACGCCATGACCGTCAAGAAGGTGCTGATCGTCGACGATTCCCCCACCGAGCGCTTCTTTCTCACCGATCTCCTGCGCAAGCAGGGCTACGACGTGCTGACCGCGGACAGCGGCGAACTCGGCATCGCCGTGGCGAAGACCGAAAAACCCGACCTCATCCTCATGGATGTGGTCATGCCCGGCCTCAATGGTTTCCAGGCCACCCGCCAGTTGTCGCGCAATCCGGAAACCCAAGCCATTCCGGTGATCATGTGCACCACCAAGGGCCAGGAAACCGACCGGGTCTGGGGTATGCGTCAGGGGGCGGTCGAATATCTGGTGAAGCCGGTGGTGGCGCAGGAGTTGCTAGCCAAGATCAAGGCCCTGGGCTGATGGGCATGAAAGCCATGCCCATTTCCCTCACCCCCAACCCCTCTCCCGCAAGCGCTAGAGGGGAGCTTCGAGAAGTCGCGTTGCGACTTTGGCCTTGATGGAAGCGAAGGAAAGCCTGCGCGAATTCCAGACCCGCCTGGCGGAAAAGCTCAAGGCGGCGGAGGCGACCGAGGGCGCCTCCAGCAAGCTTGGCTTCACCGCCGGCGGCCGGCATTGGCTGGTCGATCTCGACCAGGTCAACGAAGTGGTGACCCTGGCCGCGCTGACCGAAGCGCCCTGGGCCAAGCCCTGGTTCGCCGGGGTGACCAGCGTGCGCGGCACGCTGTATGGTTGCGTCGATCTGGCCGCCTATCTCGGCCTGGCGGAACCCTTGCCGCCGGGCGAAGCCCGCCTGCTGCTGGCGCATCCGCGTTTCGGCCTGAATGTCGCGCTGCGTGTGGAGCGGGCCCTCGGCCTGCGCGGCGTGGCGGATTTGCTGCCGGAACCCGCGGCGGTGGATGCGCCGCCCTGGCAGCAGGCGCGATGGCATGACTGGGAGGGGCAGCTGTGGACGGAAATCAGCGTGGAACGCCTGCTACGGGCGCCGGAAATCCTGGAAGCCGGGCTGTGATGCCAGTGCCCACGGGAGGCGGACGCGGGAGCAATCGGAGAGGACAGCGCAATGGCGTCGAGTAAGGCGGGAATGGTGTTGGGCAGGGGATTCACGAAGTTCGCGGACCGCATCAGTCCGTGGGTGGGCCGGGTCATGGCGCGCTGGGTGGCGGTGGATCCGGAGCGGCTGCCGATCCTCAAGCGGCTTCCCGCGGAACAGCGACAACCTGCGGTGCTGCTGATATTGCTGGCCTCGCTGGCCCTGGCCATCGTGCTCAGCGTATGGAACACCGTGCAGGTGGGCAACCGGGCGGGTTACGTGGAAATCTCCACGCGCCTGCAGATGCTGTCGCAGCGCTACACCAAGTCGGCGCAGCAGGCGGTGTTGGGCAACAAGGCCGCGTTCACGCAGCTGGAGGAAAGCCGCCGCGACTTCGCCGAAGGCCTGAACGCCCTCATCGACGGCGGCCTCGGCGTACCCGCCTCGCCGCGCTTCATGCAGTCCGGCCTGACGCAACTCAAACAGCGCTGGGAGGTGTCGCGCAAGGACATCCAGCATCTGATCGGCCAGCAAAGCGTGCTGGTGGAACTGGCGCAGGGCCTGGCCGAGATCAACCGGCGTAATGAAGATCTGCTCGACCTGACCGAACAGGTCATCGCCCTCATGCCGGGCGATGCCAGGAAACAGCTGGCCCTGGCCAACCAGCAGGCGCTGTGGACCCAGCGCATGGCGAAGAACGCCAACGCTTTGTTGTCCTCCGACCAGATCAATCCGGAAAACGCCTACGAGCTCGGCCAGGATTTGCTCACCTTCCGCGAGTCCCTGGACGGCCTGCTGAAGGGCAGCGCGGAGCTCGGCGTGGCGGCGGTGGGCGACGCCGGCGCGCGCGAGAAGCTGGAGGAGCTGCGCGACGTCTTCGCCCGCTTCGAGCAGCAGGCCAGCCTCATCCTCAAGAGCATGCCGCAGCTGGTCGAGGCGAAACGCGCGGCCCGCGAGATTTTCGACGAATCGGAACAACTGCTGAGCGTGACCCGCCAGCTGACCCAGGCCTACCAGGGCATCGGCACCGGATTCACCCTGGTGTTCGCCGTCTTCTTCGCCGTTGTCGCCCTGACAGCCCTGCTGGCTCTGGGCGTGATCAGCGTCGGCGAGGCGCGCCGGCGCGCCGACGAGGCGGCCCAGGAAAACCAGCGCAACCAGGATGCCATCCTGCGTTTGCTGAATGAAATGGGCGACCTGGCGGAAGGCGACCTGACCGTGCAGGCGACGGTGACCGAGGACATCACCGGCGCCATCGCCGATTCGGTGAATTACGCCATCGAGGAATTGCGCATGCTGGTGCAGGGCATCAACGGCGCCGCCGACCAGGTCAGCCAGGCCGCCGCCGAGGCGCGCGCCAGTTCCGACGAACTGCTTGCCGCCGCCGAACGGCAGGCCGCGGAGATCGCGGAAACCACCGCGGCGGTCAACCAGATGTCGGATTCCATTGCGCAGGTGTCGAGCAATGCCGCCGAATCGGCCCGCGTGGCGGAGCAGTCGCTGGATACCGCGCGCAAGGGCGGCGACTCGGTGCGCCAGGCCATCGTCGGCATGAACGCCATCCGCGACCAGATCCAGGAAACATCCAAACGCATCAAGCGGCTGGGCGAATCCTCACAGGAAATCGGCGAGATCGTCGATCTGATCGCCGACATCACCGACCAGACCAACGTGCTGGCGCTCAACGCCGCCATCCAGGCCGCCGCGGCGGGCGAGGCCGGGCGCGGCTTCAGCGTGGTGGCGGAGGAGGTGCAGCGCCTGGCGGAACGTTCCGCGCAGGCGACGCGGCGCATCGGCGCCATCGTCAAGACCATCCAGAGAGACACCCAGGACGCGGTCAACGCCATGGAGGGATCCACCCAGGGCGTGGTGCAGGGCGCCGCGCGTTCCGACGCGGCGGGCCAGTCGCTGGCCGAGATCGAGAGGGTTTCCGACGAGCTGGCGGGCCTCATCCAGAGCATTTCCGATGCCACCCGCGCGCAGGTCGAAACCGCGGAGCGCATCGCCGGCAACATGCGGCGGATTCTCGCGGTGACCGAGCAGTCCGCCGATGGCGCGCGCCGCAGCGCAGATTCCATCGGCCAGTTGGCGGAGCTGTCCAGCGAACTGAAGGTGTCCGTGTCCGGCTTCAAGCTGTGACCCTAACGGACATGGTTTTGTAAGACGCCCCCATGCATGAGAGCCATGACCGTTTCCCTCACCCCCAACCCCTCTCCCGCCTGCGGGAGAGGGGAGCGTCAAGAGTCGCTGGCGCGACTTTCACGTTATAGGAAGGCATGCCATGAGTGTGGAATTGGAATTCGACCTGGGGCCGCTCACCTGGATCAAGGGGGAACTCGATAACGCCCTGGACGCGGCTACGGCGGCGCTCACCGCCTGGAACGGCGAGGATCTGACCCCCCTGAAGGCCGCCGCCGCACATCTGCACCAGGTCTATGGCGCCCTGCGGATCGTCGACCTGCAGGGCGTGTCGCAGCTGACCTCGGAAACCGAGCGTCTGCTGGCGGACATGGGCGAACACGCCGACAAGCGCCATCCGGAAACCGCGGAGACCGTGCTGCGCGCCATCGCCGCCCTGAAAAGTTATCTCGATGGACTCATGGCCGGGGCGCCGCACGCCGAACTCAAGCTCACCCCCATCTTTCAGGAGGTGGCGGCGCGGCGGGGCGCGGAGCCGCCGGCGCCGAGCGAGTTGTTCTACCCGGACACGGGCCTGCGCGTGACCAGGACGGAACCCGAGTTGGCTCTCGACGAGGCGGCCCTGGCGCGCGCCGTGCGCACGGCGCGCAGGCAGTACCAGCGCGGCTTGCTGCTGTTCCTGCAAAACAGGAACGCCGCCGCCGGCCTGATGCAGATGGAACAGGCGGTGCGGCAGGTGGAGCGGCTGGCGCCGGGACTCGCCCAGTACACCTTCTGGTGGAGCGTCGGCGGGCTCATGGAGGTGCTGCGCCAGCAGCGCATCCCCGCCGACGTTTGGCTCAAGCGCGTGTGCGGCCGCGTCGACTTGCAGATGCGGCGCCTCATGGAGGGTTCCAGGCAACTGGCCGAGCGTCTGTTCCGCGACGTGCTCTATTACGTGGCGCAGGACGACAGCACACAGGGACGCGCGGCGCAGACGCGAGAACATTTCCAGTTGCAGTACTACTTCCCGGCGGAAGTCTCTGCGCCGCTCTCGGACCAGCTCAGTCACCTGGCCCAGCTCAAGGAAAACCTCGGCATCGCCCGAGACCACTGGGTACGCTACTGCTCGGGCCGCACCGACAGCCTGGAGCCATTCCAACATGCGGCGATGGCGGTGTTCGAGGCGTCCGTGCGCCTGCCCAACGCCGCCATGCAAAGCCTCGCGCGCATGATCCAGGCCATCGCCAAGCGGCTGCCCGGCGTCGCCGACGCCACGCAGAACGAGGCCCTGCAACTGGAAATGGCCACCGGCCTGCTGCTGGCCCTCAACGCCGCCGAGCATTTCAAGGCCTTGGGCGAGGAATTCGACAAGCAGTCCGAGGTTCTCACCATGCGCCTGCAGGCGGCCATCGATCCCGCCTTCGATACCTCGCGCATCCCCGAGGTGGACCTGCTCGACGAATACTCGCGCAAGGCCCAGGAAAAGCTGGTGGTGGCCCAGGTCACGCACGAGATTCAGGCCAACCTGAATGCCGTCGAGGAGCTGCTCGACCGTTTCTTCCGCGACGCCAACGAGCGCGGCGGCCTGCCCATGGTGCCCGGCCTGATGAAGCAGATCCTGGGCGCCCTCAACATCCTGCAACTGGACGTGGCCGCCGACCTGGTCAACGAGGCCATCCTGCGCATCCAGCATTTCACCGAAACGGACGCGCACATCGCCCCGGAGAACCTCGACTGGGTGGCCGAGGCCCTGTCCACGCTGGGCATGTACATGGATGCCTTGCGCTACGGCCGCGACGACAGCCGGGCCATGGCCGGCCTGCTGGCCCGGCCCGAGGTCGGGCCGGCCGCCGAGGCATCCGTGGAAAGCCAGATCCGCGCCGAGACCGAGCGTCTCAAGGAGTCCGTCGAGGAGTGGGCGGCGGCCGGCGCCGATGCCGAGGGCCGCGAAGCCCTGAAGAGCGAATTGGGGCAACTCGCGCGCGACGCCGACCTGGTGGGGGATGCCGGCTTGCGCAGCCAGGCCGATGCGGCCCTGCGCGCGCTCGGCGACGAGGCCGCCCCCGAAGCGGTGATGCAGGCGGTCGAGGGCCTGGGCGGCGCCGGCGCCATTGCCCCGGCGCCGAGCGCCGAGTCTGTGCGCCTGGCCGCCGAGTCGGCCGAGACCATCGACCGTGAATTGCTGGCCACCTACATCGAGGAGGCCAACGAGGTGCTCGGCGGCATCGCCGTGCAGACCGCGCGCCTCAACGTCAGCCCCTACGACTTCGACGCCTTTACCTACGTGCGCCGCGGATTCCATACCCTCAAGGGCAGCGGCCGCATGGTGGGCATGCATGATCTGGCCGAGGTGGCCTGGGAAGTGGAGCAGACCCTGAACGCCTGGCTGCGCGACGAAAAGGCGCCGAACCCGGAGATGCTGCGCTTCATGGAGGAAGCCGCCGACGCCTTCCAGGTCTGGGTGACCGAGCTCGATGAGCAGGGCCGCGCGCGCGTCGAGGCCGGCTCGCTGATGCGCACCGCGCGCCGCCTGCGCGGAGCCGAGGACGACGGCGGGGAGCCGCCCCCAAAATCTGAGGCCGGCGCCCCGGAGGCCGATGCAGGGGACGCCGGCCAGCCCAGCGGGGGAGAAGATGCGGGGCCGGGCGAGAACGAAGCGCGGGAGCAGACGGTGGCCGTCGGTCCGCATGAGTTGCCGGCCGAGTTGTTCCACATCTTCACCGACGAGGCGGCGCAGCGACTGCAAGCCCTGCGCGAGGCCCTGGCGGAAATGGCGAAAGGACACCGGCCAGCGGCCTGGGAAAACTTCATCCGCGCCGCCCATACCCTGGCCGGCATTTCCCGTACCACCGGCTTCGCGCCGCTGGCCGAGGCCGCCCACGCGGTGGAACTGTGGGCCGGGCGCTGGCCGGACAAGACCCTCGCGCTGACGGCGGAGGCGAACGCCCTATTGGAGGAAATCCTCGGCCTGCTGCGGGAGAGCGTCGCGGGCATCCTGGAGCGGCGCTTCCCCGAGGCGCAGCCGCGCATCGCGCAGGCTCTGGCCGAACTGGACGCCGCAGCGGCGGCGACGCAGAGCGTGCCGCTCGCCGTCGTCGAGTCGCCCGTGCCGTCGCGCGCGGTGGACGAACTGGATGAGCAACTGCTGCCCGTCTTCCTGGAGGAAGCGCACGAGCTCATGCCGCGTATCGGCGAAGCCCTGCGCGCCTGGCGGGCCGACCCCGCTGCCATCGCCCCGCGCGACGAGCTCAAGCGCGCCCTGCATACCCTCAAGGGTTCCTCGCGCATGGCCGGCGCCATGCTCCTGGGGGAGGCGGTACATGCCCTGGAAACGCGCATCCTCGGGCTGGGCGGAGCGCCGGCCGGCCCGGCTTTCATTGACGAAATCGAAGCGGAATATGACCGCCAGGCCGATCTCATCGAGCGCCTCAGGGGCGGCGAGGCCGCCGCGACTGGCGTCCCGCCACGCCAGGTCGAGACGCCGGTGATGGAAACTCCGCCGTCGTCGGCCGAGCCGGCAGCGGTCGCCGACCAGGCGCCGACGCACCCGATTCAGGCCATGCCCGCCTCCTCCGCCGAGCCGGAGGAAACCCGGATCGCCCCCGCCGCGGCGGCGCCGATCTCGCCGCCGCCCCCGCGCGCGCCAGTCGCCGAGGAGCCGCACGCGCGGCGCGGTGCGCGCCTGAAGGCCGATATCCTGGATACCCTGCTGAACGAGGCGGGGGAAGTGGCCATCGCCCGCGCGCGCATCGAGAACGTGCTGAATGCCTACAAGCTGACCACGCTGGAACTCGCCAGCAACGTCGAACGTCTGCGCGGCCAGTTGCGCGAGCTGGAGATCCAAGCGGAGACGCAGATGCGTTCGCGCCTGTCGCAGGTCGACGAAAGCCAGTTCGATCCCCTGGAGTTCGACCGCTTCTCGCGCCTGCAGGAACTCACCCGCCTGATGGCGGAAAGCGTCAACGACGTGTCCACCGCCCAGGACAGCCTGCTGGCCGGTCTCAACGAGGCCGACAGCGCCCTCATCCAGCAGTCGCGCATGTCGCGCACGTTGCAGGAAGAGCTCATGCACCTGCGCATGGTGCCGTTGAGCGCCCTCGCCGAACGCCTGCATCGCGTGGTTCGCCAGGCCGCCAGGGAGACCGGCAAACGCGCCCGCCTGGAACTGGACGGCGGCCAGACCGATCTCGACCGCGCCGTGCTCGACAAGATCGCCGCGCCGCTCGAACACCTGGTGCGCAATGCCGTCGCGCATGGCCTGGAGAGCCCGCAGGCGAGGCTGGAAGCGGGCAAGGACGAGGTCGGCGAGGTGCGCCTGAGCGCCGCCCAGGAAGGCAACGAAATCGTCCTCGCGCTGGCGGACGACGGCGCCGGCGTCAACTTCGCCGCCGTGCGCGCGCGCGCCATCGCCCTCGGCTGGATTGCGCCGGAGGAGGAAATGACGGCGGAACGGCTGGAGCAGTTCCTGTTCCGTGCCGGCTTCTCCACCGCCGAAACGGTCACCGAAGTGGCGGGGCGCGGCATCGGCCTGGATGTGGTGCGCAACGAGATCGCCGGCATCGGCGGCCGCGTGCGGCTGGCGACCGAAGCCGGGCGGGGCAGCCGCTTCACCATCCGCCTGCCGCTTACCCTGGCCATGACCCAGGTGGTGCTGGCCCGCGCCGGCGGGCAGACCTACGCCCTGCACGCCAACCTCATCACCCTGGTGCGCGAGGTGCGCGCCGACCAGGTGCACGCCCTGCACGAGGCAGGCGTCATGGAATTCGCCGGCGAAACCTATCCGCTGCGCACCCTGGCCGAACTGGTCGGGCGCAAGGCCCAGCCCGACGACGGCCGCTTCCGCACCATCCTGTTCCTGAAGGCGGGTGAGCAGCGTGTGGCGGTGCGCGTCGATGCCATGGAAGGCAACTTCGAGGCGGTGGTGAAGAACATCGGCCCGCAACTGGCGCGCATCGCCGGCATCAGCGGCGCCACCGTGCTCGGCGACGGCCGCGTGGCCCTCATCCTCAACCCCTTCCAGCTGGCCGAGCGCGCGCCGCGCCTGAGCGTCGAGGAAGAGGCGGAGGATGCGCGCGAAGGCTCTCTGGTCCTGGTGGTGGACGACTCCCTGACGGTGCGCAAGATCACCAGCCGCTTCCTCACGCGCGAAGGCTTCCGCGTGGCGACCGCGCGCGACGGCGTCGAGGCCCTGGAAATGCTGGAAAAGGAGTCGCCCGCCATCATGCTGCTGGACATCGAGATGCCGCGCATGGACGGTTTCGAGGTGGCGCGCAGCGTGCGCGGCGATACCCGCCACGGCGACCTGCCCATCATCATGATCACCTCGCGCACGGCCGAAAAGCACCGCCGGCACGCCCGCGAACTGGGCGTCGACGCCTATCTGGGCAAGCCCTACCAGGAAGAGGAATTGCTGGCGGAAATCCGCCGCTTGACCGGCACGGCGGTGCCGGCCTGAAGCGGCTTCAGGCCGGCCAGTCAACCCAGCCGGCATAGGCGGTCAGCAGCACCACCAGGCCGAAGAAGATGCGGTACCAGGCGAAGACTATGAAGGTGTGGTTGGAAACGAAGCCGAGAAAGGCTTTCACCGCGATCATGGCGGAGACGAAGGAGGCGACGAAGCCCACCGCGAACACCGGCAGGTCGCCCAGATCGAGCAGTGCCCAGTTCTTGTAGAGGTCGTACAGCGTCGCCGCGAGCATGGTGGGGATGGCCAGGAAGAACGAGAACTCGGTGGCCGCCTTGCGCGACAGGCCGAAGACCAGACCGCCCATGATGGTGGCGCCGGCGCGGGAGACGCCGGGGAACATGGCCGCGGCCTGGGCGAAGCCCACCTTCAGCGCCACCTTCCAGTCCATTTCGTCGACGCTCTGTATGCGCGGGTGGTAGGCGCGCTTCTCGATGTAGAGGATGACCAGTCCGCCGACGATGAGGGCGCCCGCCACGGTCAAAGGGTTGAACAGATAGGCCTTGATGGCGCCGTGGAACAGCACGCCCAGCACGGCGGCGGGCATAAAGGCCACGAGCAGGTGGCCGACGAAGCGGCGTTGCACCGGGTCCGTGCCCAGGCCGCCCGCGACCTGCGCGATGCGCGCGCGGTAGTCCCAGCACACCGCCAGGATGGCCGCCAATTGGATGACGATCTTGAACACCTTGCTCTGCTCGTCGGTGTAGCCCATCAGGCTGCCGACGATGATCAGGTGGCCGGTGGAGGACACCGGCAGGAATTCGGTGAGACCTTCGACGATGCCCAGGATGAGGGCTATGAACAGCAGGGAATAATCCAATTTACGGGAGAGCGGGTGGTTTGGGAGCCCGCATTCTAACAAACGGTCCCGCCGGCGATGGCGGTCGCCGCCGGCCGCGCGTCAGGCGCGGCGGGATTTGCGCAGATGCTGCAGGACCAAAGTGGCCACCTGCACGCGATTGTGGAAATTGAGCTTCTGCATGATGTTGGCCAGGTGGTTGCGCACCGTGTTGTCGGAGAGGTTGAGCTTGCCGCCGATGGCCTTGTTGCTATGCCCCTGCGCCACGTATTCGGCGATTTCCAGTTCCCGCGCCGAGAGCTTGGCGAGCGGGTCCTCACCGCTGGAGCGCGTGAGCTTTTGCACCACCTGGGGAGGGAATGCGCCGGCATCCTGCAGGACGATGCCGATGGCGTGGGTGATCTGTTCGGTATCGGAGGACTTCAGCAGATAGCCGTCGACGCCGGCATCCACCGCGGCGCGGATCTCCGCGTCGGCGTCTTCCACCGTCAGCACGATCACCTTCATGCCCGCCGCCTTCAATAGGGGAATCACTTCGAGGCCGTCGCCGTCCGGCAGGCTGCGGTCGAGGATGACCACGTCGGCCTTGCCGCCGGCGTTCAGCCATTGCCTGACCGCGGCCAGGTCGGCGCATTCCGAGACGACCTCGAAACCCGCCTCGTTTTCCAGAGAGCGGCGCACACCGAGGCGCAACAGGGGATGGTCGTCAACCAGCAGGATGCGAATGGAGGCCATGTGGGGTTCCTCGGCTTGTCTTGCGTCCATCATAGCGGATGCCGCACGCTCGCGCGGCACGGCGGCGAAGGCCGCGCGGCCTTGGTCAAGCCAGCGGCAGGTAGTCGATGGCGACGATCTCCAGGGCGCGCGCGCCGCCCGGCGCCTGGAAGCGCACGCTGTCGCCCACCCGTGCCTTGAGCAGCGCGCGCGCCAGCGGGGAGAGCCAGGAGATGCGCTGTCTGCCGGGATCGGCCTCGTCCATGCCGACGATGCTGTAGCGTATTTCCTCGCCGGACTCGTCCAGGACGGTGACCGTGGCGCCGAAAAACACGACGTCGGTGTCGGCGCGGTCGCGCGGATCCACCACCAGGGCGTTCTCCAGGCGCTTGTTTAGAAAGCGGATGCGCCGGTCGATCTCGCGCAGGCGCTTCTTGCCGTACAGGTAATCGCCGTTCTCGGAGCGGTCGCCGTTGCTCGCCGCCCAGGCCACCACGTTGACCACCTCGGGCCGTTCCACCCGCACCAGATGCGCCAGCTCCGCCTGCATGCGGGCATGGCCCGCCGGCGTCATGTAGTTGCGGGTACCGGCCGGCAGGGCGGGGAGGCCGACATCCTCGTCCTCCTCCTCCGGCGCCTCCTCGCGCACGAAGGCCTTGCTCATTCGTCCAGGGGAGGCGGATTGCCGTCGTGCACCAGACTGCGGCGGCGCTCCAGGTAGAGGTCGCGGGTGAATTCGTAGCCGTCCAGCGCGGCGACATCCAGCGCGCGCTTCGCGTCGAGCAGGTCGGCGCGGCGGCTGACCACGCGCAGAGCCATGGCGGGGTCACGGGTGGACAGGTCGTCATGCTTGTACACCAGGTCGGTGTAAGCGGCGTCAACCACCATGCCGGCGGTATCGCGCACGCTGCCGGGCCCGAGGAAGGGCAGGACCAGATAAGGGCCGGCGCCTACCCCCCAGTAGCCCAGGGTCTGCCCGAAATCCTCGTTGTTTTTCTTCAGGCCCATCTCGCTGGCCACGTCCAGCAGGCCGAACAGTCCGAATGTGGAATTGAAAGCGAGGCGCAGGAAATCGCGCGTGCTCTGTTCCGGCTTGAGTTGCAGGATGTTGTTGGCGAGGACGGTGAGGTCGTCCAGATTGGCGAAGAAATTGCGCACGCCGCTCTGCGCGAAATTCGGCAGCAACCATTCATAGCCCCGGGCCACGGGCTTCATCACATAGCGGTCGAAACCCTCATTGAAGCTGTGGATCGGCCGGTTGATGGCTTCCAGCGGGTCGCGCGGATCGCCATTGACGGCGCAGCCGACCAGGGTAAGCGCGAGCAGCGGGGTAAGAGCGGAATGAAGACGCATGATGCCGGTTGTGGAAGGAAAGGAGATGGTTGTTTAACGGACTGCGGCAAGTTTACTTTAACGTGAAAGTCGCACGGCGACTTCTCGAAGCTCCCCTCTCCCGCAGGCGGGAGAGGGGCTGGGGGTGAGGGAAACGGACATGACTTTCATGCTACGGGGCGTCTTCTCAACGTCATGTCCGTTAGGCGCCCTGCTCGAAATAAATAGGGGCTGGTCGCGGGAATTATCCATGCATTGAAGAAGGTTGCCCGACGTGCGCTTGCTAAGCACAATGCGCCGCATGTGCCGAACGGGATGATCCACCATGAACAGCGAAGCGGAACTCAGCAAGGAACAGCAGATCCTGCGCGCCATGCGCAAGACGCTGACCTCCATCGTGCGCGATGCGGCGCCGCGCGATGGCGTGCCCAGTCCTTTTACCCCGGAGACGGTGGAGAACATCCGCATGTGCCTGGGGCTGATATCCGCACGCGAGGCGGAGTTGGCCGATGCGCTCGGACTTTCCCGCAACGCAAGGCCGTCCTACGCCGACGAGCCGCCCGCTGCGCATGCCGTGCATTTCAAGGCGCCGGAAAAGAAGCTGAACTGATGGCTGAGGCCATATCCAGTCTGCTCGCGGACACCGAATCGCCGCTGGTGGGCACGGGCCACGTGGTCATCCACGCGCCGAATGGCCGCAACCGCAAGCGTTATCCGGAAGGCTGCGTGCAGGTTTGCGCATCGGAGGCCGAGGCGCGCGCCGCCGCGCGGCCGCGCGAGGCTTACTACGCCGCCGTGGCCAGCGGCCCCTCGCGCTCTTCGGAGGGCTTCCGCCTGTATTACCTGGTGCGCTGGCTCGACTGAGGCGGGGTATCCGGCGGTCAGCGCGCCGGCAAGCGCGAAAGACTCAAGTTCCGATTAAAAAAGCCGACATAGCGCCTGTGGCATAATGCACGCGCTTTTCGACCTGTAGTGGGAGAACCCGAATGAAACGCCATTTCCTGCCCGTCCTGCTGGCGGCTTTCCTGACCGCCTGCGCCAGCGATCCCCTTTACCCCCCGGCCCCGGTCAAGGCGACGCCCGTTCCGGCCAAGGCCACGGCGCCATCGGACTGGCTCTACATCCTCGGGCCCGGTGATTCCATCAACGTGTTCGTGTGGGGTAATCCCGAGGTTTCCGGTTCCTTCCCCATCCGCCCGGACGGCAAGGTCACCATGAACCTGGTGGAGGACCTGCAGGCCAGCGGCCGCACGCCCACCATGCTGGCGCGGGAAATCGAGAAAATCCTCGCCCGCTACATTCAGGATCCCGTGGTCACCGTCACCGTCGCCGGCGGCGTCGGGCCCTACGACCAGCAGATCCGCGTGCTCGGCCAGGCTGTCAAGCCGCAGACGCTCAGCTATCGCGAGCATATGTCCCTGGTCGATCTCATGATCATGGTCGGCGGCATCACCGATTTCGCCGATGGCAACCGCGCCAGCATCCTGCGCGTGGTGGACGGCAAGCCGCAGCAGTACTCCGTCCGTCTGGATGACTTGCTCAAGGAAGGCGATATTTCCGCCAACGTCGACATCCTGCCCGGCGACGTGCTGCTCATCCCTGAAAGCTGGTTCTGACCTGTGCGTGTGAAGCGGCCTTACCCGCCAGGAGACAAATGGGATGAATGAAGCCTTCGATCAGGTCATGGGGTATGCCCTGGGGATTTGGCGCAAGCGCTGGGTGGTGCTGGTCGCCGCCTGGCTCATCGCGGTGGTGGGCTGGGTTTGGGTGTATACCCTGGAGAACCGCTACGAGGCGCAGGCCCGCGTCTACGTCGACACCCAGTCTTTGCTGCGCCCCCTGATGTCCGGCATGGCGGTGCAGCCCAACGTCGAGCAGCAGGTGGCCATGGTCACCCGCACCCTGGCCAGCCGTCCCAACCTTGAAAAAGTCGCGCGCATGACCGACCTGGATCTGCGCGCGAAGACGCCCAAGCAGCAGGAAGAGCTGTATACCGAGTTGGCCAAGGCGATTCAGCTTTCCGGCACCAACCGCGAGAACCTGTACACCATCGCCTACCAGCATGCCAATCCGGATCTGGCCAGGCGGGTGGTGCAGGCGCTGTTGACCATCTTCACGGAAAGCAGCCTGGGCGGTGCGCGCAAGGATATTTCCAATACCCAGAAGTTCATCGAGGACCAGCTCAAATCCTACGAGGCCCGCCTGCTGGAAAAAGAGAAGGAAGTCGAGGAGTTCAAGCGCCGCAATGTCGGCACCATGCCTGGCCAGGGCGGCGACTTCTACTCCAAGCTCAGCCAGATCAGCGCCGCCCTGGAGCAGGCCAAGCTGGAACAGGACGAGGCGGCCAACCGCAAGAAACAGTTGCAGCAGCAACTCGAAGATCAGGAAGAGGTGCTGGTCAGTCCGGCACCGGGCCCAGCGCCCGTCACGGCGACCACCACCGCCCTGGATGGGCGCATCGCCGCCCTGCAGACCCAACTGGACAATTTGCGCCTGCGCTATACCGATGTACACCCGGACATCGGCCGCACGAAGCAGTTGATCGCCCGCCTGCAGGAGCAGAAAAAACAGGAGGAGGAATCCTTCAGGGCTCAGGTCAATGAACAGCCGCAGAGCACGCTGAAGGCGCAGAACCCGATCTACCAGCAGTTGACCATCGCCATCGCCGAGGCGGACGCCAACCTGGCGTCGCTCAAGGCCAGGGTGGGGCAGATGGAGAGGAAACGCGCCGAGCTCTACCGGGCGGTGGACCGCATTCCGCAGATCGAGTCCGAGTACACCCAGCTCACCCGCGATCTCGAAATCTACAAACAGAAATATTCCGAAATGCTGGCGCGGCGGGAAACCGCCGCACTCTCCGGCGAGGTGGAAAGCAAGACCGACATCGTCGATTTCCGCGTCGTCGACCCGCCGCGGGTACCCAACAAACCGGCCTGGCCAAATCGTCCCCTGCTGGTTTCCGCCGTGCCCCTGGGCGGTATCGGCGTCGGCCTTGCCCTGGCTTTCCTGTTGACGCAGCTGCGGCCGACGGTGGACAGCCGTCGGCAACTGCGCGATCTGTCCAATGTGCCGCTGCTGGGCATGGTCACCCTGATCGAGACGGATGCATCCCGCCGCAAGGCGCGCCGCGGCAACCTGTTGTTCGGCGCCGGCGCCCTGGCCTTGGGCCTGGCCCTGATCGCCCAGTTGATCTACTACCTCGTGCTTTCCCCGGCGGCATAGGCAAAGGAGCGGACATGAGCATCATCGAACGCGCGGCGGGCAAACTAGGTCAGGAGGAAACGCCTCCCCCTTCCGCCATCGTTTCCAATCGTCCGGCGGCCTCCAGGGAGGAAAGCGGTCGCCTGATCGAGGCCGCCATCGAGCGCGCCGAATCCTCCTTCGCGAAGCCTGTCGGGCCGGCCAGGGCGGCCCCTGCCCGCGCCATCGAGGAAGACGAGGGTCCCGCCACCGTGATCGGCAGCCAGCGGGGCTCGGTGGACATCGCTAGGTTGCGCAGGATGGGCGCCCTCACCCCGGATGCGGGGCGCAGCAAGATCGCCGAGGAATACCGGCTCATCAAACGCCCGCTCATCACCAATGCCCTGGGGCATGGCGGCAATGCTCCGGTGCGCAACGGCAACCTGATCATGGTCACCAGTTCCCTGCCCGGCGAGGGCAAGTCCTTCACCGCCATCAACCTGGCCATCAGCATGGCCACCGAGTTGGAGAACACGGTGCTGCTGATCGACGCGGACGTGGCCAAATCCTCGATTCCCCGTTATCTCGGGCTGGATGCCGATCTCGGTTTGCTCGACGTGCTGCGCGATCCCGCAGTGGAACTGTCCGACGTGCTGATCAAGACCGACATCGCCAAGCTGACCATCCTGCCCGCCGGGCGCAGTTTTGCCCATGCCACCGAGCTGCTGGCGAGTTCGGCGATGCGCGATTTCGTGCAGGACATCGCCAGCCGCTACCCCGACCGCATCATCATTTTCGACTGCCCGCCGCTGCTGGCGACCAGCGAGGCCACAGTGCTGGCCTCCTACATGGGCCAGATCGTCTTCGTCGTCGAGGCCTCGCGCACGCCGCAGGAGGCGGTGAAGGACGCCCTCGCGCATATCGCCGATTGCGAGCACGTGGGCATCGTCCTCAACAAGGCGCCCTCGCGCGGCGGCGGCCTCGATTACTACGGCTATGGATACGGGTACGGTTATGGCTACGGCAGTTATGGCGAGTACGGCCAGCAAAAGAAACAGTAGCCCGCCGCTCGTTTTGCTGCTGTTGTTGCCCGCGTTGGCGACGGCGGGCGACTGGGTCATCACCCCGCGGATCAGCCTGGGGCAGAGCTACTCGGACAACCCGGATCTGGTGAGCGGCGGCCAGGCGAAATCGGCCTGGATCACGGAAGTCACGCCGGGCGTCTCCATCAAGCGCGAGGGCGCCCGCGTGAAGGCGCAGGCGGACTATCGCCTGTCCGGCGTCCTTTCCACCCATGATTCCAGGCGCAACGACCTCTACCATGGCCTCGATGGCAGGGCGAGCGCCGAGCTGGTGGAGGACTGGTTTTATCTGGATGCCGCCGCGCGCATCTCCCAGCAGTTGATGGAAGGCGCCCGCGCCGGCGACCGGGGAGTGGGCGGCATCGGCGGGGGCCTCGAAGTGACGGGCATCAACCGTACCTCCCAGGTGGCCGCCTATTCCCTCAGTCCCTACCTCAAGCGTCGTCTGGGCTCTTTCGCCACGGTCGAAGCGCGGATCACCCTCGACGACGTGATCGCCGAGGATGCGCAAACCGCCGACGGACGCTCCCTCCGCTACCGACTCGGCGCGGTGAGCGGCAACCTGTATTACCCGCTGACCTGGAGCGGAAGTTATGAACGCTCGGATACCCGCAATAGCGGCGGGGCCGAAACCAGCCGGGACCGGGCGAATCTGAACGCCCGTTACGCCCTCAGCCGGAAGGTCGGCCTGCTCGCCCAGGCGGGCATGGAAAAGGACGACTATCCCAACGTCAATGCCGCGCAGCAGGATTACAAATACTACGGCCTGGGCATGTTTTACACCCCCGGCCGGCGCTTTTCCGCGGATGCATACATCAACCACTCCAACAACGCAGGCAACTTCCTGAGCGGCAGCGTCGCGTTCCATCCCACCCCGCGCACCACGCTCAAGGCCAACAGCAGCCAGCGCTCATTTGGCCGCACCTATGGCCTCAATTTCTCCCATCGCACGCGCCAGACCAACTGGACCCTGAACTACCAGGAGGATCTGACAGATTCGCGGCGCCAATTCCTCGAATACGTCGGCACGATGTACGCCCATGATTGCGCGGGCATCCTCCGCTATACGAACTCCCCCATTCCGCCTGCCGGCTGTGTGGCCGTGCCCGGCTTGAATCTCAACCTCGCCAACCTCGCCCAGGCGGATGAAACCTTTACCACCAAGGCGCTAAGCGGCGCGGTGACCTACACCAAGCGCCGCAGTACCTTCCTGCTCAGCACCTATCTCAACCAGCGGAGCTTTCAGACCGGCGGCGGCGAGCAGAAGACCTACGGTCTGCAGGGCTCGTGGAATCTGAAGGCCTCGCCGCAGACCACCTACAGCCTGACCGGCGGCTTGTCCAAGGACGAACGCGGCGCGGGAGGGGGCGACGACGACCTGTGGAACCTGGGTGTGTCTCTCACGCACCGCTTGGACGCCAATACTTCCGCCACCCTGTCCGTACGCCACCAGGAGCGCAGTTCGGACCAGGCGGGCAACAGCTACCAGGAAAACGCCGTGGCGGCGCGCCTCAACATGAGCTTCTGACGATGTACGAGAGCTATTACCACCTCAGGGACAAACCGTTCCAGCTCAATCCAGACCCGCGTTTCTTCTTCGCCAGCAAGGGCCACAAGCGCGCCTTCGCCTACCTGGAATACGGGCTCTCGCTGGGCGAGGGCTTCATCGTCATCACCGGCGATGTCGGCGCCGGCAAGACCCTGCTGGTCAAGAGCCTGCTGAAGAAGCTGGAAAACGGCACCTACCTCATCGGCCAACTGGTCAGCACCCAGCTCGACGCCGACGACACCCTGCGCAGCGTCGCCGCCTCCTTCGGCCTGCAGGCCGAGGGCCTGACCAAATCCGCCCTGCTCAAGAGCCTGGAGGATTACCTGCGCCTGGCCGTGCGGCAGAACCGGCGTCCCCTGCTCATCGTCGACGAGGCGCAGAATCTGAATCACCGCGCAGTGGAAGAGTTGCGCATGCTCTCGAACTTCCACGAGGGCGACAAATCCCTGCTGCAAAGCTTTTTGCTGGGCCAGCCCGAATTCCGCGACACCATCCAGAGCCCGGAAATGCTGCAACTGCGCCAGCGGGTGATCGCCTCCTACCACCTGGGCCCGCTCGACCGCAACGAGACCATCCAGTACATCGTGCACCGCCTGAACACCGCGGGCTGGCAGGGCAACCCCTCGTTCAGCGAGGATGCCTTCGACATCATCCACCAGTTTTCCGGCGGCGTGCCCCGGCGCATCAACACCCTGTGCGACCGCCTGCTGCTGTTCGGCTATCTGGAGGAGCGCACCCACCTCGATTCCGCCGCCGTGCAGGAAGTGATCAGCGACCTGCAGCAGGAAGTGCACCACCAGGCGCCGCGCGCGCACAGGCCCGAGCCGGCCGAGGCCCCGGCGGCAACGCATGTACCGCCAATGCAGGCCGTGGCAGTCCTGCCGGAAAACCTGGAGGAACGTCTGCTGGCCATGGAGCGTTCCCTCAATCGTCTCGCTCCCCTGGTACGCAAGGTGCTTTTCACCGTCACTTCCGGCCGGGAATCCGAATGAGCGTCGAAGTGGTCTGCGTGGTGGGCGCGCGCCCCAATTTCATGAAAATCGCGCCCATCATGGCGGCCTTCCGCGCCAAGCCCATCGCCGCCAAGCTGGTGCATACGGGTCAACACTACGACCCGTCGATGAGCGACAGCTTTTTCGCGCAGCTCGGCATTCCCCGCCCGGACGTCAACCTGGAAGTCGGCTCCGCCAGCCACGCGGTGCAGACCGCCGACATCATGCGCGCCTTCGAACCGGTGCTGGACGCGGAAAAGCCCAAGGCGGTGCTGGTGGTGGGCGACGTCAACTCCACCATCGCCTGCGCCCTGGTGGCGGCCAAAAAAGGCATCCAGGTGATCCACGTGGAAGCCGGACTGCGCAGCTACGACCGCGCCATGCCGGAGGAGATCAACCGGGTGCTCACCGACCAGATCTCCGACCTGCTGTTCACCACCGAGCGCTCCGCCCTCGACAACCTGAAGCGCGAAGGCATCGCCCCGGAGCGCGTGCATTTCGCCGGCAACGTCATGATCGACACCCTGCGCAGCCACCTGGAAAGCGCTGTCCCCGCCGAGGTTACGCTGGCCGGCAAGCCGGCGCGGGGCTACGCCGTGGTCACCCTGCATCGTCCGTCCAACGTGGACAATGCCGACACCCTGCGCGGCCTGCTGGAAACCCTGGGCGAGGTAGCCCGCTATCTGGACGTGGTCTTCCCCATCCATCCGCGTACACGCGCCGCCGCCGAACGTTTCGGCCTTGGCGGCCTGCTGGAGCGTCCCGGCATGCGCCTGCTGCCGCCGCAGGGCTATCTCGAAATGCTGGGCCTTACCCGCGAGGCGACGCTGGCGCTGACCGACTCCGGCGGCCTGCAGGAGGAAACCACCGCGCTGGGCGTGCCCTGCATCACCGTGCGCGAGAACACCGAGCGGCCCATTACCATGACGGACGGCACCAATACCCTCACAGGGCCGGCGCCGGAGAAGATCCTGGCCTGCTTCGCCGATATCCTGGCGACGGGCGGCAAACGCGGCCGCGTGCCGGAACACTGGGACGGACACGCCGCCGAGCGCATCGCCGACGTCCTGCGTCCCTGGCTGGACGCGCTGCCCGCCCGGACCTAACCGTTCATGGCCGATCAGCCGCCCCTGTCCATGAAAGCGCCTGCCGGCCATGAACGGGCTCCCTCACCCCTAACCCCTCTCCCGCCTGCGGGAGAGGAGAACTTCGAGAGTCGCCGAGGCGACTTTCACGTTAAAGCATGCGCGGCGTGGACATCACCAATGTGATGAGCGTCGACGTGGAAGATTACTTCCAGGTCGGCGCCTTCGAGCACACCATTTCCCGCGACCACTGGGAACGCTGGCCCTGCCGCGTCGAAGCCAATATCGAACGCATCCTGCTGCTGTTCGAGCGGCACCAGCTTCGCGCCACCTTCTTCACCCTGGGCTGGATCGCCGAACGCTATCCCGGCGTGGTCCGTTCCTTGGTCGATGCCGGCCATGAACTGGCCAGCCACGGCTATGGCCACCAGCGCGCGGTGGCTTTGTCGCGGCACGAGTTCCGCCAGGACGTGACGCGCGCCAAGCACCTCCTGGAGGACCTCGGCGGCGTCGGCGTGGCCGGCTACCGCGCGCCCAGTTTCTCCATCGGCCAGCGCAACCTGTGGGCGCTGGACGTCCTCGCGGAAGCCGGCCACCGCTACAGTTCCAGCATCTATCCGATCGCCCACGACCATTACGGCATGCCCGGCGCGCCGCGCTTTCCCTACCGTCCGGAACAGTGCCCGGCGCTGCTGGAAGTGCCGCCCACCACAGTCGTCTGGCGCGGCCGCAACCTGCCCGCCGCCGGCGGCGGCTTTTTCCGCCTGTTGCCCTATGCCGCCTCGCGCTGGCTGATCGCGCGCGTGAACGGCCACGACCGCCGCCCGGCCATGTTCTATTTCCATCCCTGGGAGGTCGACCCCGGCCAGCCGCGGGTGGCGGGCGCGCCGCTGAAGAGCCGCTTCCGCCACTACGTCAACCTGGGGCGCATGCAAGGCAAGCTGGACCGCCTCTGCCGCGATTTCCGCTGGGACCGGGCGGACCGGGTGTACGCCGAAGAACTCGCGGCATGACACTCACGGTTCGACCCGCCCGCGACAGCGATGCCGCCGCCTGGGACGCCTTCGTCCTCGGCCTGCCCGAGGCCACCTTCTTCCATCGCTATGGCTGGAAGCGGGTCATCGCCCGCGCCTTCGGCCACAGCACCCATTACCTGCTGGCCGAACGCGACGGCCGCATCGAGGGCGTGCTGCCCCTGGCGGAGATGAAAAGCCGCCTGTTCGGCCACAGCCTTGCGTCCACACCGTTCTGCGTCTACGGCGGCATCGCCGCCGCCGGCGAGGAGGCGCGCGCCGCGCTGGACGCGCACGCCCAGGCCCTGGCCGCGGAACTGGGCGTCGGTCATCTGGAATACCGCGACCGCGACGTCCCGGCGCACGCCGACTGGCCCGGCACCGAGCTCTACGTCACCTTCCGCAAGACCCTGGACGCGGACGTGGAAAAGAACATGCTGGCCATCCCGCGCAAGCAGCGCGCCATGGTGCGCAAGGGCATGCAGCGGGCGTTGACGGCGGAAACGGAGGCGGGCGTCGACGGCTTCTTCGCCGTCTATGCCGACAACGTCCGCCGGCACGGCACCCCCGCCCTGCCCAAGCGCTTCTTCGCCCTGCTGCGCGAGGAGTTCGGCGACGACTGCGAAGTGCTGCTGGTGCGCTCCCCCGAGGGCCGGGTGGTCAGCGGCGTGCTCAGCTTCCGTTTCCGCGACGAGATCCTGCCCTACTACGCCGGCGACGCGCCCGAGGCGCGCGCCCTGGCCGCCAACGACTTCAAGTACTGGGAAGTGATGCGCCGCGCGGTGGAACGCGGCGCACGCGTGTTCGACTATGGCCGCAGCAAGGTCGGCACGGGTCCCTACGACTTCAAGCGCAACTGGGGTTTCGCGCCGCAACCGTTGCAATACCGCTACCATCTGGTGCGCGCCGAACGGGTGCCGGAGAACAACCCCAACAATCCCAAGTACCGGCTGTTCATCCAGGCCTGGCGCCGCTTGCCGCTGGCGGTGGCGAATTTCCTGGGGCCGCATATCGTCAAGAATCTGGGATGAGGGTTCGCCATGTCCGAGCTGCTCTTCCTCGCCCATCGCATCCCCTATCCGCCCGACAAGGGCGACAAGATCCGCGCCTGGCATCTGCTGGAGCATCTCGCCCGCAAGCATCGCGTGCACCTCGGCGCCTTCGTCGATGATCCCGACGACTGGCGCCATGCCGACAGGCTGCGCGAGGTCTGCGCCTCCGTGCATCTGACAGGGGTCGATCCGCGCCTGGGCAAGCTTCGCGCCCTCAGCGGGTTGCTTACCGGCGAGCCGCTCACCCTGCCGTTCTACCGCGACGCCGGTATGCAAAGCTGGGTGGACGCGCGCCTGGCTGATGGCGTCGACTGGGTGCTGACCTACTCTTCCGCGATGGCCCGCTTCGTCATGGGCCGCAACGACGTCCGCCGCATCATGGATTTCGTCGACATCGATTCCGACAAATGGCGGCAGTACGCGCCCACCAAGCCCTGGCCGCTGTCCTGGCTGTATCGGCGCGAGGCGGACCGCCTGCTGGCTTGGGAACGCCGGGTCGCCGCCGAGTTCGACGCCAGCCTGTTCGTGTCCGCCGCCGAGGCCGCCGACTTTCGCCTGCTCGCGCCGGAGAGCGCCGGCAAGGTGGGCTATTTCCACAACGGCGTCGACGCGGACTACTTCTCGCCCGAACGCGAGTACGCCAATCCCTATCCGGCGGGCGGGCGCGCCGTGGTGTTCACCGGCGCCATGGATTACTGGCCGAACGTCGACGCGGTGCTCTGGTTCGCCGCCGAGGTGCTCCCGCAACTGCGCGCCGCGCGGCCCGAGCTGATGTTCGCCGTCGTCGGCGGCAAACCGGCCCCGGAAGTGCGCGCACTGGCCGCGCGGGAGGGCGTGCGGGTCACCGGCCGGGTGGACGACGTGCGTCCCTGGCTGGCGCACGCGGCCGCCGTGGTGGCGCCCCTGCGCATCGCCCGCGGCATCCAGAACAAGGTGCTGGAAGGCATGGCCATGGCGCGCACGGTGGTGGCCACGCCGCAGGCCCTGGAGGGCATCGACGCCGAACCCGATCAGGAAATACTGCTCGCTGCCGATAAAGCGGCCATGCTGGCGGCTGTCCAGCGCGCCCTCGATCATGCGTCGCTGGGCAGTGCGGCGCGCGCGAAGGTGCTGCGCGATTTCGACTGGGCCGCCAACCTGGCCCGCGTGGATGAATTGCTGGAGAGATGATGAACGCTGAACCGCGCAACAACTGGACGCGCGCCGTGCTGCTGCTGGGCCTGGCCTGGCTGGCGACGGCAGCTCTGCTGCACCCCACCTTCTGGTCGATGGCGCAGATCTGGGAGCGCTCGGAAACCTTCGCCCACGGCTACGTCATCCTGCCCATCGCCCTGTGGCTGACCTGGCGCATGCGCCACGATCTGGCCGCCGTGCAGACCGCGCCGGACTGGCGCGCCCTGCTGTGCATCGTGCCCTTCGCCCTGGGCTGGCTGGCGGCGCGCGTCGGCGGCGCGCTGGTGGTGGAGCAGTACATGCTGGTGAGCATCTGGATCGCCACGGTCTGGCTGCTGTTCGGCCCGGCCATGCTGCGCGCCGCCGCCTTTCCCCTGGGCTACCTGCTGCTCATGGTGCCTGCGGGCGAGGCGCTGATTCCGCCGCTGATCGAGTTCACCGCCGATTTCACCGTCGGCGCGGTGCAGCTCATCGGCATCCCGGTGCATCGCGAGGGCACCTTCTTCAGCCTGCCGACGGGGGACTGGAGCGTGGTCGAAGGCTGTTCCGGGCTGCGCTACCTGATCGCCTCCTTCACCCTGGGCACGCTGTACGCCTACCTGACCTACCGCACCCTCTGGAAGCGCGTGGCGTTCAGCGTTGCCGCGGTGGTGGTGCCGATCTTCGCCAATGGCGTGCGCGCCACCATGATCGTGCTCATCGCCCACTATTCGGACATGAAGCTGGCGCTGGGGGTCGACCACTTCATCTACGGCTGGGTCTGGTTCGGCATCGTCATGCTGATCATGTTCTGGGTCGGCCTGATCTGGCGCGAGGACGACGACGCGGAACGGGCGCCGCCCCCGGCGCGAGTGGCGCGTGTCGACTGGCGTCCGGCCCTGGCCCTGGTGGCGCTCCTCATCGCCGCGCCCGCCTATGAACGACAAATTACCGCCCAGCCCATGCCCGACGTTCACCTCGCCTTGCCGCAAGGCGCCGGCTGGGAACGGGAGGACGCCGCCATGACCTCGTGGACACCGCATTGGCAGGGTATGGACCAGATGCTGACCGGACATTACCGCGCCGGTGAGCAGCGGGTCATGCTTAACGTGGCCTGGTATGGCGCCCAGCGCGAAGGCGCGGAACTGATCAACAGCCAGAACCTCATGGTGCCGGAGAAACATCCGGTCTGGCGCATGTTGGGCCGCAAGACGACGCGCCAGGATCTGGCCGGCGGGTCGGTGGATCTGGCCGAAGCGGTGCTCGATTCGCGCGCCGAGAACCAGCGCCTGCTGGTCTGGCAATGGCACCGCATCCAGGGCCGCGACGGCATCAGTCCCTACCGCGCCAAGATCGAACTGACATTGTCCGCCCTGCTCGGGCAGGGCACCGAGGCGGCGGCGGTGATTCTGGCCGCGCCCTACGAGAACGACCCCGCCGAGGCGCGCGCCATCCTCACGGCCTTCCTGGCGGCCCACAAGACGGCGCTCGACGCGAGTGTGGACCGCGCCAACGAACCCTGAACACCGCCCAAGTGAATGCGCCGCCCCACCTTATCGCCCACGTGGTGCATCACTTCGGCACCGGCGGCATGGAAAACGGCATGGTCAACCTGATCAACCGCCTGCCGACCGAGCGCTACCGGCACGCCATCCTCTGTCTGGCCGGACACGGCGAATTCCGCCGCCGCATCCACAACCCGGCGGTCGAGTTTCACGACCTGGGCAAGCGCCCGGGCCACGACCTCGCCTGGTATCCCCGGCTTTACCGGCTGCTGCGCGAACTACGCCCGAGCATACTGCACACCCGCAACCTGTCCACCCTGGAGGCCCAGTTCGTCGGCGCCCTGGCGCGCGTGCCCGGACGGGTGCACGGCGAACACGGCCGCGACGTCTTCGACCTGGAAGGCAGGAATCGCAAGTACAACCTGCTGCGCCGCGCGGCGCGCCGCGTCGTGCACCGCTACATCGCGGTCAGCCGCGATCTCGCGGGCTGGCTGGAGGCGACCGTGGGCGTGGCGCCGGCGCGCATCCAGCAGATCTACAACGGCGTTGACGGTGAACGCTTCCACCCGCGCGACGGCGCGCGTCCCGACCTGGGCCGCCCGGAATTCTTCGCCGGCGCCCATTGCGTGATCGGCAGCATTGGCCGCATGGCCGAGGTGAAGGACTACCCCGGCCTGGTGCAAGCCTTCATCCGCCTGTGCGAAGACCGCGCGGACGCCGCCGGCCTGCGCCTGGTCCTGGTCGGCGACGGCCCCGCGCGCGGCCGCTGCCAGGCCATGCTGGAGGCCGCCGGCCTGGCCGGGCGGGCCTGGCTGCCGGGCGATCGCGCCGACACCGCGGAATGGCTGCGCGCCTTCGACGTGTTCGTACTGAATTCCCTGGGCGAGGGCATTTCCAACACCATCCTGGAAGCCATGGCCAGCGGCCTGCCGGTGCTCGCCACGCGCGTGGGCGGCAATCCTGAGCTGGTGACGCCCGGGCAAACCGGCGGCTTGCTGCCGCCCGGCAGTCCCGAGCAACTCGCCGCCGCCCTGGTCGCCTACGTCGACGACCCCGCGCGCCGGCAAAGCGAGGGCGCGGCGGCGCGGGCGCGCATCGAACGGGAGTTCGACTGGCGACGCGCCACCGACGCCTACGCGGACATCTACGAACGGCTGCTCACGCGGCCGGCGAACTGAGAGTAAAGCGTTCCCACCATGTGCGGCATCACCGGCATCTTCGACCTCTCCGGCCAGCGGCTTATCGACCGCGACGTGCTGCAGCGCATCAACGACATGCAATGGCATCGCGGCCCGGACGAAGCCGGCCTCTACCTGGAGCCCGGCCTGGGCTTCGGCCACCGCCGCCTGTCCATCATCGACATCGCCGCCGGCCAGCAGCCCATGTTCAACGAGGACGGCACGGTGGCCGTGGTGTTCAACGGCGAGATCTACAACTTCGTCGACCTCATCCCGGAACTCACCGCCCTGGGCCACACCTTCAAGTCCCGCTCCGACACCGAGACCATCGTGCACGCCTGGGAGCAGTGGGGCCCGGACTGCGTGCACCACTTCCGCGGCATGTTCGCCTTCGCCCTGTGGGACCGGAAGCAGCAGGTGTTCTTCCTGGCCCGCGACCGCCTTGGGGTGAAGCCCCTGTTCTACGCCGTCACCGACGAGGGTTTCCTGGTGTTCGGCTCCGAGCTGAAAACCCTCACCGCCTGGCCGGGCTTCCGCCGCGACATCCTGGACGAGGCGGTGGAGGACTACTTCGGCTACGGCTACGTGCCCGAGCCCCGCACCATCTACAAGTCGGCCCTGAAGATGCCGCCGGGCCATCGCCTCCTCATCCGCCGGGGCCAGCCGGCGCCGGCGCCGGAGGAGTACTGGGACGTGCCCTTCCGGCCGCTGGCGCCGATCAGCCTGGAAGACGCCGAATCCGAGTTCATCGAGCGCTTCCGCGAGGCGGTAAAGATCCGCATGGTGGCGGAGGTGCCGTTGGGCGCCTTCCTCTCCGGCGGGGTCGACTCCTCCGCCGTGGTGGCCATGATGGCGGGCCTCTCGGAGCAGCCGGTGAAAACCTGCTCCATCGCCTTTCCCGATCCGAAGTACGATGAATCCGCCTACGCCAAACAGGTGGCGGAGCGCTACCGCACCGACCACCACATCAACCTGGTGGAGTCCGACGACATCGGCCTGGTGGACGAGCTCGCCCGCCTGTACGACGAGCCCTACGCCGACTCCTCCGCCATGCCTACCTACCGGGTCTGCCAACTGGCGCGCAAGGACGTGACCGTGGCCCTGTCCGGCGACGGCGGCGACGAGAATTTCGCCGGCTACCGCCGCTACCGCTGGCATTCCTACGAGGAGCGCATGCGTCGCCTCATGCCCTACGGCCTGCGCAAGCCCCTGTTCGGTTTCCTGGGCTGCGCCTATCCCAAGGCGGACTGGGCGCCCAAGGTATTGCGCGCCAAGACCACCTTCCAGGCCATGGCCCGCGACACGGTGGAAGGCTATTTCCACGGCGTCTCCATCATGGGCGACGACCTGCGCGACAAGGTCTTCAGCGCCGCCTTCAAGAAGCGCCTGAACGGCTACCGGGCGGTGGAGGTGCTGCGCCGGCATCACGCCCATTCCCCGGTGCGCGACGGCGACGCCGTCTCCCAGGTGCAGTACCTGGACATGAAGACGTACATGGTGGGCGACATCCTCACCAAGGTGGACCGCGCCAGCATGGCCCACGCCCTGGAGGTGCGCGTACCCTTCCTGGACCACAAGCTGATGGAATGGGTGTCCGGCCTGCCGGTGGGCTACAAGCTCAGGGGCGCGGAGGGCAAGTACATGCTGAAGAAGGCCCTGGAACCGCATCTGCCGCACGACATCATGTACCGCCGCAAGATGGGCTTCTCCATCCCCCTCGCCGAGTGGTTCCGCGGGCCGCTGAAGGACAAGCTCTATACGGCGCTCAGCTCGCAGCGCATGGCCGACACCGGCCTGTTCGACATGGCCTTCCTGCAGCGCATGGCCGACGACCACGCGTGCGGCCGGCGCGACCACAGCGCTTCCCTGTGGTCGCTGTATATGTTCGAGGCTTTCCTCCGTAACAACGACAATTACGCATGAGCCTGCGCATCCTCCACGTCTTCGACCACTCCCTGCCGCTGCACTCGGGTTACACCTTCCGCAGCGCCAACATCCTGCGCGGCCAGCGCCGCCTGGGCTGGGAGACCTTCCACCTGACCAGCCCCAAGCAACTCGACGCCCGGGGCCTGGAAGAGGAGGCGGACGGCCTGCGCTTCTACCGCACGCCCAAACCCTCGGGCCTTGCCAACCGTCTGCCGGTGCTCAACCAGTGGGCGCTGATGAAGGCCACCGAGCAGCGCCTGATGGAACTGGCCAGGGAACTGCGGCCGGACCTCATCCACGCCCATTCCCCCGTGCTCAACGCCTGGCCCGCCATCCACGTGGGCCGTGCCCTGGGGCTGCCGGTGGTGTACGAAATCCGCGCCTTCTGGGAAGACGCGGCGGTCGACCACGGCACGCAGAAGGAAGGCGGACTGCGCTACCGCCTGACGAAAACCCTGGAGACCACCGCCGTGCGCGCCGCCAGCCAGGTGGTCACCATCTGCCAGGGCCTGCGCGGCGACCTCATCGCGCGCGGCATCCTGCCCGGCAAGATCGGCGTGGTGCCCAACGCCGTGGACATCGAGCACTTCCAGCTCAGCGCCGGCCCCGATCCCGCACTGAAGGCCAGCCTCGGCCTGGCGGACTGCCGTGTGATCGGTTTTTTGGGTTCGTTCTACGCCTACGAGGGGCTGGACCTGCTGCTCGCCGCGCTGCCGAACATCCTGCAACAGGCGCCCGACGTGCGCGTCCTGCTGGTCGGCGGCGGTCCCCAGGAAGCCAATCTCAAGGCCCAGGCGCAAGGCCTGGGCCTGACGGACAAGGTAGTGTTCGTCGGCCGTGTGCCGCATGCCGAGGTGAGCCGTTACTACGACCTGGTCGACCTGCTCGCCTATCCCCGCC
>JBBIPL010000006.1:0-39764 GCA_037442845.1 Hydrogenophilales bacterium | reverse complement strand
TGGAACAGGCCCCTACCCTTGATGCATCCGAGGTGAGCGCGATCAACCGGGCGGTAGCGGCATCCTGGCGCTGGGAGGACATGGCACGTGCGGTATTGGACCACCCCGCCATGCAGCGGACGGACAGAGCTTGAGACTGTCAGCCAGAAATCTGGTGTGGAGCGCGGCGACGCGCCTGAAGCTGCTGGCTCATCGGCAGTGGCCTGCCTGGCGGCGCTTTCGTGCCGCCGATGCTCACAAGCCTGCGCCCACAGCTCATGTCGGCCGGCGCCTGATGCTCCTTGCCTGGGAATTCCCGCCCCAGGTCACGGGTGGCGTGTACCGTCCCCTATCCTTCGCTCGCCACGCCGCCGCTTCGGGCTGGCGGGCGGAAGTCGTCTGCGGCCCGTCGCCCGACCTCCCGAGCGAGGCGGGGCGCTATCTCGCTGGTCTGCTGCCGGCTGACGTGCCAGTGACACGGGTGTCTGCGGATAGTGGCACACACCCCTGGCCGCTGTCGAAAATCGACGGCGGTATCATGAATGCCTTGTCCATATTTGAAGCCGCCGCCGCGCGCATCAAGCCTGGAGAGGGGGGAGTTATCCTGGCATCCGGTCCCCCCTTCGCTAGTTTCGTTGCAGGTTACTGGTTGGCCCGGCGCACCGGCTGGAAGCTGGCGCTAGACTATCGTGACGAGTGGACCGAAAACCCGCATGGCGTTATCCGATGCGATCGCGCCAACAGGAAATGGGAGGCCCGCTGTCAGGCCAAGGCAGACGCCGTGCTATTTACTACGCAATCACAACTCGAACACCAAGTTGCCATGTTTCCGGGCTTGGACCGTGCCAAGTGCGAAATTGTCTACAACGGCTGGGAATCCTCAGACTTTGAGTCGATCGTCAATGACTCTACCGAGCCTTTAGTGTCTCGGGATCATGTAACGGTGACATTTGTTGGCAACCTGGGGCCATGGTGGGAGATCGAAACTTTTCTCGCCGATGCTGTTGATGCCATAAAAGTGTGTCCAGAACTTGCTAAACGCCTTCAGATCCGCTTTGTGGGTCGTATAAATCCAACAGTTGCTACAGCAATCAAGCGGTTTACTCCTCCGCTGTCCATCTTAACCACGGGCGAGTTGCCCAAACCCGAAGCGCTCAGCGAAATGCTGAACGCCGATCTCTTGCTATTGCCTAACCCACCTCGACTCGCACGATATATTGCAGGTAAAACTTATGAGTATGTGGCCGCTGGCCGGCCGATCCTGGTCCACGGCACTGGAGGGGAAATACAGCAGATTGTTGACCAATTGGGTGTGGCAGTTGTCGTTGCTCACAGGAAGCCTGGCCTCTTGGCGGAGACTTTGATGTGCGCCTTGGCGTCATTCAGCAAAGATGTCAATAAATCCCAAAAGTGGCTCACCGAACGTACACGCGAGTCCGCCGCACGGCATCTTTATGAACTGTTGGACCAGCTAAACGCATTTTGAGGCATTCGGCGTGCCGCCGAAGCTCCTCGACGAAGTTGCCCCCCACCTTTCGCCATGCACGCGACATCAGTGGTGCGGATTTGGGACTTTGACCGGGATGGCCATGCGCATTCTTTACGCCAGTGAACGCCCACCCTACCCTTTCTTTTTGGGGGGGGCGGTGCGCTGCGCGCATCAATTGATGCGCGACATGGCGCAGGGGCTGGGGCAGGAATGCCTGGCGGTGGGCGGGGCGGATTACAGGGCAACGCCGTGGGCTTATCCCGCGCCGGGGGAATACGGGACGCTTGGGATTCGGGAGAAAAGCCCCTCTCCCCTGGCCCCTCTCCTACTTGCGGGCGAGGGGCATCCCTCACTGGATTGCGGTTACCCGGTGCAGGTGTTGCCGGATTTTTTCGACACGCTGGGCCAGGTCATCGATGCCTACGAGCCGGACCTGGTGTGGGCCCAGTTGGAAGGCGCGCTGGAGGTCCTGCGAATTGCCCGTCGCAAGGGGGTGAAGGGCCTGTACTTCGTGCACGACGCGGAATTCGACCCGGCGGAGCTGCGCGCCATGGTGGACCTGGGCTGCACGCTGGTGGCCAGCAGCCATTTCCTGGCCGCCAAGGCCCTGGCCGCCACGGGCCAACGCACCTACGTGGTGCATCCGCCCATGAATCTGTTTTTTGATACGCGGGGAGATCCAGAGGGCTTTGTCACCCTGATCAACGCGCACAAGGTGAAAGGGCTGGATACCTTTCTGGAAGTGGCGCGGAGTTTACCCAACGTGAAATTCCTGCTGCAGGAATCATGGAAGCTGAAAGACGATGCGCTGGCAGCCTTGCAGGATCGCCTGGCCGGACTGCCCAACGTCAGCTTCCGGCATCGGGTATCCGACATGCGGGAGGTCTATCGTCAAACTCGCTTGCTGCTCGCGCCTTCTGTGTGGGAAGAGGGCTTCGGCATGGTGGCGGTCGAGGCGCAGTCCTGCGGCATCCCGGTGATTGCCAGCGTGCGGGGCGGGCTGCCGGAATCCGTGGGCGACGGGGGGCTGCTGATCCAGGATTACCGCAACGTGGATGCCTGGGTGACGGCGGTGCAGTCCGTGCTGGAGAGCCCGGATCTTTACGCGGCGCTGTCCGCCAAAGCCCTGGCCCACGCCCGTTCACCGAATTTTTCGGCGCCGGAATTGGCCCGGCGCTTCCTGGCCGCCTGCCAGGTGCCGACCCCGAGCGTGGGCTTGATGGCAAGGGGTATGCGGGCGTGGCGTCGCGGAATCTTCCGTTGAAGTGATTGCAACGATAGCGACGTGTACTAGAATGCTGCCATTGCAATCTGTCGGTGAGGAGGAAGAACATGGCCACCAATCTGGTCGTTCGAAATGTCGATGAGAGCCTGGTGTTGGCGCTCAAGCAGGTTGCCGCGGCGCATGGCCGCAGTGCTGAAGCCGAGCACCGCGAAATCCTGCGCAACGTCCTGCAGCGTCCACCTCGCCGCCCGTTGGCGGAGGTTTTGGCCAGCATGCCCAACGTCGGCGAGGATCGGGACTTCGATTTTCGCAACCAGGCTGCCTGACGTGTTCCTGGTCGATACGAACGTCATCAGCGAGAGCCGCAAGGGAAGGAACGCCAATCCGGGCGTTCAGGCTTTCTGGCAGTCCGTGAATGCTGCCGACTTGTATATCGCGGTGCAGACGATTGGTGAAATCCGTCGCGGCCTGGAAAACATCCGTCAGCGTGGCGATGCGCTCCAGGCCCGGAAGCTGGAAACCTGGCTTGACGATCTCGTCACCCAATACGCAGACCGCATCCTCGATTTCGATCTTGACTGCGGCCAGGTCTGGGGCAAGTTGATGGCGCCCAACCCGCAGCACCCTGTTGACAAGCAAATCGCATCCATTGCGCTGATCCATGACCTTACGGTGGTCACTCGAAACGTGGCGGACTTCAAGAACTTGGGGGTCCGCCTGGCGAACCCCTTCCGCTGAATATGACGCGTGGCAAGCAACCCGCTCGATTCTGACCAATGGACAGCTTCACAAACCCTTCGCATGTCATCGCAGCGCAGGCCGGAATCCATAAAATCAACGACCTGGGCACCGGCCTGCGCCGGTGTGACGGGTTATTGGAGTAGCCCAATGTACATCCATGTATTTACATGGTGCGACGTGTCTACTAGAGTCCAATGCAACGCCCACTCCCGGAGCTTCGCATGCATACCACACGGGCTTTCAAGAACGGTAATTCGCAAGCGGTTCGCATTCCCGCGGACTTGGCTTATGAGCGTTCCGACATCGAGCTTGAGGTCGAGCGCATCGGCGATGAGTTGCGCATTCGTCCGGCGCGACGCTCGCTGTCCGGAGTGTTGACCAAATTTGCACGTTTCTCGCCAGCGTTCATGGCGGAAGGCCGGGGTGACCAGGAGCAAGCGGATAGGGATGCGCTTTGATGCCACGCTACATGATGGACACCAGCATGTGCATCTACTTGATGAAGAACCAGCCGGAATCCGTAGCCCGACGGTTCGCCAAGTGTTTTGTCGGCGACGTGGTCTCTCCGCAATCACCTACGCTGAGCTGGAGTTCGGTGTCAGAACATCGGCTGACCCTGACAGAGAACGCGCAAACCTGGCCGCATTGATTGAGGACATTCCCGTGGCCGACTTTGGGGTACAGGCAGGCATGGCCTACGGCCCCATCCGCATGGCAACCCGCGAAAGCAAGAAAGATCACCTCGACAAGCTGATCGCCGCCCATGCCGTCTCCCTGAAGGTCACGCTCGTCACCAACAACGAGAGGGACTTCGACAAATACCCCGGGGTGATGACCGAGAACTGGCTGGAGCCGGTGGGAAAGCCATAGTTCGATGTCCTCCGAACATTAGCGGCGGTGCGCGGCGTTGACTGACTGCGGTTGCGTGGATACCTTGCCAGTATGCGTACGATAGGCCGCCGTAAGGAACACCCCATTACTTTTTCCGCATCTGCCGAGTTGCTCCGGCAGGGAGCGAGGTTTAATGACGAAATCCAACACCTGCCCACAGGTGGATCAACGCGTATCGCCAAGGGGATATACCGTTTCAAATCACATGAAGAAGCGCAGCGCCAGATCGTGGATTCAGTCGTGTCTGCCATGGTGCAAACCGCACTTGAGCGTGGTTGATGGAAGAATTCAGCCGCCCCGCGACGCTTGAAGACCTAAAATCCCTGGTCCAGGCATTGAACCAGAACGCTGCGGAATACCTGCTTATTGGGGGGTACGCCCTGTTTGCTCATGGTTATCACCGCGCCACCACGGATATCGACCTGTTGGTCCCCGCCAATCGGCAAGCAGGGGAAAAGATCCGTGCCGCCTTGATGGTGCTTCCTGATCGGGCGGCAAGAGACCTGGATGTCGCATGGTTTGAGGAAGACGAAAATATCCGTGTGGCAGATACCATCGTGGTGGACATCATGCTGAATGCCAGCGGCGAGACCTATGAGACGCTAAAACAGTTCGCCGAAACAGTGGAACTGGACGGCATCCCTATCCGCACAGTCAATCTGGAAGGTCTGCTTAGAACCAAGCAGACCATGAGAGACAAAGACGCCATGGACCGTATCGTCCTGGAACGTGCTTTGGACCTTTATAACAAGCAGAAATAACCCATTCCCCTGCCCCCATGCACACACCACGTACACCTCTGCCAGGCCTGATCATTTCAGCAGCTTTTCTGCTCTCCGCCTGTTCCCCGGGCGAGGTTGACCTAAACTTTTTCGAAGACGTTACTTCACGCTCGGGCCTGGCCGCCTATGAGGGCATGACCCACGGCGCCGCCTGGGGGGATTTCGACGGCGACGGCCGGCCGGACCTCTATCTCACCAACCATCTCCGGCCCGCTCAGCTTTTCCGTAACCTGGGTGGCGGCCGCTTCGAGGACGTCACCGCCGCCGTGCTGGGGGACCAGACCGGCGGCGACAAGCACGGCGCCGCCTGGGCGGACTTCGACAACGATGGCGACCTCGATCTGGTGCAGCTCACGGGCGCCATCCAGGGCCTGGGGGAGGAACCCAAACGCCTGTTCGTGAACGAGGCCGGCAGGCTGGTGGACCGGGCCGCCGACCTGGGGGTGAGCAACCTGCCCGGCCGCACCCGTACCCCGCTGTGGGTAGACCTGGACGGCGACGGGCGGCTGGACCTGTTCCATGGCGCGGAAGCGCGTTTTGACGAGCAAACCCCACCCTTCTTTTTCGCCCAGGGTCCGTTGGGCTTCCTCGACCAGACCGCCTGGCTGCCCCTGCAATCGCGCAGCGCGCCCTTCTGCGTGATGTTCATGCTCAACGACGACCGGCATCCGGAAATCGTCTGCCGCCTCATGGGGCAGGGCGCCGCCGTGCAGGTGTTCGATACCGCGACGCGGCCCGCGCGCACGCTGGAAGCGCTGCCGAAAACCGCCTTCGTGGACGCGGCGGTGGCGGATTTCGACAACGACGGCCGGCTCGACCTGTTCCTCGCGCGCAAGAACCCCGGCGGCCGCGTTTCCCTGGCGCGCAACGGCGAGCGCGTGCTCACAGCCCAGGCGGAGATCCGGCCGGACGCGGCGGACAAGGCATCCGGCTTCAGTTTCCGCGCCGCGGGGCCGGTCAAGGTGACGGTGGGAGGCATGCACGCGAGCGAGGTCCTGGCCGGCGACGTCCGTCTGGGCAAGGCCGGTGTTAAGCCCAAGGAAACGACGTTCGAGATCGGCGCGGAGGGCGCGGCGGGCATGCCGGCCGCGCCGGGCGGGGACAGGCCGCTGGTGTTGATCGGCAGTCCGCGCAACGGGGTTTGGCAGGTGTCGTTCCATGTCCCCTCGGCCGCCTTCGGCGGCAAGAAAAAAGCCAAGAGCCTGACGGTGCGGGTGGAGGCGCAATCCCCCATCGAAGACCTCCAGGGACTGGGAGATTCGGTCACCGACGAAACCGCGCCCCAGCGTCTGTTCATGCAGCGGGATGGCAAGCTGGTGGAGGAGGGCGAGCAGCGCGGGGTCAACGCCCGGCCCATCGCCGCGGCCAACGTGGCGGCCGGAGACTTCGACAACGACATGCACGTGGACCTGTTCGTGCTCGGCAGCAACGACGCGGGCAAGGCGGAAAACCTGCTGCTGCGCAACGACGGCAAGGGCCGTTTCAAGGCGGTGAAGCTTGCCGGCGGCGCGGCCGGCGGCCTCGCCGGGGTGGGCGATTCCGTGACCACCGCCGACGTGGACGGGGATGGCTGCCTGGACCTGCTCACCGCCTCCGGCGCCAGCATGGGCCGCAGCCTGGG
Source organism: Hydrogenophilales bacterium (assembly GCA_037442845.1). Classification (GTDB taxonomy): domain Bacteria; phylum Pseudomonadota; class Gammaproteobacteria; order Burkholderiales; family Thiobacillaceae; genus PFJX01. The sequence goes on along the minus strand of JBBIPL010000006.1, from coordinate 33,036 downwards.
CATGCCCTCCGACAACGGCCGCTACCAGCTTTTCCGCAACCTGTGCGGCCACGGTAAGCACTGGCTGATGGTCGATCTGGAGGGCGCCCGCTCCAACCGCGACGGCATCGGCGCGCGCGTGGTCCTGGAGACGGGCGGCGTGCGCCAGACCCGCCTGCGCGACGGCGGCATCCACGAGCGGGGCCAGAACCACAAGCGCCTGCATTTCGGCCTGGGCAAGCATGGCACGGTGGACAGGATCACGGTGCATTGGCCCAGCGGCAAGGTGCAAACCCTGAGCGCCATCCAGGCGGATCAGGTCATCCGCATTAAAGAAACGGATTGATCCGGCCGATTAGAGACCACATCCGCACCGAGGGGAATCAAGTTGTTTTTTTGGAAAAAGAAAAAGCCCAGCTATGAGCGGGCGATGGATTGGTTCAAGGACCACATGATTCCCGGCCAGGGCATCATCGTGCATACCAAACAGCCCGTCGCCTATCCGGAAGTGACCGGCTACTGGATCCCCACCCTCTACGCCTGGAACGAACCCGAACTGGCCCGGGCCTGCACCCGATGGCTGCTGTCCATCCAACTTCCCGACGGCGCTTTCCCCGCCCCCGACGGTGTGCCCTACACCTTCGACACCGGACAGATCATGCGGGGTCTGGTCGCGGCCCTGGGGGATGTGGAAGGCAGCGAAGAATCCCTGCGCCGGGCCAGCGACTGGATCCTCACCCAGATCGAAGCAAACGGCCGCCTGACCACGCCTTCCACCGAGTTGTGGACCGGCATCGCCAGCGACCTCATCCACACCTATGTGCTCCCCCCTTTGGTGGAAGCGGGCAGGAAACTGGGGGTGTCCGAGTACGAGGCCGCCGCCCGGCGCGTGCTGGACTACTACAAGGCGCAGCCCGACTTGGCGCCGTTCAACCGCCTGTCCCATTTCCACGCCTATGCCATGGAGGCCCTGTGCGAGCTGGGCGAACTCGATCTGGCCCGCCAGGGCATGGCCGACGTGGAAAAACACCAGCGGGCCGATGGCGCGGTGCCCGCCTACCCCGACGTGGAATGGGTCTGCTCCACCGGCCTGGCGCAGTACGCCATCATCTGGCAGCACCTGGGCCGGCATGAACGCGCGGACCGGGCGATCCGCTACCTGGAGAAGATCCAGAACAAGTCCGGCGGCTTCTTCGGCAGCTACGGCAAGGGCGCCCAATACATTTCCGGCGGCGAGATCAGTTGGGGCGCCAAGTACTTCCTTGATGCCTGGAAGATGAAACTGGATCGGGAGGCCGCCCGTGCCTGACGCCCCCATCCGCGTCCTCACCGTCTTCGGGACACGCCCCGAGGCCATCAAGATGGCCCCCCTGATCGCCGAACTGGAACGCCATCCGGGGTTGATCGAGAACCGCAACTGCCTCACCGGTCAGCACAAGGACATGGTGGCCCCGCTGATCGATCTGTTCGGCATCCGCGCCGACTACCAGCTCGACCTGATGCGGGAAAACCAGACCTTGGAGCACATCACCACCGCCGTGCTGGCGGAGGTGGGCAAGATCCTGCGGCGGGAGAAATTCGACCTGCTGCTGGTGCAGGGCGACACCACCACTTCCATGGCGGCGGCCCTGGCGGCCTTTTACGCGGGCGTGAAGATCGGCCACGTGGAGGCGGGCCTGCGCACCTTCGACAAACACCATCCCTATCCGGAAGAAGCCAACCGCAAGATGATCGACGCGGTGGCCGACCTGTTCTTTGCTCATAGCGGCAAGGCCCGCCAGCATCTCCTGAATGAGGGCATTGCCGATGCGGCGATCGCGGTCACCGGCAACACGGTCATCGATGCTCTCCTGGATGTGTCGCAACGCCCCTTCGACCTGGCCGGATCTCCCCTGGACGGCATCCCTTTCGGCAGCCGACGCGTTGTGCTGGTCACCGCGCACCGGCGCGAGAGCTTCGGCGGCCCCTTTGAATCCATCTGCCAGGGTTTGGCCGAACTGGCCCGCAAATACGAAGGCGACATCGAACTGGTCTATCCGGTGCACCGCAATCCCAACGTGCGCGCGGTGGTGGGCAGGCATCTTACCGGCCTGCCCAACGTACGCCTGCTCGACCCGCTGGACTACCTGCCCCTGGTGCAATTGATGAAGCGCGCCTACCTGGTGCTGACCGATTCCGGCGGCCTGCAGGAAGAAGCGCCCAGCCTGGGTAAGCCGGTGCTGGTCATGCGCAAGGTCACCGAACGCCAGGAAGGCGTCGAAGCCGGCACGCTCAGGCTGGTCGGCATGGACGCCGCCGACATCGTGCGCGAGGCGAGCCGCCTGCTCGACGACCCCGCCGAGTACCAAGCCATGGCGACGCGCGCCAACCCTTACGGCGACGGCACCGCCAGCGCCAAGATCGTGCGGAAAATCCTGGTCGACCTCCTCTCTCCCGCCTGCGGGAGAGAGGCTGGGGGTGAGGGTGCGGATCGATGAGTCCAGAGCCGAGCCCCCTGGTCAGCATCGTCCTGCCCACCTACAAGCGGGCACACCTGCTGGCCCAGGCCATGCGCAGCGTGCTCGACCAGACTCACGACAATCTCGAACTGATCGTGGTGGACGACAACTCCCCCGACGACACCGCCCAGGTGGTGGCGGGCTTCGAAGACCCTCGGGTGCGATATGTCAAAAACGAGCCCAACCTGAAACTGCCACGCGCACTCAATCGCGGATTCTCCCTGGCCCGCGGCGACTATCTGACCTGGACCTCCGACGACAACCTGCTGGCGCCCACGGCCATCGAGCGGATGGTGGAAGCCTTGGCGCCAGGCGACTGCGACTTCGTCTACGCGGATTACTGGATGTTCTCGGAGCAGGATGCGCAAGGCCGGCCAATCGATCCCCAGCACGACCGCCTGCCGGATACCCTGCGCTTGGAGAAGGGCAATCATATCGGCGCCTGCTTCCTCTATACCCGCCGCCTGTACGAGGCTGTCGGGGACTACGACCCGGAACTGTTCCTAGTGGAGGACTACGACTACTTCCTGCGCGCGGCGAAGCAGTTCCGCTTCTGCCACATTGCCGAGCCGTTGTATTACTTCCGCCGGGATGACGCCACGCTGTATGTGTCCCGCTTCCCCGAGGTGAAGCTCTCCGACGTGCTGGTGCGCTTCAAGAACGGTGCGATCGATGCTACTGGCGCCGCAACGATGCTCGCCAACCTGCTGATGCAGCATCCGACCGACCTCGGCGACGCGAGCCTGCGGCGCGCCCTGGTGGTCCGCGATCGCCTGTCGTATCGCCTTGGCGCTTGGCTGGTCGAGCATGGCTGCAGTCGCCTCAAACGCCGCATCGCCGCCGAGATCACTCCCCTGTTAGCACGCTATCAATCGGGTGCATCCGGCTTCGGCGACACCCGCGCCGCGCTGCTCGACAAGGTGCGCGCTCACGGCACGCTGGCCTACGTTGCCCCCAGAGCCTGATCCCATGTTGAGAACGATCCAGACCGCATTCAAAGGCCCCGCGCAGGCTTGGGCCCAGCACCGCCAACTGATCAAGGGCTACACGGGCATCGAAGGCGGGCTCGCAGCCGTGCAGGACGTTCGCCCCGCGCCGGCAGACGACCACGCCGCACCGATCTTCCTGCTGTCGGCCGGCTGGCGTTCGGGCTCCACGCTGCTGCAGCGCCTGATCATGTCCGACAAGCGGGTGCTCATCTGGGGCGAACCCTACGACGAATGCGGCCCGATCCAGGCCATGGCCGGCACGCTCAAGGCCTTCCGCCCCGGCTGGCCGCCGGCCGAGTACTACTACGACGGCACCCCGCCCGAACAGTTGACGGGCAGCTGGGTCGCCAATCTGTTCCCCGCGCCTCAGTCCCTGTGGCAGGCGCACCGCCGCTTTCACGACGCTTTGTTCGCCGCCCCCGCCACCGAAGCCGGCGCCGCGCGCTGGGGCATCAAGGAAGTGCGTCTCGGCATCGAGCATGCCCGCTACCTGAAATGGCTCTACCCCAATGCGCGCTTCGTACTGCTGTACCGCAATCCGCTCGAAGCTTATCGTTCATACTGCCGCTATGGCCGCAGCTGGTATGACACCTTCCCCGATCGGCCGGTGTTCACCCCCACCGCCTTCGGCACGCACTGGCGTCGGCTGATCGAGGGGTATCTGGCGGGGGCCGAGGCCGTTGGAGCGATGCTGGTGCGCTATGAGGATCTGATTGGCCCAACCCCGCCGCTTTCCGAGCTGGATGACTATTTGGGCATCCGCACCAACCACGAGGTGCTGGCGCGAAAAGTCGGCAGTTCGGAGCGCGGCGGGGAAAAAGCGCAGGTCAATTCGTTGGAAAAATGGTTGTTGAAGCGCGCGGTTGGATCCAGCGCGCAGATGCTGGGCTACGCCTGGTAAGCGTGCTCAGAGGTGTTCATCGAGTCCAGACCGGGAGTGAATAAACTCCATGTGCAGTTCCTGCGATTCGCGGGGGTGGGTGTGATCGGCACAGCGGCGCACTATGCCCTGTTGATCCTGCTGGTGGAGATGATCGCCGCGAACGAAGTGGCGGCATCGACAGCCGGTGCGACATTGGGTGCGCTGGTTAATTATGTGCTCAATCGTCGCTATACCTTTGAAAGCAATAAACGTCACGGGGAAGCCCTCACTAAGTTTCTGGTTGTCGCGGCGCTTGGACTGTTGCTGAATGCTTGTTTCATGTTCGTGCTCGTCGAACTTATGGCCTTGCACTATTTGTTGAGCCAGGTGATTTCGACCATTTTAATTCTGATGTGGAATTTCATCGGCAATAGGTTCTGGACCTTCAGTGATGCGCACTGATACAACCTTCGTCAACAATGACAGGGCGAACAGGATTTGCCTTGCAAGCCACCCTGCCGCTCAACAACATTGAGTTACGCCACCGGACCCGCCGAAATGTTCCCGAATATGCATAACAAAATCACTATTCTGTTGGCTATGGCTCTTGCAGTCTTGATCTGGGTATTGGCAAGCGTCACGGCTCAGGTTCGTTTTCCGGTGGGAAACGATGCCATCGGATACATGACTGACGCCACGAATTTTTTGCAAGGACGCGGCATCGTACGTGTCGTCAATGAAACCGAGGCGCCGGATCTTGACTATGCCCCTACAGCCTATCATCCGCCGGGTTTCGCATTGGCCATCTCCGCACTCGCCGCCTTGGGCTTGAGCGTGGAAAACGCGGCATTTGCGATTTCCCGTGCTGCCTGGCTACTGCTGCCCTTTGCATTGATGTTTGCGCTGCTGCCCATCCTTCATTTCGGCTGGGCCGCGGTTGTTGCCGTTTTGGTGGTGTTTTCGCCTGGCATTTATTTGAATGGCTCCACGATCAACACCGACTTGCCCACGCTGCTGCTGATTGTTACAGCTATCGGCATGATGATTCGTGGAATCGGGCAACGGCCACATTTCGCTTTACTGATTACTGCCGGTTTGCTTCTGGGGTTTGCCTACGCACTGCGTAATTCTGTAACCGCCGTTTTGATGGCCATGATTGCCGCGTATGTCGGTGCGGCTCTGTTCAGAGTGATCCCGGTTTCCGTGGCCCTCAGGAATTGTGGCTGGATGCTGCTGGGCAGCGCGGCGGTGATCGCCCTGCTACTGGCTCGAAATATCCTGGTCTTCGGTGAGGCACAACCTTATGTGCTCATGGTGGGTGAACATGCCACGCTGCTGGAGTCTTTCCGCGTGTTTCTCCATGGCCTGTTCTGGGATATCACAGGGTCTTCGACCCTTGCCAAATATGTTGCCTGGGACTTCAAGATACTGGTCGCCCTTGCCATGGTCCTACTCGCGTTTATCACCGTCGGGTTATTGCGGGGATGGAGGTATTTCGGCCCCGCAACGCGCTTTGCCCTGTTGTTCGGCGCATTGTTCTGTTTCGCCAGCGCCTCCATGCTGGTCATCGCCCATACCTACCATGGGCTCGACTTCGGCTACCTCCTGCGTCACATGATGCAATTCACCTGGCTGTTGCTCGCCGTCACTTTGGTGACATTGCTGGCGCTTGGCGGTCGGGTGGCGAGACTGGCCCTTGCGCTGGTAGTGGCGATCCTGCTGACAAGCCGGCTTTGGTTCATCGTCGACGATTTGCGCGTGGAGCGCGCCATGCAGCAAGCCTTCGCCGAAAACACCAGTGTGGTCGAAGCGGCACGGCCATTTCTTACGGACGGACGGATTCTCACCGATCAGATCAAGCAGCGTCTTGCCCAGGATGCGTCCATCCCAGCAGCTATACAGGCTCTCCCAGAGAACGCGCTCATCCTGTCGAACCAGGGCCCTTTACTGGGCTACCTTGCCTCCCGCCCGGTCCGCACTCTCCCATTGCCCAGTGTGACCGACCTGTCTGCGGTCTCGGGACGTGTAACCCAGGTCTTTCATGAAATGCGTGGAGATCGCCCGGTTTACCTGGTATTCGTACCCGACAACCGCATCGTGCGGGACCCGGAGAGCAGACATTGGCAAAGCATGATCACGAGCGGTTTGACCTTGCATCATCGGGTCGTCGGCTCGGATAGCAACCATCTGATCATTCTCGTGTCGCCGCCACGCGAAGAAACGGCGCAACGCGCATGAACGAGATCCAGGAAGCCCCCTCAACCGGTGACGCAACTCCCGCCTACCTGATCATCAATGCCGATGATTACGGCTATTTCGATCACGTCAGCCAAGGCATCCTCGAATGCGCTTGCACGGGCACGGTTACCGCCACAGGGGTGTTCGCGAACAGTCCGCATCTTGAAAAACATGCGGCTTGGCTACACGAACAGCCTGACCTGGATATTGGCGTACACCTGAACCTCACCGATCGTCAGCCCCTGACCAAGTCCCTCGGAAACGCTCTGGGCAAGTGGAACGGCCATTTTCCAGGAAAATTCCCGATTGCTCGGGCGATCCTCGCGCGCCATATACCGCTCGGCCTGATCCGCGACGAATGGCGCGCTCAAATCGATCACTGCCTTGCGAGCAAGCTGAAACTCCGCTTCCTGAATTCCCACGAGCATATCCACATGTTGCCGTCCCTTTATCCGATGACGTTGGAGCTTGCTCACGAGTACGGCATCGACCACGTCCGCTTTGCCACGCCGGAATGGCCTGGAACATGGTCTGCAAACGCCCTCTTGCGCGATGGCATCATGGCAGCGCTATCCATGCTCAATCGCATGCATAGGCCGTCCGCTACGCCCATTTTTCTTGGCATGGGCGAGAGCGGGCGCATTTCTCCGCAGTATCTCCAGCGCCTACTGAACAGGCTGAAGGCAGGAAACATCTACGAACTCATGTGTCATCCCGGTTTTGCCGATAAGGAGGGCAAAGCGGATGAACGACTGCGCGCCTACCACGACTGGGATCTGGAGCGGCGTGCCTTGACTCACCCCATTCTGTCCAGCGCCCTCGCTGCCCACAACATCCGCCTGATCGGTTACCGACATCTACGGGCTAGACGAAAGCGCCTGCAAGTAGTACAGGAGGTCAGTCCATGACAGACAAACCAGCATCGTCAGGCAAGGAAACAGCACCAGCACTGATCAGCGTCGTGCTCCCGGCGCACAATGAGGAAGCCGGCATCAATCGCGCATTCGATGTGATAGGCGGCATCCTGGACGAATGCGGCGTGAACTGGGAAATCATCGTCGTGGATGACGGCAGCCGCGACCGGACGTTTGCCATGGTTGCCAGCCGCGCAAGTGCCGATCACCGAATCCGGGGCATACGATTCAGTCGAAATTTCGGCAAGGAAGGCGCCCTGCTGGCGGGAATCAACGCCGCACAGGGGGACGCTGTGATCACCATGGACGCCGACCTTCAGCATCCCCCCAGTGTGATTCCGCAAATGATCGATGCTTGGCGATCGGGTGCCAAAGTGGTCCATGCCGTCAAACGCCAGCGCCAGCATGACAGCATCGCCATGCGGCTCCGCGCCATGCTGTTCAATAAAGTCATTTCGTGGCTCGGCGGGATCAATATCCAGAATTCCTCAGATTTCAAACTCATGGACCGTGTAGTTGTCGACGTCATTGCCCGACAACTGCCGGAACGAAGACGATTTTTCCGTGGATTGGCCGACTGGGTGGGCTACAAGAACGTCGAAATCCTCTTCGACGTGGCGGAAAGAAGCGATGGCGTAGGCAAGTGGTCTTTTTTCGGACTGGTTGAATTGGCGCTGACAGCTCTGGTGTCATTCACAAGCGCACCATTACGCATCGTCACCGTCATGGGATTGCTTACTTTGGCATTGGGGATGTGGCTCACCATCGAAACGTTGTGGTCGTGGTTTCATGGCAACGCTGTTTCTGGCTTTGCGACCACAATACTCACACTACTTATTATTGGCAGTTTCATTATGATAAGTTTGGGCGTGATAGGCGAATACATTGCCAAGATTTATGAAGAAGTGAAGGCGCGCCCTGTGTATTTGATCGACGAGACTGTAGAGTATCCTCCGAAATCTTACCCGCCCGGCGACTCGATTACGGAGGGAGCCTTGCGTGAGCAGGTATTCCAGAGGCGGTGAATGCGTTGAAAATGCCCTCGCCGGTGCTGACTTCACTTGTGCGCGTATCGATTGCTGATCTGCTAAACAAATTGTTATTGATAGATATCTATCCAACCCAGCAGCCAATAATTGTCAACACATGGCCGGCCATTTTATCAAGAGGTTAAGAAAAAAAATCGACCGGATGCTCCCCGCCCGGGTCAAGATCGTCTACTACAAGTTTACCCGAAGCATTTTTTGGTCACCTAACACACAGCCCATAATCCTTTCTGGTCGACTCCTGCGCAGGTTGCGTAGTGAGATACACAGAAATAAATATGTCCTTGCGCTCGGTGAGGTTGCCACTAATTGTGGACTGTTGAGGCTAGGAGACGAGCACCTCGGCGTATTTAAAAATGGCACATTCAATTTCTGTTGGGAGATGGGCTTAAATGACAACGTTGATCCGGGGCTTGGCATTCGCCAAACCTTATATATCGCCAAGTTCAACAATGACCTACGCTTGCGCGAGGTGACTCCACTTACGGTTGAGACCACTGGGTTAGTCGGTTTCGATCCGGAACACGATTTACTTGAAGATGTTCGGCTTATCCATAACGGGAAAGAAATTGTAATGGTCATAAACCATGTTCCGTCTGGGGGAAGTGCGGGCGCATGGCCAAAACAGGTGAATGCCTGGCCTCTGATCGGCGTGCTTGACCTCTCAAGGAATGCGACCAGATTGTTTCCAGTGCGACTTAGCGGTATTCGGCCGCCACAAAAAAACTGGATTCCATTTGCGGCAGAGGGCGAAACATTTTTACAGTACTCAATAGCGCCGCATCGTATTTTGCGCGTCTATTCTTATACAGGACATTGCGATGAAGCATGGCTTACGCACACTAATCGCCAGGCCTTATCGGAGAAATGCGACTTCAAGGGCGGAGCCTTGTTGGTTGTCTTAGGTGACCAACTGCTGGGTGCATGTCATTCATGGTTTCTCAATAAGGACGACGAACGTGAATACCTGACTTATTTTTATCTGACTCAGGCCGTGCCGCCCTTCGCTGTTACTCAAATATCGCCGCCATTAAAAATCCTCATTCCGGATAGAATTCAATATTTACTTGGAATGGTGCTGGACGCGCCGAAACAATCCCTTGTCTTGTCTTATGGCGTGAACGACTGTGACAACTATTTTGTGGAAATATCACTGACGAAAATCTTTGCTCTTTTTCCAATGGATCAAGTTTGAATAGACATGAGCCCTGCAGCATACACACCGACAGTCAGCGTTGTTCTTCCCACACACAATCGACCGGCGTTGTTGCTGGAGGCGATAGGCAGCTTATTCCAGCAGACCCGTCAAGACTGGGAGGTCATCATCGTTGACGACGCATCCAGCCCACCTGCTGTTGTGCCCGATGATCCAAGAATCCGTGTTGTCAGGAACGCTCAAGGAAAAGGTGGCGCAGCTTGCAAAAATACAGGGGTTGCTCACGCACGTGCGCTGATTGTCGCTTTCCTCGATGATGATGATCTCTATGCGCCAAATTACCTGGAACGTGCCTTGAGCGTGCTTGCCCGATATTCCGACCTCGACGCTGTTTTTATGGGCGTCACCTGGTTTGGCAGCGCCGGCGAAAATGGCCAAAGGAACTATGACGAGGCCATGGCCAGGGCTCTCGAAATGGCCGGCTGCGAACGTCTTGAAGACGGCGTGACCGGTTTTGGCGAAGGATTGTTCGATGCTTTGCTCCGGTCCGTGCCTATGGGGTTCCAGCGCCCTGTGGTAAGGAAAGCCGCGCTTGAGAAAATCGGCATCTACCGTTCGGATTGCCTGCTGTGGGACTGCGACTGGGCATTGAGCGCGGCACTGCGTGCGCGCACCGCTTTGGTCAGCGATGGGCTCTATCTGCAACGCGCCGAAGGGCAGGGCTACTCTTCCCGTGGGGATCGCAGACTCGAACAGATGGCGTCGAACATCGAAATCAAACAGCGTCTTCTGAGTGAAGCGCGCGATGGTCGCCTACCCGCCCACCTCGTCCCAAAACTCAAGTTGGCTACGGCCAGGGGGTGGTTTGATCTGGCGTGGTACCACTATCAGCGCAATGAGCGCCGCAAGGCTCTGCATGCGCTATGGCATAGCGAAACCACGCATTTCAGCCTGCCCAATCTAAAATTGTTGGCGCGCCTCGTGCGTCCGGGCGGCGCTTCATAACCGAGACGCCTTCATGCAAGTAAGCATCATCGTCTGCACTTACAACCGGGCTGAATCCTTGCGGGATACCCTGGTTGCCCTTCAGGAACTGGCTGCCCCCTCTGGTTTGACCTGGGAAGTCCTTGTTGTGGACAACAACTCCAGGGACAACACCCGTATGGTGGTGGAAGAGGCCATGCAGACATGGCCCAGGCTGCGCTATGTTTTCGAGACCAATCAGGGCCTGTCATATGCCCGCAACCGCGGCATCGCGGAAACATCCGGCTCGGTGATTTTGTACACCGACGACGATGTCTTGCCCGAGCCTGACTGGCTGACCACCACCCTGGCCGGGATGGAGCGCTACCAGGCTGACGCCTGCGGCGGCTTTATCGCCCCCATCTGGGAAACCCCGCCGCCGGACTGGCTGACCGAGCGCTTCTACGGTTTCCTGGCGGTGCGCACGGACAGGGAGGACGACTACCCCATCAGCAGCCCCTCCCAGGCTCCCTTCGGCGCCAACATGGCCTTCCGGCGCCAGGTCTTTGACCGGGTGGGCTTGTTTGATACCAGTCGCGGTCGCAAGGGCAAGGTGCTGGCCAGCGGCGAGGATGGGGAAATGTTCGAACGCATTCTGGCGGCGGGCATGAAGGCCGTTTTTCTTGGCCAGTCACGGGTACACCACAAGGTGGAATCCTTCCGCACCACCAAGGCCTATCTGCGGCGCTGGCGCACCCAGTCCAGCCGCAACCTCGCGGTCAGCCGGGGCCTGCCGGGAGAACGGCGCATCGCGAACATCCCGTTCTATCTTTTCCATCAGTTTCTGCGTGCCGTTGTCCGCGCCGCCCTGGGCAAGTTATTCCTGCCGAAAGACGAGGCCTTCAACCGGGAAATGATCGTCTGCCACTTCGTCGGCACCTTCCAGGGGCTGTGGGCCACCCGTAAGGCATCTCAAGACCCGCGCAGTTAAGATGCACTTGTTGACCATCCTGATTTGCACCCACAACCGCGCCGATCTTCTCGCCAAGGTTCTGGCCTCCCTGAACGCCGCCCGCCGCCCGCCGGGCTGGGAGGTGTCCATCTTGGTGGTGCCCAACGCCTGCTCGGACCGCACCCATGCCATGCTCGACGACTATGTCGCCGGGGCCGCTGCGAAATGCTGGCTGCCCCTGCGCTGGGTGGCGGAACCGACGCCGGGCAAGTCGCACGCGCTGAACCGGGGCGTGGCGGCGCTGGAGGCGGGTTGGGCGGCGATCGTCGACGACGATCACCGCGTGGCGGAGGATTTTCTGGTGGAAATCGCCCGCGCGGCGGAAACCCACGCCGGAGCCAGCATGCTGTGCGGGCGCATTCTGCCGGACTGGGATGGGAGCGAACCGGCCTGGGTGCACGAAACCGGGCCGCACCGCATTTATCCGTTGCCGATCCCGCGCCAGGAATTCGGCGAGGCCCCCCGCGAGTTGGGCATCGAGGGGCCGATTCCCGGCGGCGGCAACCAGATTCTGCAAGTGGCTGCGCTGCGCCGGGTTGGCGGGTTCTCGACGGAACTGGGGCCGCAGGGGCACGATCTGGGCGGCGGCGAGGACACCGAATACATGCTGCGCGCCCTGCGCCAGGGCGAGCGGCTGGTGTACGAGCCGCGCATCGTGCAGTACCACTATGTGGATCAAAGCCGCCTGCGCCTGGGCTACCTGATGCGCAAGGCGTTCCAGCGCTCGCAGGCGGGCGTGCGCTTTTCCAAACTGTCCGGGCGCGGGGTGCCGCTGTATGCCTGGCGCAAACTGGTGGAGTACGGCGCCGGGGTCGCCCTGAACTGGGGGAAAACGCGTTTTTACCTGGTGCGTTGCGCGGCCACCCTGGGGGAGATCAGCGCCATGCGCCGCGATGCCGACCAGGACGGCTTGCGCCGCCGCATCGACCGCGAGGAGCCGCGCTGGGCCTTGGGGCTGGCCCTGATCGGCGCCGCCCTCGCCCTGGCCGGCGCGCACCTGGGCGGCGTGCTGAGCGACATGGCCGCCCTGAGCCTGGCGCCGCTGGGGGTGGCGGCCTTGGCCAGCCTGGGCTTGCTGGGTAGTTCCCTGGCCAGTTTCAGCCGCACCGGGCCCAGCCTGCGCGCGGAGATCCTCGCGCATTACTCGCGCTATACCGTGCTGGCGCTGCTGCGCCTGACCTTCTGGGCCTGGGTGCTGCTGGCGTTGATGGCGGGACTGGGCGGCGTGCTCTATGCCGGCCTGGTCGTCGCGCTGGCGGGCACGGCGGAGGCGCCGCAACTGGCGCTGGCGTCGGTTCTCGGCATCGCGCTGGTGGTAGGTGTGCAGTTCTGCCGGCATCTGCTGTACCTGCCGGCGAGCATCTGCGCGTCGCTGAACGTGTTGCCGAGCCGGCTGTACGGGCTATGGAAGTTTTTGAGCCCCCTGCGGCTGCAAGCGGTGCTCGGCCTGCTGGTGATCGGCGCGGCCGCCGTGCTGGGCGCCGCCTCCCTGCGGCTGTGGGACCAGGGGCGCTTCGCCGAACTGGCGGCCCTTTGGGGCGTGACGTGCGCCTATGCCGGCGTGTACCTGTGGGCGACCTGGCTGCGCGAGCCGTTGCCGGCCCAGTGCGTGCCGGGTGACAGCGAGCGGCCGAACATCCTGATGATTGGTTCGGATACCCTGCGCGCGGACCGGCTGGGCGCTCTCGGGCATGCCCGCCGGCTGACGCCCAATCTTGACGCCCTGTCGGCCGGGGGGACGCTGTTCGGCCAGTGCTTCGTGCCCTGCGCGCGCACCGCGCCCAGCCTGCTCTCGCTGTTCACGGGCATGTGGCCGCATCACCACGGCGTGCGCGACAATTTCATCGCCGATGCGCATACCGAACTGCGCGTGCCGGACCTGCCTTCCATGCTGCGCCAGCAGGGTTACGCCACCGCCGCCGTGTCGGACTGGTGTGGCGCGGATCTGCGCAAGTTTCCCCTGGGCTTCGAGCATGTGGACATGCCCAGCGACCAATGGAACATCAAATATCTGATCCGCCAGGGCCCCAAGAACCTGCGCCTGTTCCTCAGCCTGTTCACCCACAACCGTTTCGGCAAGGCGATGTTGCCGGAGATCTACTATCTGGCCGGCATTCCCATGACCTCGGAGGTGGGCGCGCGCGGCCGGCGCGTGCTCGCTGCCCTGGCCGAATCAGGCAAACCGTTCTTGCTCAACCTGTTCTATTCCACCACCCACCCGCCTTTCGGGGTCGAGTATCCCTATTACACAAGACTGGCGGATGCCGGTTACGCGGGCGAATCGAAGTTCGCCATGTCCCGCCTCACCGAGCCGTTCGAGATCATCCGCCGCCAGGGCGAGCCGAAAGAGGAATTCGACCTGGAGCAGATCCTGGATCTTTATGACAGTTGCGTGCTGCGTTTCGACGACGAGGTGGGCGGCATCCTCGATTTTTTGCGCGCCAGCGGCCTGGCGGACAACACCATCGTCGTCATCTACAGCGACCACGGCATGGAATTCTTCGAACACAACACCTGGGGCCAGGGCAACAGCGCCATCGGCGATTTCAGCGCGCGGGTGCCGCTCATCGTCGCCGATCCGCGCGGCGCGAACGCCGGCCGGGTGGACGCCACGGTGCGCAGCATCGACCTCATGCCGACGTTGCTGGAGCGTGTGGGGATCGCGCCGCCGCCCAATCTGGACGGCGAATCGCTGTTGCCCCTGATGCGCGGCGAGCCCTCGCCGCCCCGTTGCGCCTTCAACGAAACCGGCATCTGGATCGGCGACGTGCCCGGCCTGCCGGAGGGGCATTTGCGCTACCCCGACCTGTTCGAATTGCTGGAAGTGCCCGACCGGGACTCCGGCGCCCTGGCGCTCAAACCCCAGTACGCGGACATCACCATCGCGGCGAAGGACCGCATGGTGCGTTGCGATCGCTGGAAGCTGGTGTATCAGCCGCTGGAACAGGGGTATGTGCTGAGTCTGTTCGATACCGAAGCGGATCCGAACTGCGTGCGCAACATTGCCGCCCGCGAGCCGGAAGTTACGGCGCGGCTTTGGGCGGAGCTGCGGGCGTGGATGGCGCGGGACCCGGCGCTGGCGTGGGGTCCGGACAGAAACGACACCACGGGTTCGTAGGTGAACCGGGCGAGGCAGGTTGTGGTGACGTGCCGGCGGGATGCTCCGTTGCCGTGGCGGGCGGGGGTGGTTCGGCGGCCGACCGCGCGGGGGCGGCGGGCGCTTCCTGCGCGGGCGTAGGGGTCGGGACGGGCGCTGACTTCGGGGTGTCCGGCGCCGCCGGTACCGCATAGGGCTCGGGATAGGGCTGCTTGCCGCCCAAGCGGTCGTAGCGGCGGCGCAGTTCACGGGAGGCGGGGTTGTGCCGCAACCCTTCGGTCACCAGTTCGAGCGCTTTCTTCGGGTTTGCAAGCTTGCGCTCGTACAGATCGGCGAGTTCCGCTACCGACTTGGAATACTTGGGATCGAGCTGGATGGATTTCAGGAAGTCGCCCATGGCTTCGGCTTCCCGGCCCATGAGCCGATAAGTGAGGCCGCGGTAGTAGAGGATTTCCGGCATCAGCTTGAAGCCGGGACTCAATTTGTCGACCGAGTAGGTGAAGTCTCCCAAGGCGTTTTGCAGATAATTTTTCTTTTGCCAACTGGTCTTGGCGCGGTAGTACCGGTTGAGGAAGTTGATGCCGTAGCAGGTATGGTTGTTGAAGCCGATTTCTGGCCCCAGGATGGCCTTCCAGTCGCCGCCGCCAGGTCCGCCGCAGTAGGGCGGCAGCATGCGGGTTTCCTCGGCGGTGGGGCCGTAGGATTCCTGCGCCTGGACGCCTTGGGCGGCGAGGCCGATGAAGCAGGCGGCGATCAGTCTGGTCGTGGGGTGCATGGGCTTGCCCTCGTCAAGGTTGCAATGTCTTTTCCGCCACCCGCTCCCAGGACAGCTCGGCGCGGGCGCGGCGGTAACCGGCTTCGCCCATGGCCGCTGCGCGCGGGTCGTCCGTGAGCAGGTCGCGCAGGCCGCGGGCCACATCGGCGACGTTGCCGCCGTCCACCAGCAGGCCGGTGAGGTTGTCGAGCACGGCGGAAGCGGCGCCGCCCGCCTTGCCGGCGATCACCGGCTTGGCGCAGGCGGCCGCCTCGATGAATACCATGCCGAAACCCTCGTTGTCGCCGTTGATCTCGCGGTTGGGCATGGCGAACACATCGCAGGCGTTGAGCCAGCGCGGCAGATCGGCGGCGCTCACCGGACCGATGCGGTGGGCGATGTCGCCGAGATCCAGTTCCCGGATCAGACCGTCCAGGTAGTCGGCGTCCTCGCCGATGCCGGCGATGACGTAGCGCGCGGGCACGCCATCGTCCCTGAGCATGGCCACGGCACGCAGGGTCTGGTCGAAGCCTTTGCGGCGCGACAGCCGGCCGACCGAGAAGATGAGCTTTTCCGAGGGGGTGATGCCAAGACCTTGGCGCAGGCCGGAGGTATCCAGGCCGGGTTTGAATTGGTCGATGTCCACGCCCGGATGAATGAGGCGGATGCGCTCTGGCGCGATCCCCATGTCCATGAGGGTGTCGCGGGTGTGGGCGCTGTTGGCGATGACCCGGTCCGCGTGGCGCAGGGCGAAGCGCATGGCACGGTATTTGCCGCCGCGCCCCCAGGTGGTGAGTTCCTCGCCATGGGCGTAGATGACCACCGGGCGCAAGGTCAGCCGCGCCAGCAGCCAGGCCACCAGGCCTTCGGGCAGGGCGCGAAAGGCATGCACCGCGTCGAAGCGATGGGTGAATGCCAGACGCAGGCCGCGCGCGAAAAAGCGCCAGTACATGAGCAGGGATTCGGGCTTGAGCCAGGGCACGCGGCGAAGGTCGAGACGGTGCACGGTATTGGGGTGGGTGGCGTCGAACGCGGCCGCGCCTGGCACGTCGGCGGTGACGATGTGAATACCCTTGCCGCCCAGACGCTTGTAGACCTCCGCCGCCCACACGGCGGTGCCGCCCTTGGTAGGGAGGAAGAGTTCGCTGAGCACGAGGAGACGGGCTTCGGGACTGTGTTGGGAGCTCATCCGCGCACCATGGAAAGCAGGTTTTTCAGGCTGGCGAGGCCCGGATTTTCCCACAGGGAGGGGAACACGGCGCGCAGGGCCTGGCCACGCCGACCCGCCTTGGCCAGGGCATAGCCCAGATTGAGACGGCCGGCGCCCAGGCGGCTGCGCACGCCGCGCCGGACCGGGGTAGGGAATGCGTCCGCCGCCCGGTCCATGTCCACCAGGGTGCGCACGTTGTCGAGCTGGGCGCGCAGGGGGTCCTTGCGCGTGGCGCTGGCGTCGTGGATGACGTAGGCGGCCATGGGCGCGCAGACCACGCCGATGCGCCGGCTGGCGGCGCACAGCTTGACCAGGAAGAAGACGTCCTCGCACACCCGGTAGCCGGTGGGGTAGCCGCCCAGTTCGAGGAAGGCGGCGCGCGGCACGGACAGGGTATGGGTGTCGCCGAAATGGTCGGCGACGAAGGGTTCCAGTTCGTCGGCGGTCATGATGACGGTTGGGGGGGGCGGAGCGGAGGCGGAGTCCTCTCCCCCCTGGGGAAAGGGGTGGGTGAGGGGAGCGGGCTGGGCGGCCTTCGCCAGCATCGCCCGCCCGGATGCATGAATTTCCATGGAGCCGGAAATGCGGCTGCCGTCGGGGCGGCGGTAGTCGTAGTCGCCGGTGAGGAAGTCCAGTGCCGGGTCGCGCGCGATGCAGTCCGCGTGCCATTTCAGGCGATCCGGGTAGTACCAGTCGTCGGCGTCGAGGAAGGCCAGCCAGTCGCCGCCGGCGGCCTGGGCGCCGGCGTTGCGTGCGGCGGAGACGCCGGCATTGTCCTGGCGCAGGATGCGCACCCGTTCGCCGTAGCCCGCGACGATGGCGGCGGTGGCATCGGTGGAACCATCGTCGACGACGATGATCTCCTCGGCCGGCCAGGTTTGCGCCAGCACCGAGTCGATGGCGCGGGCGATGAACGCCGCCGCGTTGTAGGCGGGGAGGATGACGGAGAAGCGGGGCGGGTTCATGTCGCCTGCTCCCTCGTCCGCGGCGTACAGCGGGCAAGCGCCCATGCCAGTCCGGTCATGCGGGCGAGGCGGGCAAAACGCGGGACTTCCCGCATGCGCGCTTGCCAGGCGGTCAGGCGACGACCCAGGTGGGGCAAGGATCTGTCGCCGGATGCGCGGTAGTGTGCCGCCAGCTCGGCGGGGCTGACGAAGCGCACGTCGGGATGTTCGGCGAGGGCGCGGCGCAGCAGGGCATCGAGTTCCGCGAGGGCTGTTTCCGCGCCGGCTGCGGTGAAGTTGCAGCGATGGGTTTCCAGCAGGCAGGGCCGGCCCTGCGCGGTTTTTTCGGCGAGGGCTTGCAGTCCCTGTTCGGCGCGGTGGCCGCGCGCGGGCTCGAAATAGCGGTCGCGAACCAGGTAGCGGATGTCGCCCAGTCCGCGCTGGCCGTTGTGGATCGGCGTGGCGGTGCAATCGGGCCGGCCCAGGGCGTCGCGTCCGCCGCAGGGGCGGCCCGGGGTGACGAGGACGCGCACGCCTTGGGCGGCCCAGGCGGCCTCCACCTCGGGGGTCCAGACGAAGGTTGGGGGGACCACCACCTCGGGCGCGGCGCCGAAGACCTGCCGGTAGAAAGCGATTTCCTCGGCGACGGCGGCGCGGATTTGTTGCGCTGGAAGGGGGCGTGAGGGCAGGACGCTGGCATCCACCCAGCGCGATTGCAGCGGGCTGGGCAGGGCTTCGGTTTCCTGATGGGGGCCGGCGAGGATCCAGGCGAGCACTTGCGGGTCCGCTTGGCTGGCGCGCATGAGGGCTTCCGGCCAGTAATGGGCCATGCCGTGCAGTTGCGGGGCGAAGACGCCGGCCGCGATGCCCTCGCGGATGGCGGCGAGGATGTCGGCGTAGACGGGGGCGGTGAGGGGGAGGGGGTGATAGGCGAGGGGAACCCCCGCCGCCCTGATCGCCTGGCTGTCCGGCAATGTCAGCGTCAGCCCCAGGGTCATCACCGGCGGCCGGCCGGTGGCGTCGCGATATTTCATGAGGCACTCGGCCACGCGCCGGAGCGCAGCGGCATGCCGGGCCGGACCGGGGCCCCAGTCGTCGCTCTCGATGATGAGCACGGGGTGTTCCAGCACAGGCTCCCGCCAGGCGGCCAGGGCGGGGCGGCGGAAGGCCAGCAGGAGCGGCAGCCAGAGGACGGGCGGCAGCAGGAGCGCGATCCCGGCCCAGTGCCAGGCCGACATCAGAGGTCGTATCCCATTTCCCGGGCCAGGGGCGCCAGCTTGTCCAGCACCCTTTCCACCCGTTCGCGGTTGCGGCCTTCCTTCCACTTGTCCAGTTTGATTTCGCCGAACACGTCGTAGGGCTTGGTCAGCACCGCGCGGCAGTGGGCCTCGACGCCGGCGCTGAAGTCCAGGCCGCAGCCTGCATAGATTCGGCGGTAGCCGGCCACCGGGTCGCGCACCAGATCCTCGTAAAACACTTCCACCCACTGCGCGGCCGGGACGTGGGGACGCGCATCGAGAATGGCCCGGTTGATGGCCTGGTACTGGAAGGCGGCCACGTCCTCGATGGAGGCGTTCAGATAATCGCGCCAACCCTCGGCCAGGAAGAAGCACCAGCGGGTGTAGCGGCCCTGGTCGATGGCGACCTGCTCGGGGAACTGCCCGGTCCAGGTCGAGTACTTGTCCGGCTTGCCCCAGCCCTCGATGAGGGAGTTGACGTTGTCGCCGGGACCGCGCTTCACATAGACGAACACCGCGTCCGGGAACAGGGCATGCAGATACGGCACGCAGAGGCCGTTCTGGTTGTTCTTGTCGACCCAGCGGCGGCGACCGGTCCAACTGTAGAAATAGCGGGCGACCTGGTCGCGGTCGCGCGGGCTGGCATCGGTGGCGTCGAGGGCGTGGGTGTTCCAGCCCTTGTCCTCCACCGGGTGCAGCGCCACCCAGAAGTCGTGGGTCTCGCGTTGCAGGGTGCCCAGTTGCGGCGATTCGGAAAGCGTCTTGTACACCACGGTGGTGCCGGCGCGGGAGCAGCCCAGCACGATCACCGGCCGTTCGGCGGGCGGGCGGGCGAGATCCCAGCAGACGCCGCGCAGGGCGCGCCGCAGGCCGCGGCCATGGTGACGCAGGGTCTTGTCGATCTTGCTGAACAGTTCCGCCATGGCGATTTCCGCGGCCGCGGGCTCAGAGTCCCTTCGCTTCCAGCCATTCCTCCAGCGTCAGCATGTTCCAGATCATGCGGCCGAAGTAGGTGGCGTGGCCGCTCATGTGCTCGTTGCGCAGGTGGTCGATGTAGGCGGGTTGCAGGATGCCGCGGCGTTTTAGGGCGTCGAGGCGGTCGTCGATGCGCTCCCGCAGCGGCTCGTATTCCCGCGCCCAGACGCCGAAGGGCAGGCCGAAGCCGTGCTTGCTCTTGTTAATGATCTCGTCCGGCAGGAAGCCCACCAAGGCTTTCTTGAAGAACCAGCGCAGGTAGCGGCCCTTCACCTTCCAGTCCGGCGGCACCTCGCCGGAGAAGTCCACCAGGGCGTCGTCCAGCAGCGGATAGCGCACCTCGATGCCGGCCGCCTCGGTCATGCCGGCCACCTTGCGCAGGTCGTTGTCGGCGAGCGTGAACTTGAGGTCCAGGTGCAGCATGCGGTTGATGAAGGAGTCGGAATCGGCGCGGTCGTAGACCTCCTTCAGCAGGGCGCTGGGTTGATGGGCGTCCACGTCGGCGAGAAAATCGGGCAGGAACATCTCGGCGAGCGGCTGGCGGTAGATGAAGTTGTAGGACTCCATGCGCTCGGGCAGCGGGATGTTGGCCTGGCGGATGTAACTCCTGGCCTTGCGCACCGGCGGCAGGACGGCGAGGCCGGGCAGTCTGGCCAGGGGTTCGATGAGGCCCTTGCGGGCGAGTTCGGGCAGGAGGTGGTAGGCCTCGAACACCTTCTGTTTGGCGTAGCGTTCGTTGCCGCCGAAGATTTCGTCGCCGCCGTCGCCGGCCAGCATGACGCGGAAGCCTTCCGCCGCTGCGAGGCGCGCACAGAAATAGGTGGGCACGGCGGATTCGTTGGCGAAGGGCTCGTCGTAATGGCGGGCGATGAGGGGGATGGCTTCCATGATGTCGGCCTGGTGCACGTAGTACTCGTGCATGTCCAGGCCGAAGCGCTTGCCGGCGATGCGGGCGTACTCCATCTCGTCGAAGCCGTTGGCGTCGAAGCCGATGGAGTAGGTCCTGGCCTGGCCGACGAGTTCCTTGAGCACGCCGCTGACCGTGGAGCTGTCGGTGCCGCCGGAGAGGAAGGCGGCGACCTCGTCTTCTCCTTTGGCGCGCGCCACGCATTCGCGCAGCAGACGGTGGAAGCGCACGGCCTGGGCGTCGAAATCCCTGCGCGGTTCGTCACGGTAGGCCAGCGCCCAGTAGAAGCCGCGGCTGACCGCCCCATTTTTCCAGTAGGCCCACTGCGCCGGCAGGAGTTTTTCCACGCCCTTGAAGATGCCGCCCGGCGCGGGCACCTGGAAGAAATACAGGTAGTTGAACAGGCCCTGATGGTCGAGTGCGCGCCCCACCGCCGGGTGGGCGGCGACCATGTCGGCCTGGCTGGCGAAGACCACGCCGGCGGGACTCGGCGCGAACGCCAGCTTCTCCGCGCCAATGCGGTCGAGGGCAAGGAAGACGCTTTGCTCGTGCCGGTCCAGCACCGCCAGGGCGAAGTTGCCGTGGATGTGCTTGGGCGCGTCGCGGCCATGCTTTTTCCAGAGGGTGAGCAGGGCGGCGGCGGGAGCCAGCTTCTGCAGGGCCGCGTCCGCGAAGCGCGGGCGTCCGCTGATGAGGGCGGCGACGGGACCCTCGACGGCCGGCGCCAGGTTGCCGGCCAGTCCCCAGTGCGGGGCGGCCTGGGTATGGGCGGGGCGTGCGACGCTGCACGGGGCCAGCATCTGCTCCAGGATTTCAGCGGCGTCGGCCGTGTCGTGGCCGAGCCAGCCGGCGAGGCGGTGCATGGGGGGACTCCGGCAAGATCAGGGTTTGCGCGCGGGTTCCGGCGGGGGCGGAATCAGGGGCGTCTTCGGGTAGCCGGCTTCGTCCAGCAGCTTGTCCCAACTGGTGGTTTCATAACCCTTGAGGTGCGACTTGCCCGCGACGATGACCGGTACTTCCATGGCGCCGACCAGATTCTTCAGGGCCAGGGCGTGTTCCGGATCGGTGGAGGGGTCCTTCTGGCTGTAGGCGATGCCGCGCCGTTTCAGGTGCTCGCGCGCCTGGTCGCAGAAGGGGCCGCAGTTGTTGGCGTAAAGCACCACCGGGTTCTTCGCGTGCGCCTGCTTGCCGGCGAAGGACTCCTTGTCCACCTCCACCACGTTGCCCTTGCCGCGGATTTGCTGCGCGCCGCGCGCCTCCGCCGGCGGCGGCTGGTCGGAATAGTGGGTGCGGCCGCTCGGATCGACCCATTTGTACACCCCGCTGGCGGCGGCGGCGGACGCGAATACGAACAGCAGGGGCAGGGCGAGGCGGATTCGGTGGCGCATGAGCGATCTCCCGGGGGATGTGTTCATTTTAGACAGAACAGCGGCATGCGGATGTCCGGCCTAATTCAGCCCGGCGCCGTGGCGCCGGTACCAGTCCACCCAGCGGGCGATGCCGTCCGCGAGTGCGGTCTTCGGCTCGAAGCCGACGTCGCGCTTGAGTTCCTCGATGTCGGCGTAGGTCGCCACCACGTCGCCCGGCTGCATGGGCAGGAAGTTCTTTTTGGCCTCCTGGCCCAGGGCGGCCTCGATGGTCTGGATGAAGGTCATCAGCTCCACCGGCTGGTGGTTGCCGATGTTGTACACGCGGTAGGGCGCGTAGCTGCTGCCCGGGTCCGGCGCGTCGGTGGTGAAAGCGGGGTTCGGCGTGGCGATCTTGTCCAGCACCCGCAGCGTGCCTTCGGCGATGTCGTCGATGTAGGTGAAGTCGCGCTGCATCTTGCCCATGTTGAACACGTCGATGGCGCGGCCTTCGAGGATGGCGGAGGTGAACAGCCAGGGCGACATGTCCGGCCGCCCCCAGGGGCCGTACACGGTGAAATAGCGCAGGCCGGTGCTGGGCAGGCCGTAGAGATGGCTGTAGGTGTGCGCCATCAGCTCGTTCGCCTTCTTGCTGGCGGCGTACAGGCTGACCGGATGGTCGACGTTGTCGTGCACCGAGAACGGCATGCGGGTGTTGGCGCCGTAGACGCTGGAACTGCTGGCGTAGACGAAATGTTCGACGCCGTTGTGGCGGCAGCCCTCCAGTAGATTGCCGAAGCCGACGAGGTTGGTCTGGATGTAGGCGTGTGGGTTCTTCAGCGAGTAGCGCACGCCCGGCTGCGCGGCGAGGTTGATGACGCGATGGAATTTCTCCGCCGCGAACAGATCCTCGACGAACATGCGGTCGGAAATGTCGCCACACGCGAAGCGGAACCCGGCATGCGGCTTGAGCTGTTCCAGGCGCAGCAGTTTCAGCCTGGGGTTGTAGTAGTCGTTGAGGTTGTCGACCCCCACCACCTCGTCGCCGCGCGCGAGCAAGAGCTGGGCGACGTGCATGCCGATGAAACCGGCGGCGCCGGTGACCAGGATCTTCATGCCGTCCGCCTGCCGATGGCGTGGTATTCCCAGCCCATCTCGCGCATCCGCGCGGGCTCGTACAGGTTGCGACCGTCGAAGATCACGGCGTGGTTGAGCAGTGATTTCATGGTGGCGAAATTGGGGCTGCGGAAGACCTTCCACTCGGTGACGATGAGCAGCGCGTCGGCGCCCTTGAGCGCGTCCATCGGCCCGCTCACCAGCTGCAGATCGGCGCGCTCGCCGTAGATGCGGCGGGTTTCGTCCATCGCCGCCGGGTCGTAGGCGGCGACGCTGGCGCCCATGCCCCACAGCGCCTCCAGCATGGTTCGCGACGGCGCCTCGCGCATGTCGTCGGTATTGGGCTTGAAGGCCAGGCCCCACATGGCGAAACGCTTGCCTTTCAGGTCATTGCCAAAGCGCGACGTCAGTTTGTTGATCAGCACCTCCTTCTGCGCGTTGTTGGCGTCCTCCACCGCATCCAGCACGCGCAGCGGTACGCCGTTTTCCTGCGCAGTGCGGCGCAGGGCCCGCACGTCCTTGGGGAAGCAGGAGCCGCCGTAGCCGCAGCCGGCGTAGAGAAAGTGGTAGCCGATGCGCGGATCGGAACCGATGCCGTGGCGCACCTGCTCGATGTCGGCGCCCAGCTTTTCGGCCAGCACTGCGAGTTCGTTCATGAAGGAAATGCGCGTCGCCAGCATGGCGTTGGCCGCATACTTGATCAGCTCGGCGCTCCTCACGTCGGTCACCACCAGGCGGTCGTGGTTGCGCTGGAACGGCGCGTAGAGCTGGCGCAGCCACTGCGTCGCGCGCTCGCTTTCGGTGCCAATGACGATGCGGTCGGGCTTCATGAAGTCGTCCACCGCCGCGCCTTCCTTGAGAAATTCCGGGTTGGATGCGACGCAGAATTCGATGTTGACGCCGCGCGCGGCCAGTTCCTCGGCGAGCGCCGCCTTGACCTTGTCGGCGGTGCCCACCGGCACGGTGGACTTGTCTACCACCAGCTTGAAATCCTGCATGTGGCGGCCGATGTTGCGCGCGGCGGCGACCACGTATTGCAGGTCGGCGGAACCGTCCTCGTCCGGCGGCGTGCCCACGGCGATGAACTGGATCTGGCCGAAATGCACCGATTCCTCGATGTCGGTGGTGAAGAACAACCGCCCCGCCTCGACGTTGCGCCGCACCATCTCCTGCAGGCCGGGTTCGTAGATGGGAATGCCGCCGGACTTGAGGATCTCGATCTTGTGCGGATCGACGTCGAGGCACAGCACCTCGTTGCCGACTTCAGCCAGACAGGCGCCGCTGACCAGGCCGACGTAACCGGCGCCGATGACGCTGAGCTTCATTGCATGGGACTCCTGGGAATGGGGTGGGGAATACGCGAAGGAATGGGTAGGGGCGGATTCTTGCCCGCGGATATCGCGTTTGTCGGCGTGCTCTCAGCCAGGCTTGAGGCTGTCGCGGAGGGATCGGTCTGGAGCGGGGATTTCAAACGGAGCTTTTTTTGTAGGTGTAACTGTAGACGTAGCCGCTGTAGCCGTAGCGGTACTTCTGCCGCACGGTGTCCATGTCGTTGAACACGAAGCCCTTGACCGCCACGCCGGCCTGATTGAGGCGCTTGACCGCCTGCTCGATCTCGCGGATGGGGTGCTTGCCGGCGCGCGCGACCATGAGGGCGGCGCCGGTGTGACGGCCGATGATGGCGGCATCGGAGACGGCCAGGATCGGCGGCGCGTCGACGATGAGGATGTCGAACAGGTCGCCCATCTGGCCGAGCAGTTCCTCGAAATGCGGGTGCATCAGCAGTTCGGAGGGATTGGGCGGGCGCTGGCCGGTGGTGATGACGGACAGGTTTTCCACCTGGGTCGGCTTGACGATGTCGCCCAGTTTGGCGCTGCCGCTGACGAACTCGGATACGCCCAGCTCCCGCCGCATGCCGAACTCGCGGTGGATGTGGCCTTTGCGCAGGTCGGCGTCGATGATCGCCACGCGCTTGCCCGACTGGGCCAGGACGGCGCCGAGGTTCTTGGAGATGAAGCTCTTGCCGATGTCGGGGGCCGGGCCGGTGATGAGCAGCGAGCCCTTGTCGGCATCCATGAGGGCGAAGTGAAGGGTCGTGCGCAGGCTGCGCAGGCTTTCCACCGCGTCCTCCTCGGGGAAGTCCACGGCCAGCAGGCGGGCCGCCTTCTTCCCGGTCTTCATGTCGCGCGCCAGGGACGCCTCGGTCTTGCTGTGCGGGATGGTGGCGTAGACGGGCAGACCAAGCTGCTTTTCGATCTTGTCCGGGTCTTCGACCATCACCCGCAGGGAACGGATGATCCAGACGATGATCAGGCCGAGGAACAGGCCGATGAACAGGGCGGCGGCGAGGATCAGCGGCGCCTTGGGCGACACCGGCTTGCCGGCGACCATGGCGGTGTCGATGATCCGGGCGTCGCCCACCGTGCCGGCCTTGGAAACCCGCAATTGCTGCGCGCTGTTGAGCAGTTCCGTGTACAGCTTGGTGGAGACCTCCACGTCCCGCTGCAACTTCAACAGCACCTGCTGGGTCGCCGGCAGGCGCGAGACCTTGCCGTCCAGTTGCGAGCGTTTCTCCTTGAGCCGGGCGATCTGCGAGTCGATGGCCTGCATCCGCGGGTGCTCCGGGGTGAAGGACTGGCGCAGTTCGTCGCGTTGCTGTTGCAGCTTCACGGTTTCCTTGTCGATGTCGACCACGGACGCGAGCACGCCCTGGGTTTCCAAGGCCAAATCGACGGAGCCCTTGCTCTGGCGATACTGGTTGAAGGCTGCCTCGGCGGTGTCCATTTCCCGTTTCAGGACGGGGAGCTGGGCTTCAAGAAACTTGAGCGTGTTCTCCGCCTCGGCGGAACGATATTCCACGTTCTGCCGCACGTAGGCGTTGGTGATCTCGTCCAAGATAACAGGAAGCAGCTCCGGGTCGCTGTGCTTTAGCGTCACCTCGATGATCCCCGATTGTTTGCCGCGTTCCTTGACCGTGTATTGGGCCTGCAAAGCGTCGATGGCGTCTTGCGGGCGCAGCTTGCTGAGCTTGAAACGGGTGCCGGGGCGGGCCGCCAGCTTGGATACGAACAGGGTCACCCCCTTGCCGGCCGCGGCCTGGCCCACGACCCCGTCGAACAGCTTGTTGCCGTCCTCGTCGAACACCTGGTAGGCGCCGGATTCGCCCGCCAGCAGCGTCAGGGTCTGGTCGAGGAGGGGATGGGGCACTTCCAGGGTTTCCACCTTGATCCGCTCCCCTCCCCAGGCATGACTGACGGCGCCGAAGCGCGGCTCGGCCGGGACGTCGCCGTCGTGGCGCCTGGCGACGGCCTGGCCGATCAGGGGGAAATGGTCGGGCTGGGCCACGATATCCAGCTTCAGCCGTTCCACCACCCGGCCGAGGATCATGCGCGAGTTGAGGATTTCCTGTTCGGCCGCGGCCGAGGTGGTGTCGCCAAGCAGGGGCTGCAGTTCCTTGAGGGCCGTGAGGCCGCCGCTGTTTTTCGCGTCATTGATCTGCAACAGGGCGTCGGCCTGG
The DNA here is from genome assembly GCA_037442845.1 of Hydrogenophilales bacterium. GTDB lineage: Bacteria > Pseudomonadota > Gammaproteobacteria > Burkholderiales > Thiobacillaceae > PFJX01. Next base: position 6,275 of record JBBIPL010000006.1, on the reverse strand, counting down.
TAGACCGGCGGCGCAATATACAAATAGAAGACGCCTAGGAGGACGCTGCAACAGGTCACCCCGGCCAGCAGCCACTTGTGCTCCAGTAAGGTGGCCAGGATCTCCCCCAGGTTGATGTCGTCCTCGGCTTCCTCGGGGGGGGGGCCGGGCAGGGTTTGCATCGGGTCGGCGGACATGGTTGGCTCAGGTCAGTGGATTGAGGAAGGCAGGTCGGTCATAGGGCGCGGGCGGACGGACCGTGACCCCACATAAGCTCGGGGCGTCGACCGGCAAGGCGATCGGGTTGCGCCCCGCGGCTTGGCGCCACGCGCATCATGCGACCGCCAAGATCACTGGCGACCGCCGAACAAGGGGAAGTCGGTTCCGCTGATGGTGTTCAGCATGGTCGCGGTGGGCAACACGTTGCTGATCACCCGGTTCCAGCGCGCCACTTCCGCCGCATCCACATAGACGATATCGCGCGGCTGAAGGGGGAAGCGATCCGCCAGCACCAGGGCATCCGGGGATTTGGAGTCGAGGTGGTAGAGCTCCGAGTCGCCGGCGCCGCCGCGCATCACGAAGATCCAGGAGGGATTGGACGTCTGTTGATTGATATAGCCGGCTTCGGCCAGGGCTTCGGCCAGGGTGATGCGCTTCTTGTTCATGAACAGGGATCCGGGCTTCTGTACTTCACCCAGGACGAAGACCTTGTTCAGGGCGCGGTCTGGCACGTTGACGATGTCGCCCGGCTCCAGGCGGAGGTTCTGCGAGACCTGGCCGCGTTCGTACAGGGCCTGCAGGTCCACGCGCCAGGTTTTCCCGGCACGGGTGAGCAGAACCTGGCTGTGGTCCGCCTCCGGCGTGAAACCGCCGGCCTTGTTGATGGCATCCAGCACCGTGACGGGTAAGTCGGTGATTTCCTGCTGTCCGGGCGCCTTGACTTCGCCGACCACATACAACCGCTTGCTACGGTAGCTGATCACGCGCACATCCACCTGAACCTTCTCGATGACCCTGGCCAGGCGCTGGGCGAGGATGGCGCGGACTTCCCGCGAGGTCTTGCCAGACACGGAGAAGATGCCGACATAGGGATAGAAAATGGTGCCGTCTTCCGCCACCAGGGTGCCGGACTGTTCGGGGGAGCGGTAGGTGCCGGCGGGGATGGTCAGTTCGGGGTGTTCCCACACGGTGATGGAGAGGATGTCGCCGGGGCCGATCCGGTAATCCGGCATGGCCGCTTGCGGCACAACCCCGGTCTTCTCTTCCGCGGCCAGGGCTTCACTCCTGCGCTTGTCCAGTTCGATGATGAGATCGGACGTGATCGCCTTGACCTTGACGTGGGCCGGGACTTCCTCTCCCTCCTTCTTCGCCGGCAGGGGGACCGAGGACCGCTCGCGCATGTCATAGGTGTGGGCGCCGGGGATGATGGCGCATCCGGACAGCAGGAGCATGCAGGCAATCGGGAGGAGAAGGTGTGAAGTTTTCATGGCTTGAGCGTTCATTCCGAATGGCAGGGCGAAGCGCGGGCTGGCTGCGCGGGCATCGTGCACGGCGCGCGGGAGCTGAAAAAAACGCAAGGGATTGTATGGCGAGAGAATAGCCGCGGGAAAGTGACAGGCAGCGTTCACGCGAGCGCTCACAGTTTCCCGGCCCAACTCGCTATGGCCTGATCGATGAGGTTGAGGGCGAGTGTGTAAACATCGTCGGGCTGCTGGTAGGGATCGGGAACCTCCTGCCCGATCCAGTGGCCGAGCAGATAGATTTTTCCGCGCGAGGCGGGGTCGATGGCGACCATGGCGTCGCGTTGTTTCGACTCCATCACCAGGATGAGGTTCGCCCAGCGCGCCAATTCCGGAGTCACCTGGCGCGCGCGGTGCGTGGAAAGATCAAGCCCCCGCGCCCGCATCCGCGCCTGGGCAGGCAGGTCCGCCGGGTAGCCGCGCAGCGCATCTACCCCGGCCGACCGCACTTCCAGGGCTCGCCCCATAACCCGCATCTCATGCCGCAGTACAACCTCGGCCATGGGACTGCGACAAATATTGCCGGTGCAGAGCACGAGTATCCGGTCAAACACGAGGCAAACTCGGTCAGGTCGGCAAGGCGGCATTCGCCCGCATGTCGTACGCCGAGTGAATCAAAGTTTTCCTGTGCATGGAACGGCGGTCGCGCGTGCGCAGATCGGCAATGGTCGGCCAATGGGCAACGCGGCGCTCGTTGGCTGGGTCGCGCACCAGAAATTGTCGGACCCGCATCCCCATGCGCCCCGTGAGGCGACGTTTCAGGATTTCCGCCAGGCGACGGACTTCGTCGGCGGCCGCTGCGTTATCCTCACCCAGGATTTCCACCACGGCATAGACATACTGACCTGGGCGGTTTATCCGTTCAGTCTGGTAAACGGTCAAACGGCAATCGTCTCTGGATGACAGCACTTCCGCGATTGTACGTATGAGGAAGTCAGTCCCTTCGAGGCTGCAATTGCCGATGAACACCCCGCGCGTATCGGGCGAGGCCAGATCGAACAGCGTGTGCAGCCGGCGCAGGGCGGGGACGATGCGCCAAGGGCGCAGAATGGAATAGAAGTAGAAGACGAAGAGCAGCAGGAAGGCCAGCAGCATCCAGATTTCCGGAATGCCCATCAGCATGCCAGCAATGCCGAGCAGGCCGATGCCCAGGTGCAACATGGTGATGATATGGACGATCTCCTGGATGCGGAAGCCGGCGCGGATGAACAGGTGGTGGAGGTGGTGTCGGTCCGGATGGAACGGCGACTTGCCCAGCCAGAGCCGGCGCAGCATGACGCCCACGGTGTCCATGAGCGGGATGGCGAACAGCCAGAGGGCAATGACCGGAGGCATGGCGCGCCGTTCCCCTTGCGACAGGGCGATGAGTATCCAGGCGAAGAGGAAGCCCAGCATCATGCTGCCGTTGTCGCCCAGGAAAACGCGGGCGCGGCGCTGCCACGGGTGGCGCAGGTTGAAATAGAGGAAACCGATCAACCCGCCCATGAGGCCGACGGCCAGCATGACGTAGTCGCTTTGCCCACCGACGTGAGCGACCAAGGCGATGAGAAACAGGCTGGCCAGGGACAACGCCCCGCTCAGGCCGTCGATGCCATCGATCATGTTCAGGGCGTTGATCACGCCGACGGTGGCGAACACCGTCAAGGGCACCGCGAGATAGCTCAGTTCCAGAAGTTCACCGGAAAACAGCGTTCCCAGATCGCTCAGCGCCACGCCGGCCGCGAGCGCCATCAGCGAGGCGACGCAGGCCTGTACGGCGAAGCGCAGCTTAAAGCTCAAAGGCTTGATGTCGTCGGCCAGTCCGACCAGAAACATCACCACGGCGCCCGCGCCCAAGACCAGCCAGCCGTTGTCGCCGCGCGGCTCCCCCCCCATGGCCAGGGTGCTGAGCAGGGCGGCCAACACCCCGGCGCCGCCGACAAAGGGGGTGACTTGTTCATGCAGTTTGTGCCCCCCCGGGCGATCGACCACGCCGAAGCGTTGCGCCGCGGAGATCGCGATACGGATGACCACGCCGGAAAGGATCAGGGCGAAGACGAAAAGAATAGCGAGACTAGTCACATTTGCATCCACACGAACAAACACTTCAGGCCCGCTTCGCGCTCCCGCGCGATCCTTTGCGGGGCTGGCATAGACGGCACTGCCGGACGCTCGACCATGGCATACGCTGGCTCATTCGTGCAACAAGGCGGCGGGCGCCGATTGGACATGACGTCAGTGCGCGGGATCAAGTCCCTAGCGCCCAAAAAAACAGCGGCGTACGCCGCTGTTTTCGGGCTGTAAGAAAAACCGACAGTCTCAAGCCTTGCGGCGCATGAGGCCCAGGCCGGCGAGGCCGATACCCAGAAGCGCCAGGGAAGCGGGCTCGGGAACGGCGCGCAGGATGAAATTACCCGTGCTGACCAGGTTGGGGGCGGTGCCGGCTACGCTTTGGCCGGCGAAGACGTAGGCGCCGAGAGTGCCACTGTTGACGCCGAAGGTGTTGTCGAGATTGTCCAGCGCCTTCTCGAAGCCGATGCCGGTGGTCACGGTCTCGAGGATGCTCATGCTCAGCACGTCCGAGACGTCATTGAAACCGAAGTTGATGACCAGAGTGCCGGCGCCTGGACCGCCGAGGCCGAGCAGGGGAAAGTTGTCGAAAACGCCGTTGTAGGCGACGGTCATCTGGCCGCTGAAGGCCGCGGTCGAGGCGTCCAGCGTGCCAGGCAGGGAGGGCAAGCCCGCCAAGGAGTTCAGCGTCGTGGTGACGCTGCCGGTGAACGCCGTGAGGTCGTTGTAGCTGCGCGCCAAAGTGTTCGGCGTGGCAAGGGGGTTGTACAGCGTGATGTCGCCATCGACGATCAGGGCGTCAAACGCACGGCTCGCGCCGGCCGTCATGCCGCCCAGTTGCGAGGGCGAGGAGATCGTGCTGTTGCCCAGTGCGGTGCTGAGGTCGAACGACATGCTGAAGGAGCCGTCCGGCGAGCCAGCGCCGGTGGGCAGGCCCGTGACCGCCATGGCGGCGCCGTTCAGGTCGGCGCTCATGATGTCAAATACGAACGCGTTGGCGCTCGCCGCCGCACCCAGCATGGACAAGCCCATCATGCCGCTCAAAATTTTGCGCTTCATTTTCAATACTCCTATCGGTTCATTGAAGGCGAGGTCTTGTCAGCCCGAAGGCGTTCTACCGCGACACTCTTGCACAATCCATAGCACATTGCATGCCAGGTTCATGGGTTCTGTAAAAATCCTATAATAATCAATGCGTTGTAAAAGTCCTGTGGCGTCGTCCACAGGGAGATTCATGCTCGGTGTAAAAAAAATCGACAAAAAAGTGTCGCGATCCGCCCTGATGGACCCCTCCGGCTGAAGGTTGGGGGCGTGGGGCGCGGGCCGGTCGGATCGGGAGCGCGGCATGCCCGGATGCGCACATGGGCCGCATTCCGCGGCGAAGGCGGCATGCGGCTGGACCGTATTGCAAGAGTTGCGCCGTGTTCCCTGGTTCCATAGTATCCGCCCCCACGCCCCGAAGGTTTGCCATGACTCCCCGATTCACTGTTCATAGCCTTTTTATCCTCGCATGGGAGATCCGCCCTCGGGAACTCCAAGAGTCGATGACGCGAACTCCACGCTATGAGAAGCAAGCGACCGTCCCGCGCGCGAAATGACAAGGATCCGAAAACTGTTGGAGCGCGTCCTCGACGGACACATGAAGGAAGTCCTGAGCAAGGGGGCCATCGCCTTCCTGCTCAAGATGGCCGGCGCGGGCCTGGCCTTTGGGTTTCACGTCATCATCACCCGGCAACTGGGCGCCGAGGGCGCCGGGCTGTATTTCCTCGCCTTGACCATCATCACTCTGGTGGCGGTGGTCGGGCGCATGGGCACGGACAACAGCGTGACGCGGTTTGTGGCGGCAAACGCCAGCGAGCAGGCGTGGGCGGCGGTGAAGGGGGTGGTGCGCCAGGCCGTATGGATCACCCTGGGCGTGTCCTTGCCGCTTTCTGGACTGGTCTTCCTGTCAGCCGACTGGGGCGCCGCGGCGCTCTTCAGCAAGCCCGACCTGGCCGAGCCCCTGCGCTACATGGCGCTGGCCATCGTGCCGTTCGCCTGGATGACGCTCCAGGCGAAGGCCCTGCAGGGGCTGAAGAACGTGCGCGACAGCATGCTCATCCAGAGTGTCCTGGTGCCGCTCGTCGCCGGGGCGCTGGTTCTGCTGCTGGCGCCGGAATTCGGAGTGAGCGGGGCGGCCATGGCGTATGTCGCCGGCGCGAGCGCGGCGCTGATCTATGGCGTGTTGCGTTGGCGGGCCGCCATGGCCGGGCATAAACAGGCCGCCCCGAGCTTCGCCGTGCGGGACCTCCTGCGCAGCAGCACTCCCCTGCTCGGCGCCATGCTGATCCAGCAGTTGACGCAGGCCCTGCCGGTCCTGCTGCTGGGAGTCTGGGCCAGCAGCGGCGAAGTAGGCCTGTTCGGCGCCGCGAACCGGGCCGCCATGCTGGTCGGGCTGGTCCTGATCGCCGCCAACAGCATCATCGCGCCCAAGATGGCGGCCTTGTACCGTCAGGGGGAGATGGAGAGCCTCGGCAGGATGACCCGGCACAGCGCCCTCCTGCTGACCTTGATGGCGCTGCCGATCATCGGGCTCTTTCTGCTGGCGCCGCAATGGGTGATGTCCCTGTTTGGCCGCGAATTTACCGACGCCTGGCTGATGCTGGTGGTGATGGCCCTGGGCCAGCTAGTGAACGTGATGACCGGATCGGTCGGTTTCCTGTTGATGATGACGGGGCGGGAAAAGAG
>JBBIPL010000005.1:0-41029 GCA_037442845.1 Hydrogenophilales bacterium | reverse complement strand
GCCCGCGTTCCAGAGTTCGCGCGCCGCCGCCTCGCTCTTCGCTTTGGCGAAACGGCCGAGCCACAGGGCATGCCGCCGGTCCAGGGCCTTCTGCGCCGCCTCGGAGACGGGATTGCGGCTCTTGCAATGCGAGACCACGGTGACATGCGCTTCATAATCGCTGGCGGTTTCGTGGATCACCCCATGCTTGCGCGCCAGGGCGCGCACCTCGGGCATGGACAGGCAGGTGCCGATGACGGGGCAGAGCAGTTTGTGATCGAGCTCCCAGACGCGCGGCGGCAGCTTGCTGGCGCGCTGCCTGGGCGCATCGGCCGGACGGGCATCGGCGGTGTCGGCTTCGACGACGGCTTCGTCGCGGCCCAGGAAGCGCGCGGTCCAGGCCTTGACCAGGTCCTCACGGGAACCCCAGGCGGGCAAGTCCAGGCTCATCGGAGGCTCCTCATGCCGCTTCCCCCAGACACTCCCAGGTCAGCCAAGGCGCGGGACGCGCCGAGACGCGCAGCGAGGGCGCCTGGCAGATTCGCGCATCGCGCGTCTCAAAGCTTTCCAGGACTTCGAGCAGCAGGCGGCAGCGCTCGCGCAGTTCGGCATCGACGTCCGGCTCGACGGCGATGCGCGCGAGCAGAAGGCTGGCGAGATGGGCGGAACGCGGCCGCCCGGTCTGCAGGTAGCAGGCCAGGTGTTCCAGCACGGCGGCCATCAGGTCGGGGCGGTTGTCGGTGGCGGCGGGGAGGTTCATGTCGCTTACCCCGCCTGATGCCGCGCGGCCGTTTGCGCAGGCGCATCCGGGCCGCGCGGGGTTTCCAGCGGCACCAGGGTATATACCGCCACCACCATCGCCAGGAACAGGGCCATGCCGACGATGCTGCCGCGGAGGACCCATATCAGGGTGTTCAGCCAATCCATATCCGTCTCCTGTGAATAAGCTAGAGATCGGCTGGCTGGGACGGCGTCCTGGCTGGCTGCTGCTTGACCCGCCACGGGCGGGAGGGAAGCTCGGAGCGAATATTAAACGAGAACGGTTCTCATATACAAGTGTTTTTTTGCGGGGATCGCCGGGCCTGGATCTCTTGCAGGCGGTTGCCACGGATGAATGCGGACGCGGAGCACGGCGTTGCCGATTCTCGGGCTCAGCCCGCGCAGGACATGTCCCGTGCCTCAGCCGGGCGGTTGCGGCAAGTCCTAATGAGAACGGTTGTCAATATTGTTACTCGTGGCGCTTGCCACCCCTGGGGGCGGTTCAGGTCAGGGCCGGCGCGGCGCGCTTGCCGGCGGCGGCGTGGGTGAAGTCGTCGAGCAGGCGCCGAACGAAGCCCTCCTCCAGATCGGCGGTGATGAAGACGAAACGGCTGCGCCGGTCGTCATCCGGCCACTCCCGCAGTTCGGCCGGCGGATAGAGCACGTGCTGCACGGCGTGCAGGACCACGGGGGCGTCCTTGCCGGCGACGTGGACGATGGCTTTCATGCGCAGCAAGTTTTCCGCGCGGAAAACCTGCAACATTTCCAGGGCGGCGGCCAGACCGTCCCCATCCAGGGGCTCATCGAAGCTCAGGCTGAAGGCGCGGATGCGGCCGTCGTGACCGTCCGCCGGTTGCGGCCGAACCTTGCCGCCGAGCCCGGCGCCGCGCGCGACCGGCCGATAACGCGCGTGGGCGAGCCATTTCTCCACGTCCGCGTGCTTGTCGCGGGCGTTGAACAGGCCGACCTCGAGGATCAGCGCGGGGTCGATGGCGCCATGCGTGACGATATGTCGGGGCGCGGCGGGATTGAGGGAAGCCAGGCGTTCCTCCAGCGCGGCGCGCGCCTCGGGTGTCGTCTGGTCGGACTTGGTGAGCAGCAGGCGGTCGGCCACCGCCACCTGGCGCCGCGCCTCCGGGTAGGCGCCGAGCTGTTGCGGCGCGTGCGCGCAGTCCACCGTGGTGATGACGCCGTCCATGCGATGCCGGGCGGCGATCCAGCGGTCGTTGAGCAGCACGTCGAGAATGGGAGCGGGGTCGGCGATGCCGGTGGTCTCGATGATCACCCGCCGGTAGTCCGGCAGCGTCGCGCCGCGCGCCATGAAGAGGTTCTTCAGGGTAGGGCCGAGCGAGCCCTGCACCTGGCAGCACACGCAGCCGCCGGAAAGCAGGGCGAGGGGGCCGCGCGTGTCCTCCAGCAGTTGATGGTCCAGGCCGATCTCGCCGAACTCGTTCATCACCACGGCGGTGAGCGGCTCCCGGCGCAGCAATTGATTGAGCAGCGTGGTCTTGCCGCTGCCGAGGAAGCCGGTGAGCAGGGTGACGGGGAGGAGGTCGGCGGTGGTCATCGGGCGGAGCGCGAGGCGGGGGATAGGGGGCGCCGATTTTACCCCCCCGCCCTCGACAAGCCGCCGCCTATTTGCGCCGCGCCTTCGCCGGTTTAGGCGCAGCCGCGCCGTCTTCCAGCAGCACGCGCAGCATCCAGGCGTTTTTCTCGTGCACCTCCATGCGCTGCGTGAGCAGATCGGCGGTGGGCTGGTCGTCGGCCGCGTCGGCCACCTTGAAGGCGGCACGGGCGGTGCGCGTCACCGCTTCCTGGCCGGCCACCAGTTGCCGGATCATGTCGCTGGCAGAAGGTACCCCTTCCTCTTCCTTGATGGAGGACAGCTCTACGTAGCGCTTGTAGGAGCCCGGCGCCGCATGGCCCAGGGCGCGGATGCGCTCGGCGATGAGGTCGAGGGCGTTCCACAGTTCCGTGTACTGCTGCATGAACATGATGTGCAGGGTGTTGAACATGGGCCCGGTCACGTTCCAGTGGAAGTTGTGGGTCTTGAGATAGAGGATGTAGCTGTCCGCGAGCATTTTGGAGAGGGACTCGGCGATGCGGGCGCGATCCTTGTCGTTGATGCCGATATCGATGGTCATGCTGTGCTCCTTGCAGTTAAGTCTCTCGGCTGAGAGGGATGTTGGATCTCTTTACGCCTTCATTTAAGACCAGGCGGATGGGTTGGTGAAATGAATATAATCTGTCGTATCAATCAATGATGTAGATCATAACCGCCATGACCCTGCAAGAACTGCGCTATCTCGTCGCCCTCGCCGACAGCGGCCACTTCGGCCAGGCGGCCGAGGCCTGCTTCGTCAGCCAGTCCACCCTGTCGACGGGCATCAAGAAGCTGGAGGATTACCTGGGCGTGATTCTGTTCGATCGCTCCCTGAAACGAGTGGCGCCCACCCCCATCGGCCGAGAGATCGTCGAGTCGGCCCGCCGCATCGTCGAGGAGGCGGCCCACATCCGTGAGGTGGCCAGCTACGCCAGGGATCCCATGGAGCGCACCGTGCACCTGGGGGTGATCCCCACCCTGGGGCCCTATTACCTGCCCCACGTGCTGACCCGCGTGCGCGAGGCGCATCCCGGTCTGCGCCTGCTGCTGCGCGAGGAGATGACGCCGCAGATGCTGGCCCACCTGGCCGAGGGCAAGCTGGATGCCGGCCTGCTGGCCCTGCCCATCCAGGATCCCGCCCTGGAGGCGAAAGCCCTGTTCAAGGAAGCTTTCCTCGCCGCCATCCCCGCCGGGCATGCCCTGGCCAGGGCGAAATCGGTGGACATCGACGCCCTGGCGAAGGCCGGCCTGCTGTTGCTGGAGGAGGGCCACTGCCTGCGCGACCAGGCCCTCGAGGCCTGCCGCCTGCAAGGTTTGAAGAGCGAGGAGATCCGCGCCACCAGCCTGGAGACCCTGCGCCAGATGGTCGCCATGGGCCTGGGCGTGACCCTGATGCCCGCCCTGGCCTGCGCGGATACTTCGCCGGTCACGGCGTCGGTGCAGTTCAAGCCCCTGGCCAAGCCGGGCGCGTCGCGCAGCATCGGACTGGTCTGGCGCCGGCGCTCGCCCCTGGCCTACAGCATGGAACGCCTGGCGGAGACGTTGTCCGCCAGCCTGCCGCCGCATACCTTGCCGGTGAAACCGTCAGGGCGGCCGTAGACATCGGCTGGCGGCCGATCGGACTTGAGGCCGCTGTACCTCTCCGGCGGAAGCCTGCCGGATACAATGCCTCCGCTTCCTCCCTACCGCCATGGCCGATTCCATTCTGCACAAGGGCGCAGCGAAAACCGCCCGCATCCCCATCAAGGTCGTGGCAAAACCGCGCCTGAAACTGCCCGCCTGGATCAAGGCGCAGGCGCCCGCCGGCCCGGAGGTGGCGCGCATCAAGACGCTGCTGCGCGAGGCCAGGCTGCATAGCGTGTGCGAGGAGGCTTCCTGTCCCAACCTGGGCGAATGCTTTCGCCACGGCGCCGCCACCTTCATGATCCTGGGCGATCTCTGCACCCGCCGCTGCCCGTTCTGCGACGTCGGCCACGGCCAGCCGTTGCCGCCCGACCCCGACGAACCCGCCCACCTGGCGCATACCCTGGCGGCGATGGGTCTGAAGTACGTGGTTATCACCAGCGTCGACCGCGACGACCTCCGGGACGGCGGCGCCGCCCACTTCGCCGCCTGCATCCGCGCCGCGCGGGCCGCCGCCCCCAACATCCGCATCGAAATTCTTACCCCGGATTTTCGCGGCCGCCTGGATATCGCGCTGGACCTCCTCGCCGCCGATCCTGCGGACGTGATGAACCACAACCTGGAGACCGTGCCGCGCCTGTACAAGGCCTGCCGGCCCGGGGCGGACTACGCGCATTCATTGCTGTTGCTGAAACGGTTCAAGGCGCGCTGTCCCGTTGTGCCCACCAAGTCCGGCATCATGCTGGGTCTGGGCGAGACGGACGCGGAGGTGCTGGAGGTGCTGCGCGATCTGCGCGCGCACGACGTCGACATGCTGACCATCGGCCAATACCTGCAACCCTCCCCCCACCACCTGCCGGTGGAGCGTTTCGTGCCGCCGGAACAGTTCGCCGAGTTCGCGCGCGTCGCACAGGAGATGGGCTTCAGGAATGTGGCCAGCGGGCCCCTGGTGCGCTCCAGCTATCATGCCGACCGGCAGGCTGCGGAGGTGTAGGCATCAAGTTCGGGGCACGGAGATTGACTCCACGGCGCGCGCGGGATGTGCGGATCGCGGCGACACCAAGGCAACACACAAAAATTCAAGAGCTTGCGTGAGCTCAGGCGAGCCGGATGCCGGAGCGCAGAGCGTGGCCGGCGAGGAAGGATTCGACCGGCAGGCGCCGGCCGCCGGCCTTCTGCACTTCGCTGATTGCCAGGGCGCCCTCGCCGCAGGCGACGCGGATGCCATGCCGATCCACCGCCAGGAGAGTGCCCGGCTCACCCGAACCGGCCGCCGGCCGGGCGCGCCAGATCTTCAGCGGTTCGCCGTCGAGCAGGCAGAAGGCGCCGGGAAAGGGATCGTAGGCGCGGATGCGCCGGTCCAGCGCGGCGGCCGACAGGCGCCAGTCCAGGCGGGCGTCGTCCTTGCCGATCTTGCCGGCGTAGGTCGCCAGGGCGTCGTCCTGCGGCGTCGCCGCCACCCGGCCCGCCGCTAACTCAGGAAGCAGGGCGACGATTTCGCGCGCGCCCAGTTCGGCGAGCTTGTCGTGCAGGCTGCCGGTGGTGTCCTCGGCCAGGATGGGGAGGGTGGTGCGCCTAAGCATGGCGCCGGTATCCAGACCCTGGTCCATCTGCATGAGGGTGATGCCGGTCTGCGCGTCGCCGGCCTCGATGGCGCGGTGGATGGGGGCGGCGCCGCGCCAGCGCGGCAGCAGCGAGGCATGGATGTTGACGCAGCCCAGACGCGGCAGGTCCAGCACCGCCCGCGGCAGGATGAGGCCGTAGGCGGCCACCACCATGACTTCGGCCGCCGCGTCGCGGATGCGTCGGCGGGCCGCCTCGGTCTTCAGGTTGTCGGGCTGGGCGACGTTCAGGCCGTGCGCCAGGGCGAGCTCCTTCACCGCGCTCATCCTCAGCTTCATGCCGCGCCCGGCCGGCCGGTCCGGCTGCGTCAGCACCAGCGGGATGTCGTGCCCGGCGGCGATCAGCGCCCGCAGGGCGGCGGCGGCGAATTCGGGGGTGCCGGCGAAGACGAGGCGCATGGGGCGTGAGGCGTGAGGCGTGAGGCGTGAGGCGTGAGGCGTGAGGGGCTGCTTGACCCCTCAACACCTCTACATCGCTTCCCGCGCCTGTTTTTCCAGTTTGTGGCGGATGCGGGTCTGCTTGAGGCGGGAGAGGTATTCGACGAAGACCTTGCCGTCCAGGTGGTCGATCTCGTGCTGGATGCAGACCGCCAGCAGGCCGACGGCGTCGAGTTCGAAGGGCTTGCCTTCGAGGTCCAGGGCTTCGACGCGGATGCGCTCGGCACGCGTCACCTTGTCGTAGATGCCGGGTACCGAGAGGCAGCCTTCCTCGCGCACCGCCTCGCCTTCCTTCATGACGATGCGGGGGTTGATCAAGGTGAGCAGGCGGTTTTTCTCCTCGCTGACGTCCACCACGATGAGACGCACGTGGCGGTCCACCTGGGTGGCGGCGAGGCCGATGCCGGGCGCGGCGTACATGGTTTCCGCCATGTCGGCGGCGAGCCGGCGGAGGTCGGCGTCGACCGCGGCCACCGGCTTGGCCACGGCGTGCAGGCGCGGATCGGGGAAACGCAGAATTTTCAGCAGGGCCATGTCGTGTACAAGCAGCGTTTTCCGTGCAAAATTTGACAAAGTGGTTTAAGTTTTGCGCGGGCTGAATTATAACGTCCGCAACGCCGCAGCAAGCCAGGAAGGGCAGGAACCATGCGTACACTTGTATTGATCGCCGCCTTGGGCCTCAGCGCCCCGCTGATCGTTCCCGCGCATGCGGACGAGGTCCGCCTGCAGGAAAACGCGCCGGATCGCCATGTGGTGGTGAAGGGCGACACCCTGTGGGACATCTCGGCGAAATTCCTGAAGGATCCCTGGCGTTGGCCGGAGGTCTGGCGGCTCAACCAGGAACAGATCAAAAACCCCCACCTCATCTATCCCGGCGACGTGGTCGTGCTGAGCATGGAAGACGGCAAGCCCAGGCTCTCCCTGGAAGGCTCCGGCCTGCCGCTGGTCAAGCTCAGCCCGCAGGTCCGCAGCGAGCCGATCGAGACCCGTGAGCAGGGCATCCCTCCCATCCAGCCCGCACACATTCAGCCCTATGTCATGGCCGCCGGCATTGTCGACGAGGCTGCGCTGAACTCCGCGCCGAAGATTTTGGGGGCCGCCGACCAGCGGGTCATGATCACCCAGGGCGACGTCGTCTATGCCGGCGCCGGCAAGGCCGACACGCAGCATTGGAAGGTGGTGCGCGCCGGTAAGCCGCTGACCGATCCGGATACCGGCGAGCTGCTGGGTCTGGAAGCGCAAAGCGTCGGCCGCGCGCGCACCCTGGCGCCCGGCGACCCGCAGACCCTGCGCATGGAAAGGGTGAACATGGAAGTCACGCTGGGGGACCGGCTGGTTGCCGACGCGCCCCATGCGCTGCACACCATGACGCCGCGCGCGCCGGACAAACCCGTGCGGGGCAAGATCATCCAGGCCTACGGCGGTTTCAACGCCACCGCCCAGTACGCCACCGTGGTGGTCAACCGCGGCCTGCGCGATGGCCTGGAACCCGGCCATGTTCTGGCCATCCACCGTCAGGGCCGGCTGTTGCCGGGCGAGAAGGCGCCGACCGGGATGTACTCCGACACCAAATGCGTCAAGCCCGGCAAGACGGTGACCAGCGATTTCTATGATCCCAAGGAAATGCTGGTGGAATGCGGCGAACTGCCGGCCGATGCGCCGAGGCAGGTGGTGCGCTACGCCGACATCGGCTGCCTGAAGCCCGGCGCCAGGATCACCGCCAACGAGTTCTTCGATCCCAAGGAGGTGTACCAGTTGCACTGCCGGGCCGAAGACCGCGTGCGTAACCAGGTGCAGTTGCCGAACCAGAACGTGGGCCTGCTGTTCGTCTACCGCGTCTTTGACAAGGCGGCCTATGGCCTCATCATGCGCGCCGACGGTCCGGTCTACCTGATGGATTCCGTCGCCAGTCCCTGAGCGACGCGCATCTTGAGCGGCCACCCCGCGCAGGCGGCCTGGCTCGCCCTTGAGGCCGTGCCCGGCCTGGGCCCCGAAACGGCCGGCCGTTTGCTGGAAGTCTTCAACACGCCCGAGACCATCCTCGGCGCCAGCGTGGCCCAGCTCCGGCCCCTGGTGGGCGACGGCCTCGCCCGCGCCATCGCCGCCGGCGTCGCGCCGGAAGCCACGCGCGCCGGCCTGGAATGGCTGCAAGGCCCCGACAATCACCTGCTCACCTGGAACGACGCGGCCTACCCCGAGCGCCTGCGCGACATTGCCGCCGCTCCCCCGTGGCTCTATGTGCGCGGCGATCCGGCCTGGCTGGCGCGGCCCATGCTGGCCATCGTCGGCAGCCGCAACGCCACGCCGCAGGGCCTGCGCGACGCCCGCGCCTTCGCCCAGAGCCTGTCGGAGGCCGGGCTGACCATCGTCAGCGGCCTCGCCCTGGGCGTGGATGCGGCCGCCCATGCCGGCGGCCTGGCCGGGCTGGCCGGCAGCGTGGCGGTGGTCGGCACCGGTCTGGACCGGGTGTATCCGGCGCGCAACCGGGCCCTGGCGCACCGGCTCGCGGCGGAAGGCGCCATCGTGTCGGAATTTGCCATCGGCACGCCGCCGAGAAGCGGCCACTTCCCGCGCCGCAACCGCATCATCAGCGGCCTCTCCCTGGGCGTGCTGGTGGTGGAGGCGGCGCTGGAAAGCGGTTCCCTCATCACTGCCCGCCTGGCGGCCGAGCAGGGCCGCGACGTGTTCGCCCTGCCGGGCTCCATCCATTCGCCGCTGTCGAAAGGCTGCCACCGGCTGATCAAGCAGGGCGCCAAGCTGGTGGAGTCGGCCGCCGACATCCTGGAGGAACTGGGCCGGGTGCTGCCCGCGGCGGCGGCCAGCATGCCCGCCGGCGCCGCCGCCGACGCCCTGCTGGAGTGCCTTGGCGGCGGTCCGCTGGCGCCCGACCAGTTGGCCGAGCGCCTCGGCTTGACGGTGGAGGAGGTCTCCGTCAAGCTTCTCGCCGCCGAAATGGACGGCGCCGTGGCGAAACTGCCGGGCGGTCTCTACCAACGATTATTCGCATGATGTTCGACATCCTCCTCTATCTCTACGACACCTATGTGCATGCCGAAGCCTTTCCGGATGCCGCCCAACTGAGCCGCAAGCTGTCCGCGGCCGGTTTCGAGGACGAGGCGATCGGCGAGGCCCTCGACTGGCTGTCCGCCCTCGACGACCTGGCGCCCGCCGAGGACTGCGCCGTGTCCCAGGCCTTCCGCATCTTCAGCGCGGAGGAGGTCGCCCGCATCGCCACCGAAGGCCGCGCCTTCCTGGGCTATCTGGAAAGCTCCGGCCTGCTCGCCGCGCACGCCCGCGAATGGATCATCGACCGCGCCCTGGCCCTGCCCGACGCGGTGGTGTCCGGCAACCGCCTGAAGTGGATCGCCCTGCTCGCCGTCTGGAAACTGAAGGGCGCCGGCGAGGTGCTCTGGCTGGAGGATCTGGTGCGCGGCGGCGACACGTCCGACGACGACGGCGAGAGCTGGCAACCCACCCTCCACTGATGTCCAAACAACTCATCATCGCCGAGAAACCGTCGGTGGCCCAGGACATCGCGCGGGCCCTGGGCGGCTTCCACAAGGAAAAGGACTACTTCGAGTCCGAGCATTACGTGCTCTCCTCCGCCATCGGCCACCTGCTCGAACTCACCGTTCCCGAGGAATACGAGGTCAAGCGCGGCAAGTGGTCCTTCGCCCACCTGCCGGTGATCCCGCCCCGTTTCGCCCTGGCCCCCATCAAGAAGACCGAGGACCGCCTCAAGCTGCTCACCCGGCTGATCAAGCGCAAGGACGTGGACGGCCTCGTCAACGCCTGCGACGCGGGGCGCGAGGGGGAGCTGATCTTCAGTTACATCGTCCAGCACAGCGCCAGCAAGAAACCGGTGCGGCGGCTGTGGCTGCAATCCATGACCCAGGCCGCGATCAAGGAAGGCTTCGCCTCCCTGCGCGAGGCGGCCGAGGTGGAGGGGCTGCGCACCGCCGCCATCTGCCGGGCGGAAAGCGACTGGCTGGTAGGCATCAACGGCACCCGCGCGATGACCGCCTTCAACTCCAAGACCGGCGGCTTCCATCTCACCACCGTCGGCCGGGTGCAGACGCCGACCCTGGCCATCGTGGTGGAACGGGAGGAGCGCATCCGCAAGTTCGTGCCCCGGCCCTACTGGGAACTGGAAGGCCGCTTCGCCGGCGCGAAGGGCGAATACAGCGGTCGCTGGTTCGACGAGAAGTTCAGGAAGAACGAGAACGACGAGCATGCCATGGCCCACCGCCTGTGGGACTTGGCCCGGGCCGAGGCCATCCGCGCCGCCTGCCTCGGCAAGCCGGCGCAAGCCTCCGAGGAAACCAAGCCCTCCAGCCAGCTCTCGCCCCTGCTCTACGACCTGACCAGCCTGCAAAGGGAGGCCAACGGCCGCTTCGGCTTCTCCGCCAAGACCACCCTGGGCCTGGCCCAGGCGCTGTACGAAAAGCACAAGGTCCTCACCTATCCGCGCACCGACGCGCGCGCCCTGCCCGAGGACTATCTGCCGACCGTGCGGGAAGTACTGGGCAACCTGCCGGAGGACTACGCGCCCTTCGCACAGACCATCCTGCAACGCAAATGGGTGGCGCCCAACAAGCGCATCTTCAACAACGCGAAGATTTCCGACCACTTCGCCATCATCCCCACCGGCACGCCGCCCAAGTCCCTGAACGAGCTGGAATGGAAGCTCTACGACCTGGTCACCAAACGCTTCCTGGCGGTGTTCTACCCGGCCGCCGAGTACGCCGTCACCACCCGCATCACCCGCGTCGAGCAGCACGCCTTCAAGACCGAGGGCAAGGTGCTGGTCAATCCGGGCTGGCTGGCG
This sequence comes from Hydrogenophilales bacterium, assembly GCA_037442845.1. Classification (GTDB taxonomy): domain Bacteria; phylum Pseudomonadota; class Gammaproteobacteria; order Burkholderiales; family Thiobacillaceae; genus PFJX01. Next base: position 30,177 of record JBBIPL010000005.1, on the reverse strand, counting down.
GTTTACGGCAAGGAAGGGCAGCCCGAGGACGAGGAAGGCGGCAACACCCTGGCGCCCCTGGTCCCCGGCGAAAAGCTGGACACCCGCGCGGTGGACCTCAAATCCGCCATGACCCGCCCGCCCGCCCGCTTCAACGAAGCCACCCTGCTGTCCGCCATGGAAGGCGCCGGCAAGATGGTGGATGACGAGGAACTGCGCGCCGCCATGGCCGGCCGCGGCCTGGGCACGCCCGCCACCCGGGCGCAGATCATCGAGAACCTGCTGTCGGAAAACTATCTGCACCGGGAAGGCCGCGAACTGGCCCCCGCCGCCAAAGCCTTCTCCCTCATCACCCTGCTGCGCGGCCTGGACATTCAGGAACTGGCCTCGCCGGAGATGACCGGCGCCTGGGAATACAAGCTGTCGCAGATGGAACGCGGCAAGCTGTCGCGCGACGAGTTCATGGGCCACATCACCGCCCTCGCCCAGGACATCGTCGACCGCGCCAAGCGCTACGAGTCCGACACCGTGCCCGGCGACTTCGCCACCCTGGCCGTGCCCTGCCCCAAGTGCGGCGGCACGGTGAAGGAGAACTACAAGAAATTCGCCTGCCAGGCCTGCGACTGGAGCGCCTGGAAGATCGTCGCCGGCCGCCAGTTCGAGGTGGAGGAGATGGAAACCCTGCTGCGCGACGGCAGGGTGGGGCCGCTGACCGGCTTCCGCAACAAGATGGGCCGGCCCTTCGACGCCGAGATCCGCCTCAACGACGACAAGCTGCCGGAGTTCGACTTCGGCCAGCCCAAGGCGGGCGAGGAAGCCGAGGCCGTGGACTTCTCCGGCCAGGAAAGCCTGGGCAAATGTCCCAAGTGCGGCGGCCAGGTCTATGAACACGGCGCGGCCTACGTCTGCGAGCGCAGCGTCGGCCCCAACAAGACCTGCGATTTCCGCAGCGGCCAGGTCATCCTGCAACAGCCGGTGGCGCGCGAGCAGATGCAAAAGCTTCTCGCCGAGGGCAAGACCGATCTCCTCACCGGCTTCGTTTCCGCCCGCACCCGCCGCGCCTTCTCCGCCTACCTGGTGCGCGACAAGGACGGCAAGGTGGGCTTCGAGTTCGAACCGCGCGAGGCCAAGGCCGGCAAGCGCGCCGCCCCGGCGCCGGCCAAGGAGCTGGGCGCCCATCCCGCCGACGGCAAGCCGGTGCAGCTCAAGTCCGGCCGCTTCGGCCCCTATGTCCAGCACGGCAAGCTGATGGCCTCCATCCCCAAGGAGCGCAAGCCCGAAGACCTGAGCCTGCAGGAAGCCATCGCGCTGCTCGCCGAGAAGGCGGCCAAGCAGGCCGCCTGATTTCCGCCGCGCCCCCGCATGGCCGAGCCGGCCCCTCTGCTGCTCAATGGCGGCTGGAAATGAAAAACGCCGCGCCAAGTCACCCGGGCGCAGCGCTATCCGGAAACCAGCCGATCAGCCCCGCCGCATCGAATCGAAGAAATCGCTGTTGGTCTTGGTGGCGCGGATCTTGTCGATGAGGAATTCCATCGCTTCCATGTCATCCATGGGGTAGAGCAGTTTCCGCAGCACCCAGATCTTCTGCAGGATGGAGGCTTCGATCAGCAGTTCTTCCTTGCGCGTGCCTGAGCGGTTGACGTTGATCGCCGGGTAGACGCGCTTTTCCGCCATGCGCCGGTCGAGGTGGATTTCCATGTTGCCGGTGCCCTTGAATTCTTCGTAGATCACGTCGTCCATGCGGCTGCCGGTGTCGATCAGCGCGGTGGCGATGATGGTCAGCGAGCCGCCTTCCTCGATGTTGCGCGCGGCGCCGAAGAAGCGCTTGGGCTTCTGCAGGGCGTTGGCGTCGACGCCGCCGGTGAGCACCTTGCCGGAGGTGGGCTGCACGGTGTTGTAGGCGCGCGCCAGGCGGGTGATCGAGTCGAGCAGGATGACCACGTCCTTCTTGTGCTCGACCAGGCGTTTGGCCTTGGCGATCACCATCTCGGCGACCTGCACGTGGCGGGCGGCGGGCTCGTCGAAGGTGGAGGCGACCACCTCGCCCTTCACCGTGCGCTGCATCTCGGTGACTTCCTCGGGGCGCTCGTCGATGAGCAGGACGATGAGGATGACCTCGGGGTGGTTGGCGGTGATGGAGTGGGCGATGTGCTGCATCATCACCGTCTTGCCGGTCTTCGGCGGCGCCACCAGCAGGCCGCGCGAGCCCTTGCCGATGGGGGCGATGATGTCGATGACGCGGCCGGTCATGTTTTCCTCGGCCTTGATGTCGCGTTCCAGCTTGAAGGCCTGGTTGGGGAACAGCGGCGTAAGATTCTCGAACAGGATCTTGTGCTTGAGCGCCTCGACCGGGCCGCCGTTGGCCTTGTCGATCTTGGTCAGGGCGAAGTAGCGCTCGCCGTCCTTGGGGGTGCGGATCTCGCCCTCGATGGAGTCGCCGGTGTGCAGGTTGAAGCGGCGGATCTGCGAAGGGGAGATGTAGATGTCGTCCGGATTGGACAGGTAGGAGGTGTCCGGCGAGCGCAGGAAGCCGAAGCCGTCCGGCAGGATTTCCAGCACCCCGTCGCCGAAGATGCTTTCGCCGTCCCGCGCTTTTTTCTTGAGCAGGGCGAAGATCAGCTCCTGCTTGCGCATGCGGTTGGCGTTCTCGATGCCGTTGGCTTCGGCCATCTCGAGAAGCTGGCTGACGTGTTGTTGTTTCAGGTCGGAAAGTTGCATGGTGGCTTTGCTATGGGGAGATGCGCCGGCTGGGTCCGGGCTGGTCCGCGACGGATGCTGGGCGCGGCCCGGAGAATCCGGAGGGGGTGACGCTGGAGGGAGGGTGCGCCCGGCGGAACAGCGGAGTCGTTGACGCTTTAGCGTTTACGAATCCGGCGTGCTCCTTGCGAGTGCGCCGGGCGCGGCAAAACTAGCGGAATTCAGATGTTGCCGTCAACGAAGGCGGTGAGCTGGGATTTGGATAGCGCGCCGACCTTGGTGGCTTCGACGTTGCCGTTCCTGAAGATCATCAGGGTGGGAATGCCGCGGATGCCGTACTTGGGCGGCGTCGCCTGGTTCTCGTCGATGTTGAGCTTGCACACCTTGAGACGGCCGGCGTATTCCCGCGCGATCTCGTCGAGGATGGGGGAGATCATCTTGCAGGGACCGCACCAGTCGGCCCAGTAGTCCACCAGCACGGGCATGGGGGATTGCTGGACTTCCTGCTCGAAAGTGTCGTCGGTGACGTAGTGGATGTGTTCGCTCATGGAGAACCTCTGAAAAATGAAGGAGGATCGCTTCGGAAGGAAAAGCCGGGAGGCTGGATACGGCTTGGGAAAGCTGCCGGAAGGTCGACGCGTGGGGCGATTCGTTGACGGTTTGCGGCTTACGAATTGCTGCGATTGCCCGCTATGCTAGCGAAAAATTTTTGACGAGGAAAGTTATGACCTACGTTGTCACCGAAAACTGCATCCGCTGCAAATACACCGATTGCGTCGAAGTCTGCCCGGTGGACTGCTTCCACGAGGGCCCGAACTTCCTGGTCATCGACCCGGAGGAATGCATCGACTGCAACCTGTGCGTGGCGGAATGCCCAGCCGAGGCCATCTTCCCGGAGGATGACGTGCCCGACAGCCAGCGCGGCTTCATCGCCCTCAACGCCGAGCTGGCGAAGCTCTGGCCGGCCATCACCGAGAAAAAGGCTGCGCCCGCCGACGCAGACGCGTGGAACGGCAAGCCGGGCAAGGCGGATTGGCTGGAACGCTGAAATCGAATACCCCGCCCAGGTTCCATGCGGCGTCACTCCGGCGCAAGCCGGAATGACGTGATCAGCGGCCCAGCACCGCCGCCAGCGCCTTCAGGCAGTACTCCACGTTCTCGCGCCGGGCGGAGGCGCCCATCAGGCCGATGCGCCAGATCTTGCCGGCCAGCGCGCCCAGGCCGGCGCCGATCTCCAGGTTGAATTCGTTGAGCAACCGGGCGCGGGCGGCGGCGTCGTCGACGCCGGCGGGAAAGGTCACCGAATTCAACTGCGGCAGGCGCTCGCCTTGCGGCACGATGAAGGCCAGTCCGAGCTTTTCCAGGCCGGCCTTGAGGGCCTCGTGCTGGGCGCGGTGGCGGGCCCAGGCGTTCTCGATGCCCTCCTCCGCCAGCATCAGCAGGGCTTCGTGCAGGCCGTACAGCGGGTTGATGGGCGCGGTGTGGTGGTAGGTGCGCTTGCCCTCGCCGCTCCAGTAACCGAGCACCAGCTTGAGGTCCATGAACCAGCTCTGCACCGGCGTCGCGCGCGCCTTCACCTTGGCGATGGCGCGCTCGGAGAAGGTCACCGGCGACAGGCCCGGCGTGCAGGACAGACATTTCTGGCTGCCGGCATAGGCGGCGTCGATGCCCCAATCGTCGATGAGCACCGGCGTGCCGCCCAGCGAGGTGACGCAGTCCATGATGCTCAGGGCGCCGTGCCCGTGGGCGATGGCGCTGAGCGCGGCGGCGTCGGACTGGGCGCCAGTGGAAGTCTCGGCATGCACGAAAGCCAGCAGCTTCGCGTCGGGGTTGGCGGCGAAGGCGGCTGCCGCCTTGGCCGGGTCGACGGCGCGGCCCCAGGCGTCTTCGACCACCACCGGCACGCCGCCGCTGCGCTTGACGATCTCCAGCATGCGTCCGCCGAAGACGCCGTTGATGCAGACGATGACCTTGTCACCGGGCTCCACCAGGTTGACGAAACAGGTCTCCATGCCGACGGAGCCGGGGCCGGAGACCGGGAAGGTGAGCTTGTTCTCGGTCTGGAAGGCGTAGCGCAGCAGGCTCTTGGTCTGCTCCATCATGTCGGAGAAGGCCGGGTCCAGGTGGCCGATGGCGGGCCGCGCCATGGCATCGAGGATGCGTTGCGGCACGTCGGACGGACCGGGACCCATGAGGGTGCGGCGGGGCGGCTGGAACGAGGCGATGCGGGGCGCTTGCATGCTGGACGACTCCGGACGGAAACCGCGTGATTCTAGTGTCTCCACACGGGAGTTAGCGTGAAAGTCGCGCCAGCGACTCTCGAAGCTCCCCTCTCCCGCAGGCGGGAGTGGGGCTGGGGGGTGAGGCGGGGGTTTCGCGGAGCATGCGCAGCACCCGCCGAACGGCCCCGGAATGCAGTCCGGGGCGCGCCCTGCAAGGGAGGGAAACGGGCATGGCGAACGACTTTCATCATTCGGGGCGGACTCGATCCATGCCCGTTAGGCCATGTTCGACGCGCGGCGCCAGACGCGCTACGCCTCCACCAGCACGCGCGCCGGCCCCGCTTGCAGGCCGCCGATCACTGCCGCCTGCGTGCAGCCGTGCCGGCGGAACACGTCCATCACCGTCGCCACAGCATCCGCTGCGCAGGCCACCATGAGGCCGCCGCTGGTCTGCGGATCGGTGAGCACGGCTTTCTGCCAGTCGGCGCAGCCGGCGAACAACTCCACGCCGCCGCCGTAGCTGGCCCAGTTGCGTGCGCTCGCGCCGGTGACGAAGCCGGCTTCGGCGAGTTCGGCGGCGCCTGGCAACAGGGGCAGATCGGCGAAACGGACGCGCGCGCTCAGGCCCGAGCCGCGCGCCAGTTCCAGGGCGTGGCCGAGCAGGCCGAAACCGGTCACGTCGGTCATCGCATGCACCTCGTCGAGGCCGCCCAGCTCGGCGCCCGGCGTGTTGAGGCGGGTGGCGGAGTCGATCATCGCCCGATAGCCCGCCGCCGGCAGGCAGTCCTTCTTCAGGGCGGCGGAATAGATGCCGACGCCCAGGCCCTTGCCGAGGATGAGCACGTCGCCGGCCTGGCCGGCGTTGTTCTTCTTGACGCGGCGCGGGTCCACCACGCCGATCGCCACCAGGCCGTAGATCGGCTCCTGCGAATCGATGGAATGGCCGCCCGCGACCGGGATGCCCGCCTCGCGCGCCGCCGCCTCGCCGCCGGCGAGGATGGCGCGGATGGTTTCCGGCGCCAGTTTGTCCAGGGGCATGCCGACCAGGGCCAGGGCGAACAGCGGTCGGCCGCCCATGGCGTAGACGTCGGAAATCGCGTTGGTGGCGGCGATGCGTCCGAATTCGAAGGGATCGTCGACGATGGGCATGAAGAAATCGGTGGTGGCGACGATGGCCTGGCTCTCGTTGAGCCGCCACACCGCCGCGTCGTCGGAGGATTCGGTGCCCACCAGCAGGTCCGGAAAGCTGGAGGCCAGGCCCTTGGCGAAGGGCGTGTCGGCGAGGATCTGTTCCAGCACCGCCGGGGCGATCTTGCAGCCGCAGCCGCCGCCGTGGGAGAGATGGGTGAGACGGATGGGGGGCGAGATAGTGGGCGCGGACATTGGGGTCGATTGGGTGGAGAGAAAAAAGGAATGGCTTATGCGATGGGGAGAGGCTCTATCCGATGCCTTGGCGTCGCGCGGGGAGCCGCCAGGCCAGAGCCAGCAGTCCCAGTGCGCCCAGCGCCGCAGGCCAATTGCCGAGGACGAGATAGGGCGTGTCGCCGGTGCGTCCGCGGGCCTCGCCGTGCAGGGTACCTACGATGAAAGGCGCCAACTGCGCGCGGACACGGCCCTTGTCATCCAGGATGGCGGTGATGCCGGTGTTGTTGGCGCGCAGTTGCCAGCGGCCCGCTTCCAGTGAGCGCATGGCACCGATCTGCAGATGCTGCCAGGGGGCCAGGCTCTCGCCGAACCAGGCGTCGTTGCTGAGGTTGACCAGCAGGGTGGAGGTGCGTGCGGCGGCGATGCGTTCCTCGCCGAAGGCGTCCTCGTAGCAGACATTCACCGCCAGCTTCTCGCCGGCGGCGGCGAGGGGAGGCTGGTCGGGATCGCCGCGGCTGAAGTCGCCCAGGGGGATGGACATCAGGTCCACCGCCCAGCGGAAGCCGAACGGCACGAATTCGCCGAAGGGCACCAGGTGGGCCTTGCGGTAGACGCCCGCGGGCGAGGAACCCAGGCTCAGGATGCTGTTGTAGTAGCGTCTTGGGCCGGCGTCCTCGGGAATGCCCAGCACGACGTCGCCGTCGCGGGTGCGGGCGTGCTCCGCGAGCAGGTCCAGGTAATCGCGCGGCACGGCGGAACGGAACAGGGGCAGGGCGGTTTCCGGCAGGACGATGAGGCGGGCGTCGCTGGCCAGCACCGCGCGGGCATAGTGGTCGAGGGTGGCTTCGATCTTCTCCGGGCGGAATTTGAGGTCCTGCGGCACGTTGCCCTGCAGCAGGGCGACCCGCACCGGGGCGGCGGTGGGGCGGGTCCAGTCCACGCTTTGCAAGGCCAGGCCGGCAAGCCAGAGGGTGATAAGGAGGGCGAGAGGGATGGTCGCGCGTGTGCCCTCTCCCCCAGCCCCTCCCCCGGAGGGGGAGGGGAACAGGATGGCCAGACCACCCGCCGTGAGCGCGGCGAGCAGGCTGACGCCATACACCCCGAGGACCGGCGCGAAGCCCGCCAGGGGGCTGTCCGGCGCCTGGGAGTAGCCCAGGGCCAGCCAGGGAAAGCCGGTGAAGATCCAGCCGCGCAGCCATTCCCCCAGCACCCAGGCGGCCGGCAGGGCCAGCGCCAGGCGCCGCCAGCCCGGCGCTGCAAGGCGGGCGGCGGCGGCCAAGGCCAGGGCCGGGAACAGGGCGATGAAGGCGCAGAACAGCAAGGTGGCGAGCACGGCCAGGGGCGCGGGCATGCCGCCGTAGGTGGAAATGCTGACGTAGATCCAGGACACGCCGGCGAGGAACAGGCCCAGGCCGTAACTCCAGCCGAGCAGGAAGGCATGCCTGGGCGTGGCCGCGCGGGCCAGGCGGAAGAGGCCGGCCAGGCTGAGGATGGACAGCGGGTACCAGCCCAGCGGGGCGAAGCCGGCCACCGCCAGCGCGCCCAGCAGGGCGGACAGGAGGGGGGCTGGCGCCGGGGCGAAACGTCGGGCGGACAAACGGCTCAACCCATGCTGAAGGCGACGAAGGCGATCTCGTCGCCGCCCTGGACAGGGGTGGATGCCTCGGAAAACTGCTTGTTCACCGTGATCTTCATGCTCGCGCGCGGTTTCTCGAACACCACCGTCCAGTTCTCGCCGCGCCGGGCGAGGTGGGCCATGAGGCCCTGAATGTCGTGGATGGTGCGGGGCAGGAACAGGATTTCGCTTTCCCGCCCGAGCATTTCCGCCAGGTGGCCGAAGTAGAGGATGGTGATCTGAGCGTTCATGGTGCGCCTCGCTTGCTGAAGTGGCCGGCATTTTACGCCGGCCGGCCGGGGCGCCTCGCCTGCCCGTTCGGGGGAGGCGGCACGGGAATCGGGGATAATCCGCCCCCATGTTCGCCGCCGCCGCATCCGACCTCCTCGACGCCCTCAATCCCGAACAGCGCGCCGCCGTCACCGCCACGGGCTCCACCCTGGTCCTGGCCGGGGCCGGCTCCGGCAAGACGCGGGTGCTCACCACCCGCATCGCCTGGCTGGTGCAGACCGGCCAGGTCTCGCCGATGGGGCTGATGGCGGTGACCTTCACCAACAAGGCGGCGAAGGAGATGCTGACGCGGCTGACCGCCATGCTGCCGATCAACACCCGCGGCATGTGGGTGGGCACCTTCCACGGCCTGTGCAACCGGCTGCTGCGCGCCCACCACCGCGAGGCGGGCCTGCCGCAACTGTTCACCATCCTCGATTCCAGCGACCAGCTCTCGGCGGTGAAGCGCTGCCTGCGCGCCCTCAACGTGGATACCGAGAAGTACGATCCGCGCAAGCTGCAAAGCTTCATCAATCAGAACAAGGAGGCGGGCCTGCGCGCCGACAAGGTGGAGGCCTGGGACCCCTACAGCCGCCGCCTGTGCGAGTTCTTCGCCGAGTACGACGCCCAGTGCCAGCGCGAGGGCGCGGTGGATTTCGCCGAACTGCTGCTGCGCGCCTATGAGCTGCTCAGCCGCAACGCCCTGCTGCGCGAGCATTACCAGCAGCGCTTCCGCCACATCCTGGTGGACGAGTTCCAGGACACCAGCCGCCTGCAGTACCTGTGGCTGAAGCTGCTGCAGGGGCCGGGCACGGCGCTCTTCGCCGTGGGCGACGACGACCAGTCGATCTACGCCTTCCGCGGCGCCAACGTCGCCAACATGGCCCTGTTCCTGGAGGAGATGAATCTCGCCGAGCCCATCAAGCTGACCCGCAACTACCGCTCCCTCTCCACCATCCTGGACGCCGCCAACGCCGTCATCGCCCACAACCAGGGACGCCTCGGCAAGGATCTGTGGACCGACGCCGGCCAGGGCGAATCGATCCGCCACTACGAGGCCAACGACGACGGCGAGGAGGCCCGCTTCGTCGTCGAGGAGATGCAGACCCTGAAGCGGGAGGGCGAGTCCTTCCTCGACATGGCGGTGCTCTACCGCTCCAACGCCCAGTCGCGCAGCCTGGAACACGCCCTGTTCTCAGTCGGCATTCCCTACCGGGTCTATGGCGGCCTGCGCTTCTTCGAGCGCGCCGAGATCAAGCACGCCCTCGCCTACCTGCGCCTGGCCGCCAACCCGGAGGACGACAACGCCTTCCTGCGGGTGGTGAACTTTCCCGCCCGCGGCATCGGCGCCCGCTCCCTGGAAGGCGTCGACGCCGAGGCCCGGTCGGCGGGCAGCAGTCTGTGGGCGGCGGCCTGCAAGGCGGGCAAGAAATTCGAGCCCTTCGTGCGCCTGGTGGACGGCATGAAGCAAGACCTGGCCGGCCTGGACCTGGTGGAGCAGGTGGAGCACGTGGTGGCCCGTTCCGGCCTCTTGGAGTACTACCGGAACGAGAAGGACGGCGAGGACCGCGTGGAGAACCTGAACGAACTGGCCAACGCCGCCGCCGCCTTCGCCGCCGACAGCGACGACCAGTCCCTCGAAGCCTTCCTCGCCCACGCCGCCCTGGAGGCGGGCGAGCACGAGGCGGCGCAGGGCCAGGACGCGGTGCAGTTGATGAGCGTGCACGCGGCCAAGGGCCTGGAGTTCCACACGGTGTTCATCACCGGCCTGGAAGAGGGGCTGTTTCCGCACGAGAACTCCCTCTCAAGTCGATCGCCGGGCCGCCCCAAGATCGACTTGGCCCCCACGGGGGGCGGCTCGGGCGCATTTCCCGAGCCGGGGGCACAGCTAATCGAGCAAGACGGCCTGGAGGAGGAGCGCCGCCTCATGTACGTGGCTATCACCCGGGCGCGACGGCGGCTTTACCTCAGCCACGCGCGCATGCGCATGCTGCACGGCCAGATGCGCTACGGCCTGCCCTCCCGCTTTCTGGAGGAAGTGCCGGAAAGCCTGGTGCGCTCCCTGTCCGTGCGCCTGGCGAGCCCGCCCCCCGTGTTCCGCGAAGCCGGCGCCCGCTACGCGCCGCCCCCCGCGCCCCGGCGGCAGGCGGACCTGCCCTTCAAGGTGGGCAGCCGGGTCAGCCACCCCAAGTACGGCGAGGGCGTGGTCGTTAGCTACCAGGGCCAGGGGCCCGACACCGAGATCAGCGTGGAGTTTGCCAAGCTGGGTCGGAAGGTGTTCATCCTCGATTACGCGCGGCTGCGGGCCGCCTGAACCGTCCACGCCCTCAAGGGGGCCGGGCGACGGGCTGACAGGGGTGGAGACCTGAAGATCGACCGCGCCTTCGTGCGCGACATCGTCAGCGACCCCATCGACCGCGCCTACGTCGAGACCATCCACCGCATCGGCCAGGTCATGGGCAAGCAGACCAACGCCGAGTTCGTGGAAAACGACGCCATCCTGCGCGAGCTTCGCTACATCGGCGTCCATTACGCCCAGGGCTACGGCATCGCCCGGCCGCTGCCGCTGGAGGAGCTGAGGCCGGCGGGCGCGCGCCTCATCGCCGCCAGAACGCGGGGGTGAGCACCACCAGCAGAGTGAACAGTTCGAGACGGCCGAGCAGCATGGCGAAGCTGCACACCCAGGTCTGGAAATCGGAAAGCATGACGTAGTTGCTGGCCGGTCCCACCTGGCCGAGACCGGGGCCGGTGTTGTTGATGCAGGCTACCACGGCGGAGAAGGCGGTGAGCACGTCGAGGCCGCTGAAGGAGAGCACGAAGGCAAGCAGGACGATGGACGCCACGTAGGTGAAGAAGAAGGCCAGCACCGCGTACATCACCTTGTCGGGCGCCGCCTGCGCGCCCAGGCGGGTGGTGATCTGGGCGCGGGGATGCAGGACGCGACGCAGCTCCCGGTAAATCTGCTTGTACAGCAGTATGGCGCGCATCATCTTGATGCCGCCGCCGGTGGAGCCGGCGCTGGTCGAGAAACTGCACAGGAACAGCAGCCAGAGACCGGCGTACAAGGGCCATTGCGCGAAGTCGGCGGTGGACAGGCCGAGGGTGGTGGCCATGGATACGACGCTGAAGGTGGCGTCGCGCAGGGCGCCGGGAAAGTCCGCATAGACCCCCTGCGCCCACAGCAGGAGGGCCAGGCCCAGGCAACTGCCCAACACTGCGCCCAGGTACCAGCGGAGTTCCGGATCGAGCCGGTAGGGCGACAGGCTGCGGCCGCGCAGGGCCAGGAAGTGCATGGCGAAGTTCATGCCCGCCAGCAGGGCGAACAGCACGGTGATGAGCTCCAGGGGCAGGGACTGGAAATAGCCGAAGCTGGCGTCGTGCGAGGAGAAGCCGCCCAGGCCCATCACCGAGAAGGCGTGCACCACGGCGTCGGCCGGGCTCATGCCGAACAGCCAGTAGAGGCCGATCAGGATGAAGGTGAGCAGGATGTACACCCTCCACAGGCCCTTCGCGGTTTCCGCCATGCGCGGCGTCAGCTTGTCGTCCTTCATCGGGCCTGGGGTTTCCGCACGGAATAGTTGGCGGCCGCCCACCCCCAGCAGGGGCAGCACCGCCACCACCAGCACGATGACGCCGAGGCCGCCCAGCCAATGCAGTTGCGCGCGCCAGATGTTGATGGACGCGGGCAGGGTGTCGAGGCCGACCAACACCGTCGCGCCGGTGGTGGTGAGGCCCGACATGGTCTCGAAATAGGCGTCGGTGAAGGACAGTTGGGGCAGATGGAACAGCAGGGGCAGCGCGGCGAACAGCGGGGTGAGCAGCCAGGTGAGCACCACCAGCAGGATGCCGTCGCGCGATTTCAGCTCGCGCTTCCAGGGCCGGCCGATGAGCCACAGGAGGATGCCGGCCGCCAGGGTGATGAGCGCCGCCTCGTCGTAGGCCCACTGGGCCGCGTCGTCGGACAGTTCCGAAACCGCCAGCGGCAGCAGCATGGCCAGGCCGAACACGCCGATGATCATGCCCAGCACGTGCAGGATGGGGAGAACCGTGTGGGGCCGGGCGGCCGCCACCGCGAAGGATTTCATCGCCGCCAGAACGCGGGGGTGAGCACCACCAGCAGGGTGAACAGTTCGAGACGGCCGAGCAGCATGGCGAAGCTGCACACCCAGGTCTGGAAATCGCTGAGCACCGCGTAGGTGGTGGCGGGGCCGACATTGCCCAGGCCGGGGCCGGTGTTGTTGATGCAGGCGACCACGGCGGAGAAGGAAGTGAGCACGTCCATGCCGGTGAAGGACAGCACGAAGCTGAGGCTGACGATGGAGGCCACGTAGATGAACAGGAAGGCCAGCACCGCGTAGACGATCTTGTTGGGCACGATCTGCTCGCCCAGCCGCACGGGCAATTGGGCGTCCGGGTGGATCAGCTTCTTCAACTCGCGGTAGACCTGCTTGTACAGCAGCATGGCGCGCATCATCTTGATGCCGCCGCCGGTGGAGCCGGCGCTGGTGGAAAAGCTGCACAGGAACATCATCCACAGCCCGGCGAAGAAAGGCCACTGGCCGTAATCCGTGGTAGAGAAGCCCAGGGTGGTGGCCACCGAAATGGTGTTGAACAGGGCGTAGCGCAGCGCCTCGGAAAAATCCAGGTAGAAGTCGCGCTGCCACAGCAGCAGGGCGAGGACGCAGCCGCTGATCAACACGAAGCCGAGGAACCAGCGGATCTCCGGGTCATGCCGGTAGGACAGCAGGCTGCGGCCGCGCAGGGCGGCGAAGTGGGTGGCGAAATTGATGCCGGCGATAAGGGCGAAGACGCCGACGGCGATCTCGATGGCCACCGAGTCGAAGTAGCCCAGGCTGGCGTCGTGCGAGGAGAAGCCGCCCAGGCCCATCACCGAGAAGGCGTGCACCACGGCGTCGAAGAAGGACATGCCCAGTGCCCACAGCACGCCGATGCAGGCCAGGGTGAGCAGGATGTACACCACCCAGAGGCCCTTGGCGGTTTCCGCCATGCGCGGCGTCAGCTTGTTGTCCTTCATCGGCGTGGGCATCTCGGACTTGAGCATCTGGCGGCCGCCCACCCCGAGCAGGGGCAGCACCGCCGCCACCAGGACGATGACGCCGAGGCCGCCGATCCAGTGCAACTGGGCGCGCCACAGGTTGATGGAGTTGGGCAGGTGATCGAGGCCCGACAGCACCGTCGCGCCGGTGGCGGTAAGCCCGGACATGGCTTCGAAATAGGCGTCGGCCGCGGACAGGTCGGGCATGTGCAGGAGCAGGGGCAGGGTGGCGAAGGCGGGCAGCACGCTCCAGGTCAGCACCACCAGCAAGATGCCGTCGCGCGTCTTCAGGTCCCGCCGCCAGTGATGGCCCAGCAACCAGAGCAGGAGACCGGCGGACACCGTGATCAGCGCCGCCGGCTCATAGGCGTTCTCGGCGCCGTCGCGGGTGATTTCCGACAACAGCAGGGGGGCGAGCATGGACAGGCCGAACACCAGGATGATCATGCCCAGCACATGCAGGATGGGGAGCAGGCGGCGCAACATGGACGCTCAGAAGAAGCCGAAGCCGACCTGGAAGAGTTTTTCCACCTTGGGAATCATGCGTTTGTTGGGCACGAACAGGATCAGGTGATCGCCGGCCTCGATGACGGTGTCGTGGTGGGCGATGATGACCTGGCTGCCGCGCAGCACGGCGCCGATGGAAACGCCCTCCGGCAGGTCGACCTGCTCGATGCGCCGGCCCACCAGCTTGGAGGCCTTCTCGTCGCCATGCACCACCGCTTCCAGCGCCTCCGCCGCGCCCCGGCGCAGGGAGTGCACCACCGCCATGTCGCCGCGGCGGATGTGGGTGAGCAGGGGACCGATGGTGGCCTGGGCGGGGGACAGGGCGATGTCGATCTCGCCGCCCTGCAGCAGGTCGACGTAGGTCGAGCGGTTGATCAGCGAGATCACCTTGCGGGCGCCCAGCCGCTTGGCCAGCAGCGAGGACATGATGTTGTCCTCGTCGTCGTTGGTGAGCGCGCAGAACACGTCCATGTCCTCGATGTTCTCCTGCAGCAGCAACTCCTCGTCGGTGGCGTCGCCGGTCAGCACCAGCGTGCTGTTCAGGCTGGCGGCGAGCCGCTCGGTGCTTTTCTTGTTGCGGTCGATCAGCTTCACCTCGTAATCGGCTTCCAGGCTGCGGGCCAGGCGCTGGCCGATGTTGCCGCCGCCGGCGATCATCACCCGCCGCACGCTCTTGTCGCCGCGGCGCATTTCCTTCATCACCGCGCGGATGTTCTCGGTGGCGGCGATGAAGAAGATCTCGTCGCCGTCCTGGATGACGGTGCGGCCCTCCGGCACGATGGCGCGGTCGCGCCGGAAGATCGCCGCCACGCGCGCGTCGAGGCCGGGCAGGTGTTTCTGCAGGTCGCGCAGTTCGTGGCCCACCAGGGGTCCGCCGGCGCGCGCCTTCATCGCCACCAGGCGGGCGCGGCCGCCGCCGAAATCGACCACCTGCAGGGCCTCCGGATAGTCGATGAGCTTGCGCAGGTAATCGGTGATCTCCTGTTCCGGCGCGATGACGTGGTCGACGCCGAAATGCTCGGCATCGAACAACTGCGCGTGCTTCATGTAGTCCAGGGCGCGGATGCGGGCGATCTTGGTGGGGATGTTGAACAGGCTGCCGGCCAGCTTGCAGGCGACCATGTTGGTCTCGTCGTTGAGGGTGACGGCCACCAGCATGTCGGCATCGTCGGCGCCGGCCTGGCGCAGCACGCCGGGATGCGAGGCCTGGCCGCAGATGGTGCGCAGGTCGAAACGCTCCTGCAGGTTGGCCAGCTTCTCCGCGTCGACGTCCACCACCGTCAGGTCGTTGCCTTCGCGCACCAGATGCTCGGCCAGGTTGGAGCCGACCTGTCCGGCGCCGAGGATGATGATCTTCATGGCTGGGTGTTTCGGGAAACGGGAAACGGGAAACGGGAAACGTGGCCGGGTGGGTAAGGTGATTGTCGCATTTCCCTTTTCCCTTTTCCCTTTTCCCGTTCCCCGTTACCCTTTTCCCTCATCATTTTTCCTTCCCCGGCGCCTCGATGCCCAGTTGCTTGACCTTGCGGTACAGGTTGGTGCGGTCCAGGCCGGCGCGTTCGGCGGCGCGGCTCATGCCCCAGCGGCATTCCTCCAGCAAGGCTTCCAGATAGGCTTTCTCGAAGGCGTCGCGGGCGTCCTTCAGGGGCAGGTGCAGCATCAGCTCGATGCCGGCCGGGCCGGTGACCTTGGCCGGTTTGCCGAGAATGGCCTCGACGTCGGCGGGCTGCACCGGTTCCCGCGTTTCCTCCAGAGCCAGGCGTCCCGCCAGAGCGTCGAGTTCCGCCAGGTTGCCGGGCCAGTCGTAGGCGGCGAGCAGGGCCAGGGCGGCGTCGCTGAACGCGCGCGGCGGTATGAGCAGGCGCGCGCAGGCGTCCTCCAGCATGCGCGCGGCGAGTTCGGGAATATCCTCGCGGCGCGCGCGCAGGGGGGGCAGTTCCACCACCGCATGCGCGAACTGGTCGTGTAATTCGCGCAGCAGCTTGCCCTCGGCCATCATCTGCGCGGGCGGACACTGGCAGGCCGCCGCCACGCGCGTGGCGAACTCGGCGCGGCGGGCGACGAGCAGGGCCAGACCCTTCTGCTGCATGGAGGACAGGGCCGCCATGTCCGGCACGAACACCAGGCCGCCCTTGGCGCGCAGCAACAGTTCGGCGGGACGGTCGGCGAGGAGGGCGGCATCGTCGACCTGCACGAAGGGGCCATCGGGCGGCGTCAGGAACTGCGCCACGCGGTCCTCGCCGATGCCCGGCTCGCTCAGCAGCAGCACCGGCAAGCCGGCGCTGGCGGCGAGGTGCAGGCGCTGGGTGAGGCGCTTGATGGCTTCGCCGCGGCCCAGCGCCTCCAGGCTTCCGGAGGTGGTGGGCGTCACGCGACGGGTTTCCATGGCCTTGCGCACGGTCTCCAGCAACTGCTTGTAGGCCACCGGCTTTTCCAGGTAGTCGAAGGCGCCCAGGCGGGTGGCCTCCACCGCCGTGTGCACGGTGCCGTGGCCTGACATCATCACCACCGGCATGGTCAGGCGGCCCTGCGTCTTCCATTCCTTGAGCAGGGTGACGCCGTCCACGTCGGGCATCCAGATATCCAGCAGCACCAGATCCGGCACCTTGGCGTCGAGGGCGGCGCGGGCGGCGGCGCCGTTTTCGGCGGCGCGCACCTCGTAGCCCTCCTCCTCCAGGATTTCCCGCATCAGCTCGCGGATGCCGGGCTCGTCGTCCACCACCAGTATTTCAGGCATGACTATCCTTTCTCGTCCTCCAGGATGGGCAGTCGCACACAGATGCGGGCGCCGCCGCCCTCCAGATTAACCACCTCGATCTCGCCGTGGTGTTCCTCGACGATCTTTTTTACCACCGGCAGGCCGAGACCGGTACCCCGCGGTTTGGTGGTGGCATAGGGCTCGAACATGCGCTCGCGCAGTTCCTCGGGAAAACCGGGGCCATTGTCCTCCACCGTGAGGGCGATGCGTTCGCCCTCCAGCAGGGTTTGCACGCGGATGCGGGGGGCCGGCTGCTCGTGCAGGGCTTCTTGGGCGTTCTTCAGCAGGTTGACCAGGACCTGGCGCAGCAGGGCAGCATCGCCGGCCACCGGCGGCAGCCGCTCGGCGAGATGCGTTTCGATGGGCAGATCGCCCTCGTAGAGGTGCAGCACCTCCCGCGTCAGCGTGTTGAGATCGACTCGCTCGATGCGCGGCGACGGCAGGCGGGCGTATTGCGCGAAGGCGTCGACCAGACCCTTGAGGGCGGAGACCTGGCCGACGATGGTGGCGGTGGCGCGCGTCAGGGTGTCGCGCGCGGCGCCTTCGAGGCGATCGGCCAGCTTGGCTTCCAGCCGCTCGGCGGAAAGCTGAATGGGCGTGAGGGGATTCTTGATCTCGTGCGCCATGCGCCGCGCCGCTTCGCCCCAGGCGGCGTCGCGCTGGGCGCGGATGAGCTGGGTGACGTCGTCCAGCACCAGCACGTAGTCCGGGCGTGCGTCCGCGGACAGCGGCGTGCCGCGCACCAGCAGGCTGCGTTTGCCCTGCGGCGTGACCAGATCGACCTGCTCGCGCCAGGCCTGGGTCGGCGAAGCGCGGAAATGGCGCGCCATTTCGGCGGCGAATTGTCCCAGGCCCTGGCCCAGGCCCTCCGTCTCCGGCGCGGCGTCCGCGCCCGCCTCGGCCACTCCCCAGGCGGTCAGGGGGCGGCCCTCCAGAGCGGCGCGTTCCACCCCCAGGATGGCGGCGGCGGCGGGGTTCGCCAGGCGCACGTCGAGGTTGGGTTCCAGGGTGACCACGCCGGCGGTGACGCTGGACAACACGCCTTCGAGATAGGCGTTCGCCTCCAGCAGCTTGTCGTGGCTTTCCTCCGCCGTGGCGCGGGCCTCGGCCAGTTGCCGGGTCATGCGGTTGAAGGATTGCGTGAGCATGCCCAGTTCGTCGCGGCGGGCGGTGTCCGGCACCAGGGTGAAGTCGCCGCGCGCCACCGCGCGGGTGCCGCGCGCCAGCGCGCGCAGCGGCGCGGCCAGGCGCTCGGAGAGCAGGAAGGCGAGGCTCAGCGCGGAAAACAGCGCCAGGGTCAGGGCCATGGTCAGGGAGATGCCGTACAGCCGCTTCAGGCCCAGGCGGGAGACGAGCAGCTCCTGATAGCCCTGGTGCGCCTCCTCGACCTGCTGGGCGTCGCGCGCCAGCGGGCCGGGCACCGGCTGCGTCACCTGCAGGATGCGCAGGCGCTCGCGCAGGGCCAGCAGGGGGACGGGCGCCGCCACGTGCACGTCGATGCCGCCCTGGGCATTGGCGGTGAGGCGCGACCAGGGCTGCAGCAGGCGCGCCTGCCAGAGCGCGCCCTGCTCCAGCGGCGGCGGCAGCAGGGCGTCGCTCCTGCCCGAAGAGAAGCCCAGCAGGCGGCCCTGCTCGTCGAGCAGGCCGACTTCCAGCAGGCCGGAAGCCTCGCGCAACTCGTCCAGGCGCGCGACCTGCAGGACCAGGGGGATGTCGCCGAGCTGGCGAGCCAGGTATTCGCTCTTCGCCACCATTTCCCGCTGCACGTGTTCCAGCGCCGTACGGCCGAGGGTGAGGCCGCCCTCCAGCGCGGCCTCCATGCGCACGTCGAACCAGGATTCGATGGAGCGCACCAGGAACTGCACGGAGACCGCGTACACCACGCTGCCCGGCAACAGCGCCATCAGGCCGATGATCAGGAAGAAGCGGGCGGTGAGTTTGGCGCCGAAGACGCCGGCGCGGATGCGCCGCACCAGCACGAAGGCCTGGTAGGCGATCAGGATGACGAGGCCGACGATGGCCGCCGCCGTCGCCACCAGCAGGCTGGGCAGATGCCCGGCGAAGAAGGCTGTGTTGTCGGCAGCGGCCACCAGCAGCCCGATGAGGGCGATGCCCAACAGCAGGCTGGCGGCCACCAGGTAGATCATCGCGCGCCCGCGTCAGTACTTGAAGCTGCGTTCCTGCCAGCCCGAATCCAGCTGCCAGCGGGCGGACGAGGCCAGGGCGTTGACCTGCAGCGGCTTGGGCAGCTGGGCGATGTCCAGGTACATGCGGATGTAGGCGCGGTGATTGGATTTCTTCCGGGTCTGATTGACGTTCAGCACCACCCAGTCGCGCAGGTCGCCCGCAGCGCGCAGGGCGTCTTCCAGGCTGTCGTGGGCGGAAAAGCTGCCCTGTATGGTCACGTGGAACTGCCGCAGCAGGGCGTTGTAGGAGACGCGCACCGGCCGTTGCAGCGAGGTGAGGTCTTCCGCCAGCCAGTAATCGCGCTCCCGCTGCGCCTCGAAGGCCTGCACGAAGCTGAGCTGCACGCCGCGCATGAGGGCTTTTTCCAGGGTCCCGGAAAGCTGGACGTCGAACTGGCCGGAGAGGATGAACTGCTCGCCCTTGAGGACGATGTCCGCCTTCGCCAGCTGGATGCTTTCCGCCCGCGCCATGGGCGCCGCCGCCAGGGCCATCAGGCCGGCCGCGGCGCGCAGGAGAAAATCACGTCTTGTGCAGGCGGGCATAAAAGAATCCATCGGTATCCGGGCCGGGCAGCAACTGGCCCGCGCGCGCGTCGGGCAACTCGGGGAGATCGAGGCGCGCATCGGCGTGGCGCGCGGCGAATGCCGTCATCGGCGCCTGGTTTTCGGCGCGGAACAGGCTGCAGGTGGCGTACAGCATTGTGCCACCCGGTTTCAGGAGCGGCCACAAGGCATCCAGCAGGCGCGCCTGTTGCTTCGCCAGTTGTTGCATATCCTCGGCGCGTTTCAGCCATTTGCCGTCCGCATGGCGGCGCGCCACGCCGGATGCCGTGCAGGGGGCGTCGAGCAGGATGCGGTCGAAGGGACGGCCGTCCCACCAGGCGGCGGGCTCGCCCGCGTCGGCAACCCGCAGGCTGGCGTCGAGGCCGAGGCGGTCGAGGTTCTCGCGCACCCGCCGCAATCGTGTGGCGTCGTCGTCCAGCGCCAGCAGATCGAGGTCGGCCAGTTCCAGCAGGTGACCGGTCTTGCCGCCCGGCGCCGCGCAGGCGTCGAGGACGCGCATGCCGTCGCGCGCGTCGAGCAGCGGCGCCGCCCATTGCGCGCCGACGTCCTGCACCGACAGCAGGCCGGCGGCGAAGCCGGGCAGTTCGGCGACCGGCAACGGGCGCTCCAGGGTCAGCGCCCAGGGGCCGGTGCGTCGCGCCGCGATGCCGGCCGCGTCCAGCGCGGCCAGACGTTCATCCGGGCTGGCGCGGCGGCGGTTGACGCGCAGGGACATGCACGGCGGCGTGTTCTGCACGCGCACGATGCTTTCCCAGGCCTCGGGATATTCCTGGCGCAGACGGCGCAGCCACCAGGCGGGAAAGTTCCAGCGCGCCTCGGGCGCCCGCACGGCCTCGGCGGCCAGTTCCTCGCGGCGGCGCTGGAAGTTGCGCAATACGGCGTTGGCGAAGCCGCGCGCGGCGGGTTGGCGGCGCGCGGCCAGTTCGACGGTGGCGTGCACCACGGCGTAGGCCGGGGTTTCGCCCAGCTCCAGTTCGTGCAGACCGGTCAGCAGCGCGCCGAGCAGCTCGGGCGGGCGCAAGGGGCGGTCGGTCAGGCGCGCGAGGTAGTAACGCAGGCTGCCGGCGCGGCGCAAGACGCCGTAGGCCAGGTTGGCGGCGGAGGCGCGGACCGCGGCGTCAGCGTCCCCGGCGCGGCTCTCGGCGAGCGCCTGGGACAGGCTGCGGTGGTCCAGGAGAACGTGGTTGATCAGCCTGGCCGCCAGGGCGCGCGCATCGGTCATGGGTTCGGGCTCCCCGCGGCGGGGGCGGTTGCTTGTGCTTACTTGCAGAGGTCTGCGTCAACAACGAGAGCCGCTTGGCGCCCCGATCGCAAGGCGCGAACCGCAGCCATAGCCCAGCTATGGCGAGGATTCGCAACACAGCGAGCGGGGATGCCAAGCGGATCGAATGTAGCAAGACTTCTGCAAGTAAGCACTAGGCGGGACAGGGGATCAGGCGGCGACCTTGATGGCGTTGCGGCCGCCGTTCTTGGCGGCGTAGAGCGCCTCGTCGGCGCGGCGCAGCAGGGCATGGCCGTTCTCGTCGCCGCGCAGGGTGGCGATGCCGGCGCTGAAGGTGGTGTTGATCTGCTTGCCCTCGAAAGTCAGCGGACTCTTGCTCATCAGCTGCTGCAGGCGGGCGAGGACGAAATGGGCGCCGCGCGCGTCGGTGTCCGGCAGGATGAGGGTGAATTCCTCGCCGCCGTAACGCACCAGGGCATCGGATTTGCGCAGCACGGCCTTGATCAGGCCGGCGAAGTGCACCAGCATCTGGTCGCCCGCCTCGTGGCCGTGCTGATCGTTGATCTTCTTGAAGAAATCGAGGTCCGCCATGGCCAGGCTGAGCTTGACGCCCAGGCGCTGGGCGCGGGCGATCTCGCGCATGAGGGTCTGCTCCAGGCCGCGCCGGTTGAGCGCGCCGGTGAGGGCATCCTCGTTCAAGAGCTGACGGGTTTCCGCCAGTTCCGCCTGCATGGAGGTGAGCGCCTGGCGGGTGGCCACGAGGTCCTTGTGGCTGGCCTCGACGGTGTGCTGGATGCCGCCGGCCTGCATGACCACGGTGGACAGCAGGCGCAGGATCTCGTTCCTGTCGCGGCTGCACTTCAGGCTGTCGACGTTGCCGGTGAGGTCCTTGTTCTTCTCGCCGATGTCCTTGGCCAGCGCCGCCGTCTTGTCGGTCACTTCCTGCAGCATTTGACGCAGCATGCCCATCATCTCGGCGACGAATTCCTTGCCGGGCTGGGCGTGCTCCTCCAGGGGCGGCGGCGCTTCCGTCACCGCCGGCGCGGCGGGCTGTGCGGCGGGCTTGGCCGGGCGGGGCAGGCCGGAAAGCTCGTAGTAAAGGCGCTCGTAGTTTTCCGGCGTGGCGGGTTCCCCGGTCTCCTTGAGCCGTTGCATCACGGTGATGCCGATGACGTTGGGGGTCTGCGCCATGTTTGAGCGGGGGTAAATGGGAACTTGGAAGCCATTATCGGCGAACTGGCGGCATTCTTTAACCCATCGGATAATCGCCCGGCCACATCACATCCGACGCCATGCACATCCATATCCTGGGAATCTGCGGCACCTTCATGGGGGGGCTCGCGCTGATCGCGCGACAGGCCGGCCACACCGTCACCGGCTGCGACGCCAACGTCTATCCGCCCATGAGCACGCAACTGGAAAGCCGGGGCATCCGCCTGATCGAGGGTTTCGGCGCCGAGCAGATCGATCTCGCGCCCGATCTCTTCGTGGTCGGCAACGTGGTGGCGCGCGGTCGGCAGCCCCTGATGGAGGAAATCCTCAACCGCGGCCTGCCCTACGCCTCGGGCCCGCAGTGGCTGGCGGAGAACATGCTGCGCGACAAGTGGGTGCTGGCGGTGGCCGGCACCCACGGCAAGACCAGCACGGCTTCCATGCTGGCCTGGATTCTGGAGGACGGCGGCCTCGACCCGGGCTTTCTGATCGGCGGCGTGCCCATGAACTTCGGCGTCTCCGCACGGCTGACCGCCAGTCCCTTCTTCGTCATCGAGGCGGACGAGTACGACACCGCCTTCTTCGACAAGCGTTCCAAGTTCGTGCACTACCGGCCGCGGACGGCGGTGCTCAACAACCTGGAATACGATCACGCCGACATCTTCCCCGATCTGGCGGCCATCGAGACGCAATTCCACCACCTGGTGCGCACCGTGCCGGGCAACGGCCTGCTCGTCGCCAACGGCGGCGACCACAACGTCCTGCGCGTATTGGGGCGCGGCTGCTGGACGCCGGTGGAATACTTCGGCGGACCCGGGTCCGGCTGGAAAGCCGTCGCCGTGGACGCCGAGTCCTTCGACGTCAGCCTCGACGACCGCCCCGTCGGCCGCGTCACTTGGAACCTGCAGGGCGAGCACAACCGCCGCAACGCCCTGGCGGCTATCGCCGCCGCCCGCCACGCCGGCGTGCTCGCCGCCGGCGCGGTCGACGCTCTGAGCCGTTTCGTCAACGTGAAGCGGCGCATGGAGGTGCGCGGGGCGGCGGCCGGGGTCACCGTCTACGACGATTTCGCGCATCATCCCACCGCCATCGCCGCCACCCTGGCCGGCCTGCGCGCCAAGCTGGATGCCGGGGGGCGGCCGGCGCGCATCCTGGCGGTGCTGGAGCCGCGCTCCAACACCATGAAGCAGGGGGTGATGAAGGACGCCCTGCCCGCCAGCCTGGCCCAGGCCGATCGCGTGTTCTGCTTCACCGGCGGCCTTGACTGGGACGCGGCGCTGGCCCTCGCGCCCTTGGGCGACAAGGCCGCCACGCATGGCGATCTGGATGCCCTGACGGAGGCGGTGGTCGCCGCCAGCCGGCCCGGCGACCACGTCCTGGTGATGTCCAACGGCGGCTTCGGCGGCATCCACGCCAAGCTGCTGGCGCGGCTAACGGACATGACTTTGTAAGACGCCCCGAAGCATGAATACCCTGAAGGGCGTAAAAGTCATGCCCGTTTCCCCTCACCCCCAACCCCTCTCCCGCCTGCGGGAGAGGGGAGCGTCAAGAGTCGCTGGCGCGACTTTCACTTTAACCGGCGCGGCGGTCTGAACCGCCATGGACGCGCCTGAACTCGAGCGGATCCCGACCGAGGCCGGCTGCGAGCTCCGCTTGCGCGGCGCCTGGTGCATCGACCAGTTGCCGCGCGTGGACCGCCTGCTGGCCGATCTGAAGGTGCCGCACGATCGCCAGGTGCGCGTCGATGCCGCCGGCCTCACGCGCCTGGACAGCGCCGGCGTCATGCTTTTGGTGAACCGCCTGCGCGCCCAGGGCGTGGTCTGGTCCGACGTCCGTCTGGAGCATTTCAATTCCGCGCAGAGGGCACTCATCCACCTGGTCGCCGAGCGCCTCGACGCGCGCCCGCGGCTGCCGCGCCGGCGCCACCGCTGGCGGGCCCTCGCCAGGCGCAGCGGCCGCGCCATGGGCGCCCGCATGCTCGGCCAGGCCGCTTTCCTCGGCCGCATCGCCGAGGCGCTGCGGGACCTGGCGCGGCGCCCGCGCCTGCTGCGTCAGCGCGAACTGGTCGTGCAACTGCAGGCCGTGGGCCTGACCGCCCTGCCCATCATCATGCTGATGAGCTTCCTCATCGGTGTGGTGTTCGCCTTCCTCCTGGGCGTGCAGGTGCAAAAGGTCGGCGCCAACATTTTCGTGGTGGACGGCATTGGCCTTGCGGTGGCGCGCGAGCTGTCGCCGATGCTCACCGCCATCCTCATCGCCGGCCGCTCGGGGGCGGCCTTCACCGCGCAGATCGGCGCCATGAAGGTGACCGAGGAAATCGACGCCATCTCCACCCTGGGCCTGTCCCCAATTCAGGTGCTGGTGCTGCCCCGCCTGTTCGCCATCGTCCTCGTCCTGCCCTTGCTCACCTTCGTCGGCGACGTCATGGGCATCCTCGGCGGCGCGGTGGTGGCGGCCAGCCAACTGGACGTCACCTATCACGCCTTTTTCCAGCGCCTGCAGGCGGTGCTGCCGGTCGACACCGTGCTGTTCGGCCTCTACAAGGCGCCGGTGTTCGCCGCCGCCATCGCCTTCATCGCCTGCCGCAACGGTTTCGCGGTGACCCGCGACGCGCGCAGCGTCGGCGCCTACACCACCGCCACGGTGGTGCAGAGCCTGGTGGCGGTGATCCTCATCAACGCCGCCTTCGCCGTGCTCAACCCGGATATCCCGCAATGAACGATGCCGTCCTGCGCGCCGAGGGCGTGCGCACCCGCCTGGGCGGCGAGTGGCTGCATCGCGGGGTCAGCTTCGCGGTGCCGCGCGGACAGGTGGTCGGCCTGATCGGCGCCAGCGGCACCGGCAAGAGCGTGCTGCTGCGCGAATGCATCGGCCTCCTGCGTCCTGACGAAGGCCGCGTGCACCTGTTCGGCGAGGACCTGTGGTCGCTGCCGCTCAGCCGCCTCAACCAGGTGCGGCGCCGTTTCGGCGTGCTGTTTCAGGAAGGCGCCCTGTTTTCCTCGCTGAGCGTGGCGGAGAACGTGGCCATTCCCCTGCGCGAGCACACCGACCTGCCGGCGCGCTTGCGCGACGAACTGGTGGCCATGAAGATTCGCCTGGCGGGCCTGCCCATGGAGGCGGCGCACAAGCGGCCCAGCGCGCTGTCCGGCGGCATGAAGAAGCGAGCCGCTCTGGCCCGCGCCCTGGTCATGGAACCCGAGCTGCTGTTCCTCGACGAACCGACCTCCGGCCTGGATCCCATCAGCGCGCGCGAGTTCGACCATCTGCTGCGCGTGCTGTGCGACAGTCTGGGGCTGACGGCGCTGATCGCCACGC
This sequence comes from Hydrogenophilales bacterium, assembly GCA_037442845.1. GTDB lineage: Bacteria > Pseudomonadota > Gammaproteobacteria > Burkholderiales > Thiobacillaceae > PFJX01. The sequence goes on along the minus strand of JBBIPL010000005.1, from coordinate 5,209 downwards.
ACGACCTGGACACGCTGTGGGGCATGGTGGACCGCGTCATCGTGCTCTACGGCGGCCAGGTCGTCGCCGACGGGCCGGTGCCCGAGGTGGCGGCCGGCGAGCATGAATGGATACGATCCTATTTCGCCGCCCATGTGAAGGAGAGGGGCTGAAGTCATGGAATCCGAAGCGAGATACGCCCTGGTCGGCGCCGGCCTGCTGATCCTGCTGCTGTTGCTGGGGGGCGCCCTGTATTGGCTGCGCGGCGGCGACAGACAGGAAGTGCGGCGCTACGTGGTGTATTTCCAGAACCAGTCGCTCGAAGGCCTGCAACTCAACAGCCCGGTGCGCATGCAGGGCATCAAGGTGGGCAAGGTGGCCGATTACCTCATCCCGCCCAACCAGGCCAAGACCGTGCGCGTGCTGCTCGAGGTGGACGCCCGCACGCCGGTGCTGGAGGGCGTGCAGGCGGTGGTGGCGCGCAACCTGGTCACCGGCCTGGCGGCGGTCAGCCTGAACAATCCCGGCGACAGCGGCAAGCCGCTGCGCGCGGCGCCGGCCGGCGAAAAATATCCGGTGATCGCCGAGGGCGAGCCGGACATGGCGCGCTTCGCCCGCACTGTCGAAGGGCTGGGCCAGTCCGGCCAGGAAAGCCTGGAACGCATCAATCGCCTGCTCTCGGATGCAAACCAGCATGCGATTTCCGCCAGTCTCGGCGAATTTGCCGGCCTGGCCGGCGAACTGCGCCGCGACGTCGGCATGCTGACGCCGGAACTGGCCGCCACCCTGGAGGCCTCGCGCCGCGCCGCGCAGAAGCTGGAGGCGCTGGGCGACGCGTTGGGCCCCGTCGTGCGCGAGAGCGGCCAGGCCGTGCAACGCGCCGGGCAGCGTCTGGACAGCCTGGCCGGCGAGGCGGAGGCCACCCTGAAGACCGCCCGCGCCACCCTGGGCAGCCTCGACGCGGGCCTGCGCGACCTGCGCATGGATCTGCGCCTGAGCGCCGACCTCGGCCTGCAGGAGATCCAGCACACCGCCCAGGCCGTGCGCGCCGCGAGCGAATCCCTGCAGACCACCAGCCGCGATTTCGCCGACCCCGGCCGCATCCTGTTCGGCCCCCACAAGGGCGAACTCGGCCCCGGCGAGCGCTAGGGAGATCCGGCATGCGCGTCCATCGTTGCGTCCTGCTCGCCGCGCTCGCGGCCGCGCTGTTGTCGGCCTGCGCCAAGCTGGGCGGCCGCCCGCAACCCGTCAGCCACTTCGTGCTGGAGATTCCGGCCGCCGCCACCGCGCAGCCGGCCGGCGACCGCGGCGGCGTGCTGCTGTTGCGCGACACCGAGTCGCCGGGGGTGTTCCAGAGCGTGCGCCTGGTCTACAGCCGGACGCCGGGCGCCCTGGCCTATTACCAATATGCGCGCTGGAGCGACGCGCCGTCGCGCAGCCTGAACGCGCGGCTGCGCCAGCGCCTCAACGACACCGGCCCGTTCGCGGCGGTGGCGCCGCTGGGCGCCGGGGTGCGCGCCGAATACCAGTTGAATACCCGCCTGCGCGAGTTTTTCCACGATGCCGTCCATCCCCCCGGTGTCGCCCGCGTCAGCCTCGAGGCCGAGCTGGTGCGGCGCGCGGACGGCCGCCTGCTCGCCCGCGAACTCTTCCGCGCCGAGGCGCCCGCCGCCAGTTACGACGCGGCCGGGGCGGCGGCGGCGCTGGGCGCGGCCAGCGGCCGCCTGCTGGACGAACTGGCGGTCTGGCTGGCGCGGGTGCGGCCGGCGGATGCCCGGTAAAATGGGCGCTTCCGTCCGCGCATTCGCCTCCCATGCTCCTCTACATCCATGGCTTCAATAGCTCCTCCCGCTCCGGCAAGGCCGGCGAAATGGCCGCCTGGATGGCCGAGCGGGGACTGGCCGAGGCCTACGCTTGTCCCGATCTGCCGCACCGCCCGGCCGCGGCCATCCGCCTGCTGGAGGACGTGATCGCCGCCAGTCGCGGTCCCGCCAAGCTGATCGGCAGCTCCCTCGGCGGCTTCTACGCCACCTGGCTGGCGGAGCGGCATGGCCTCAAGGCGGTGCTCATCAATCCCTGCGTGGCCTGCGACGCCAAGCTCGCCGCCTACGTCGGCCAGACCCAGCGCAACTGGCACAGCGGCGAGGAATACACCTTCAGCGCGCAACACGCCGCCGAACTCGACGCCCTGCGCGTGCCGGCCATCAGCCGCCCCGAACGCTACCTGCTGCTGGCGGAGAGCGGCGACGCGGTGCTCGACTACCGCGAGGCGCAGGCCTACTACGCCGGCGCCCGCCAGGAGATCTTCCCCGGCGGCGACCACGGTTTCAGCCGCTTCGCCGACTGCCTGCCGGCCATCCTGGCGTTCTGAGCATGTATCTACTGTACGAGGAAGATGGCGACATCAAGGCCGGCGTCATCCTGGCCGACAACGACGCCTCGCTGCAGGTGGAGTCACAGCACGGCAAGCGCGCCAAGGTCAAGGCGGCGCACGTGCTGCTGCGCTACGCCGCGCCGGCGCCGGGGGAGGTCATGGAGCAGGCGCGCGCCGGCCGCGAGGCGATCGACCTGGACTTCCTCTGGGAGGTCGCCGGCGAGGCCGAGTTCGCCTTCGACGAACTGGCGCGCGAGTACCACGGCCGCGCCCCCACGGCGCCGGAGTCCGCCGCCATCCTGCTGGCCCTGCACGGCGCGCCGATCTTCTTCCATCGCAAGGGCAAGGGCCGCTACCGCGCGGCGCCGGCGGACGTGCTGGCGGCGGCGAAGGCGGCGGTCGAGCGCAAGGCGCGCGAAGCCGCCCTGCGCGCCGAGTGGACCGCCGAGCTGGTCGCCGGCCGCCTGCCCGAGGCCCTGCGCGGCAAGGTGTTCGAACTGGCGCACAAGCCGGACAAGAACAGCCTCGAATACAAGGCCCTGGCCGACGCCTGCGCCGCCAGCGGGCTGTCGGCCGCGCGCCTGCTGGACCGCTGCGGCGCGATTCCCAGCAGCCATGAATTCCACCTGCAGGCCTTCCTGCTCAGCCACTTCCCGCGCGGCGCCGGCTTCGCCGAACTGGCGCCGCCGCCCTCGCCGCCCGCGCTGCCGGCGGGCGACGCGCCGGCCTTCAGCATCGACGACGCGGCCACCACCGAGATCGACGACGCCTTCTCGGTCATCTTCCGGCCCGACGGCGGCGCCCGCGTCGGCATCCACATCGCCGCGCCGGCCCTGGGCATCGCTCCCGGCTCCGAACTCGACCGCGTCGCCGCCACGCGCCTGTCCACGGTGTACATGCCGGGCGACAAGATCACCATGCTGCCGGAGGATCTCATCGCCCAGTACACCCTCGCCGAAAACCGCGACTGCCCGACGCTGTCGCTGTATGTCGAGGTGGCGCCGGACCATGCCATCCTCGGCCTGACCACCCAGGCCGACGTCGTGCGCATCGCCGCCAACCTGCGCCACGAAACCATCGAGCCGCTGTTCAACGAAGCCAGCATCGGCGACGGCGGGCCGGACTATCCCTTCCGCCGGGAACTCGAATGGCTGTTCGGTTTCGCCCGCGCCCTCGAGGCCGCGCGCGGCAAGGCCGACCAGGCGCAGCGCAACGACTACGTCTTCAAGGTGGCGGACGGGCGGGTGGAGATCCTCACCCGCGTGCGCGGCAATCCCATCGACAAGCTGGTGTCGGAACTGATGATCCTGGCCAACAGCCGCTGGGGCGAAATGCTGGCCGAGCGGGGCGTGGCCGGCGTCTATCGCGCGCAGACCGCCGGCAAGGTGCGCATGACGCTGAAACCGGCGCCGCACGAGGGTTTGGGCGTGTCGCACTACGCCTGGAGCACGTCGCCCCTGCGCCGCTACGTCGATCTCCTCAACCAGCGCCAGATCCTCGCCGTCGCGCGCGGCGAGACGCCGCCGTACGCCGGCAACGACGCCATGCTGTTCGCCGCGGTGCGCGATTTCGAGCTGGCCTACGACGCCTACGCCGAATTCCAGCGCGGCATGGAGCGCTACTGGTGCCTGCGCTGGCTGCTGCAGGAGCGGGTGGCGGAGGCCGACGCCACAGTCTGGCGCGAGAACCTCATCCGCTTCGACAAGCTGCCGCTGGTCGCCAGGCTCACCGGCGCCCCCACCCTGAACCCCGGTGACCGGGTGCGCGTCGCGGTGGAGAACATCGACCTTTTGGACATCGATCTGACATGTCGCTACCTGGCGCCGCAGAACGCCTGAGGCAGGCCTTCGCCGCCGACCCCTACGCGCCGCTGAGCTCGGCGGACTGGGACGACCGTTTCACCAAGGCCATCCTGGTCTCGGCCATCCTGCACGTGCTGGTGATCTTCGGCATCCAGTTCAAGGCCGCCAATCCCAAGCTGTTCGAGCCATCCACCCCGCCCCTGGAGGTGGTCCTGGTCAACGCCAGGACCGAGGCGAAGCCGCTCAAGGCCGACGTGCTGGCGCAGCACAACCTGGACGGCGGCGGCAATGTCGACGACGACCGCCAGGCGAAGTCGCCGCTGCCCGCCTCGGAGCGGGAGCAGGCGATGAGCGCCGAGGCCGAGTTCAACGCGCGCGTGCAGGCCCTGGAGAAACAGACCCAGGCCATGCTGCAGCAACTCAGGTCGGACTACGCCACGCCCGCGCAACAGCCGCTGGCGGCGCCGGAGCCGCGTCCGCCGGCGCCGGCGCCGGCGCCCGCCGATCTGGTCGCGCGCAGCCTGGAGATGGCCAGGCTGCAGGCGCGCATCGACCAGAACATGGACGAGTATCAGAAGCGGCCGCGCCGCATGTTCGTCGGCGCCCGCGCGCAGGAATTCACCTTCGCCCAGTACGTCGAGGACTGGCGGCTGAAGGTGGAGCGGGTGGGCAACATGAACTATCCCGAGGCCGCCAAGCGCAACCGCCTGTACGGCACCCTGGTGCTGACCGTCAACATCCACGACGACGGCAGCCTGGAGTCGGTGCAGATCGAGCGTTCCTCCGGCTCGAAGATTCTCGACCAGGCCGCCATCAACATCGTCGAGATGGCCGCCCCCTACGCCCGTTTCCCGGAAGCCATGCGCAAGAAGGTGGACATCCTCGGCATCACCCGCAGCTGGGCGTTCACCCGTTCCGATCAACTGACGAGTCAGTAACCCGACTTATGCTGGGATAACGGCCATGTCCTTGAGAAGGCATGGCCGTTACCCTCACCCACAACCCCTTGTATGTTGGTTTTAGGGGAATTGTTTCAAACTTTGCTTCAGCCGAG
>JBBIPL010000004.1:0-45683 GCA_037442845.1 Hydrogenophilales bacterium | reverse complement strand
CCTGGGCGCAGGGCGTGCGCATGCGGGAGGTGGTCGAGGACCAGCGTCCCTTCCGCTTGGTCTACGACCCCAAGCATCCTCTGGCCGATCCCAAGGGCTACGTCGGCTACCCCAACGTCGACCCGGTCGAGGAAATGGTCAACATGATTTCCGCCTCCCGGTCCTACCAGACCAACGCCGAAGTGATGGCCACCACCAAGAATCTGCTGCAGCGGACTCTGGCCATCGCCCAGTCCTGAAGGAGCTGAAACATGTCCATCGCCCCCGTCGCTTCCGAGGATAGTCGCCAGGCCCTGGCCGCCGCCCTGGGAGGTGGCGCCGGATCCGCCAGGACCGGCAGCGCCGCGCAGGAAATGAGTGACCGCTTCCTCAAGCTGCTGGTCACCCAGTTGCGCAATCAGGATCCCATGAATCCCATGGAGAACGCCGAGCTCACCACGCAGCTGGCGCAGATGTCCACCGTCGAGGGCATCGCCAGCCTGAACCAGAGCATGACCGGCCTGGTCGACATGTTCCGCTCCTCGCAGGTGCTGCAGGGCGCATCCCTGGTGGGGCGCCAGGTCATGGCCGAAGGCAACCTCCTCAGCCTCGGCGCCGCCGGCGCCGTCGGCGGCGTCGACTTGGCCGGTCGCGCCGACTCCGTACGGGTCAACGTGCTGGACGCTTCCGGCGCCAGCGTGCGCAGCTTCGACCTGGGTGCGCAGGAGGCCGGGCTGGCGCGCTTCGTCTGGGACGGCCGCGACCAGTTCGGCAATGTTCTGGCCCAGGGCGATTACAGCTTCCGGGCGGAGGCGAGCGCCGCCGGCAAGCGGGTGGCCGCCGTGACGCAGAGTGTGGGCGGCGTGCTGAGCGTATCGCTCAGCGACAGCGGCATGCAGGCGGAGGTATCCGGCCTCGGCATGCGCGGCTTCGCGCAAATCAGGCAGATCTACTAAGGAGCGGGCGACATGAGCTTTCAACAGGGCTTGAGCGGTCTTAACGCGGCGACCAGTTATCTGGACGTCACCGGCAACAACATTGCCAATACCGCCACGGTCGGTTTCAAGTCGGGCTCCACCCAGTTCGCCGACGTCTACGCCACTTCCCTGACCGGCAGCGGCGCCCTGCAGGTCGGCATCGGCGTGCAGGTCGCCGACATCGCGCAGAAGTTCACCCAGGGCAACACCAGCGTCACCAACAACCCGCTGGATCTGGCCATCAACGGCGAGGGCTTCTTCCGCATCAACAACGCCGGCATGGTCACCTACACGCGCAACGGCCAGTTCCAGCTCGACAAGGACGGCTACATGGTGAACAACGCCGGCATGCGCCTCACCGGCTACAACGTCTCCGGCGGCCAGATCGTGCAGGCGGCGCCGGCGGACATCCAGGTTTCTTTCGCCGACATCAGTCCCAATGCCACCAGCCGGGCTGGTCTGGTGCTCAACCTGGACGCGTCCAAGTCGCCGCCGGGGGTGGCCCCCTTCAGTCCCGGCAACGCCAGCACCTATAACGATTCCACCTCCATGACCCTGTACGACAGCCTGGGCAACTCGCATGCCCTGACGCTGTTCTTCGTGAAGACCGCGAACCCGCGCGAATGGCAGGTCTATGGTCAGATCGACGGCACGGCCCTGGGCAACGTCAACCTGGGCGCTGGCGCCGGCCAGCCGGTGACCGTGGATTTCAATGCCAGTGGTCAACTCACCACGGCCATGCCCTTTGCCGTCTCGGCGGTAGTCGGCGGGGGCGCGGTGACGCCGTTGGCCTTCGCCCTCAACCTGACCGGCTCCACCCAGTACGGCAGCAATTTCGGCGTCAACTCGGTCTCCCAGGACGGCTATTCGTCCGGCCGCATCGCTTCCCTGTCGATCGCCCAGAACGGCACCATCCTGGGCAACTACACCAACGGCCAGTCCAACATCCTCGGGCAGGTGGCCCTGGCCAATTTCGTCAGCCCGCGCGGCCTGCAATCCCTGGGCAACAACCAGTGGGCGGAGACCTCCGAATCGGGCCAGCCCATCGTCGGCGCGCCCAGCACCGGCACCCTGGGTCTGGTGCAGTCGGGCGCGGTGGAGGAATCCAACGTCGACCTGACCGCCGAGCTGGTCAACCTCATCGTCGCCCAGCGCATGTACCAGGCCAACGCGCAGACCATCCGCGCCCAGGACCAGATCCTGCAGACGCTGATCAATTTGCGGTAAGGCGTGAGGCGTGAGGCGTGAGGCGTGAGGCGGAAAACCCCGCTGGCGGGCATGCCGACGGCATCCCGGCTCTCAACCCGAATCCATGCCTGACTCTGTTTGCCAACCCTCATCCCATTCTCCTCACGCCTCACCCCTCACGCCTCACGCACTGACCATGGACCGCGTCATCTACATCGCCATGACCGGGGCGCGGGAAATCACCCGCCAGCAGGCGGTGGTGTCGCACAACCTGGCCAACATCTCCACGCACGGCTTCCGCCAGGAGCTCAATGTTTTCCGCGCCCTGCCGGTGGTGGGGGAAGGCGCGAAGACCCGCGCCTTCGTGGTGGAGACCACGCCGCGCACCGATTTCAGCCAGGGCGCCGTGCAGGTTACCGGCCGCGCGCTGGACGTGGCGGTGCAGGGCGCCGGCTGGATCGCCGTGCAGGACGCGGCCGGCCGCGAAGCCTACACGCGCATGGGCCAGCTGCAGATCAGCCCCAACGGCATCCTGCAGACCACCAACGGCTACAACCTGGTGGGCGATGCCGGGCCCCTGGCGGTGCCGCCCGACCAGGACGTGCTCATCGGCAAGGACGGCGCCGTGTCCTCCATCCCCATCGGCCAGAATCAGGCGGCGGTGGCCATCGTCGGCCGCATCAAGCTGGTGAATCCCGCGGAGAACACCCTGAAGCGCGGCGAGGATGGTCTGTTCCGCGTCGAAGGCGGGCGGCCCGTGCCCGCCGACGAGAACATCCAGCTCATCGCCGGAGCGCTGGAAACCAGCAACGTCAATGCCGCCGAAACCCTGGTGAACATGGTGAGCCTGGCGCGTCAGTACGAAATGCAGATGAAGATCCTGAGCGCCGCCCAGGAGAACCACCGCGGCGCCGACAAGATTTTGATCATGACCTTCTGAGCCAGGACCCGCCATGCTCCGTTCCCTGCACATCTCCCGCACCGGCCTCGACGTCCAGCAGACCAGCCTGGACGTGATCTCCAACAACCTCGCCAACGTCTCCACCACCGGCTTCAAGCGCGGCCGCGCGGTGTTCGAGGACCTGCTCTATCAGATCATCCGCCAGCCCGGCGCCCAGTCCTCGCAGCAGACCCAGCTGCCCTCCGGCCTGCAACTCGGCGTCGGCGCGCGGGTCGTGGCCACCGAGCGCATCTTCACCCAGGGCAGCCTGAACATGACCGGCAACAGCCTCGACGTCGCCATCAGCGGTCGCGGTTTCTTCCAGATCCAGCGGCTGGACGGCAGCACCGCCTACACCCGCGACGGCGCCTTCCAGGTCGACAGCAATGGCAATCTGGTCACCTCCAGCGGTTATCTGGTCCTGCCCAACATGCAGGTTCCGCCGGATACCCTGGCGGTCACCATCGCCAAGGACGGCGTGGTCAGCGTGACCCAGCCCGGCACCCCCAACACCGTGACCCAGCTCGGCCAGATCCAGCTGGCCAACTTCGTGAATCCGGCCGGCCTGCAAAGCCAGGGCGAGAACCTGTTCATCGAGACCGCCGCCTCCGGTCCGCCGCAGGTCAACAATCCCGGCGACAGCGGGGTGGGGGTGCTCAACCAGAGTTACCTGGAAACCTCCAACGTCAACGTGGCCGAGGAACTGGTCAACATGATCATCACCCAGCGCGCCTACGAGCTGAATTCCCGCGCCATCACCACCTCCGACCAGATGCTGCAGCGTCTGACCCAGATCTGACGAGGCGGGGCGTGGGCAGCAAGGAGAACGCCATGAGAACCGCGCTCGCGCTGTTCGCCGCCGCCCTGCTCGCCGGCTGCGCCACGCCGCCGCCCGCCACCGCCATCAAGGAGCCCTTCAGCGTGCGGCCCGAACCCCTGGTGCAGGTTTCCACCCATGGCGCCATCTATCAGCTCGACAACCGGCCGCGGCCGCCCCTGGTGCTGTTCGAGGACCGCCGCGCGCGCCACGTCGGCGATACCCTCACCGTGCAGCTGGTGGAGAAGACCGAGGCCAAGCGCAAGTCGGACACCACCGACGAGCGCAAGGCCAACGCCGACATCAACGTGCCCAGCCCCTATATCCTGGGCCGCGGCCCGGTTTTCGGCGCAAGCACCTGGAACCCGCAGACCAACAGCAAGCAGGAATTCAAGGACAGCGAAACCAACAGCAACGAGATCAAGGGGGCGATCACCGTCACCGTGGTCGAGGTGCTGGCCAACGGCAATCTGCTGGTGGCGGGCGAAAACCAGATCGCCATCAACCGCGATACCGAATACATCCGCCTGAGTGGCATCGTGCAGCCCTCGCGCATCCGCGCTGACAACACCGTGCTGTCGACGCAATTGGCCAACGTCAAGTTCGAATCCAAGAACACGCAGAGCATGGACGTGTCGCAGTTGGGCAGCATGATGGCCAGGTTCTTTCTGACCCTGCTGCCGTTCTGAGAGCAGGGCACGGGTTACGGGTTACAGGAGACGGAACATGACCAAGGACTGGGGTGCAAGGGGATGGTGGCGGGTGCTGGGCGTTTTTCTGGTCTCCGTAACCTGGATCCTGAATCCTGAACCCTGTCACGCCCAGCGCATCAAGGATCTCGCCAACGTCAGCGGCGTGCGCGCCAACCAACTGGTGGGCTATGGCGTCGTCGTGGGTCTCGACAACACGGGCGACACCCTCGGCCTCACCGGCCTGACCTTGTCGAACATGATGAGCAACCTGGGGCTGGCCCCATCCCAGAGCATCCAGAGCAAGAGCGCCGCCTCGGTGATGGTCACCGCCACCCTGCCGCCCTTCGCCAAGCCCGGCCAGACCATCGACGTCACCGTCTCCGCGCTGGGCGGCGCCAAGAGCCTGCGCGGCGGCACCCTGGTGCTGACCCCGCTCAAGGGCGCTGACGGCCAGATTTACGCGATGGCCCAGGGCAATCTGCTGGTGGGCGGCGCGGGCGGCGCCGCCGGCGGCGCCTCGGTGCAGATCAACCACCTGTCCGCCGGCCGCATTCCCGCCGGCGCCACGGTCGAGCGGGCGGTGCAGACGCAGGTCGGGCAAGGTGATTTCGTCCAGCTCGAACTGAAAGAGACCGACTTCACTACCGCCAGCCGCGTCTCCGAAGCCATCGAACTGAATTTCGGCAAGGGCGTGGCTATTGCCCTGGACGCGCGCCGCATCCAGGTCAGGGCGCCGGCCGACCCCGGCCAGCGCGTGGCCTTCCTGTCGCGCCTGGAAAACCTGACCCTGAACCCGGCCAGCCCGACGCCCAGGGTGATCATCAACCCGCGCACCGGCTCGGTGGTGATGAATCAGCTGGTCACCCTGGACTCCTGCGCCATCGCCCATGGCAGCCTGTCGGTGGTGGTCAAGTCCGAACCCGTGATATCCCAGCCCAACGCCCTGGCCGGCGGCCGCACCGTGGTGGCCGAACAGGCCGACGTGCAGGTGAAAAAGGAGAGCGGCGAACTCGTGGTGCTGCCCGCCTCCGCCTCCCTCAACGACGTGGTCAAGGCCCTCAACGCGGTCGGCGCCACGCCGCAGGACCTGCTCGCCATCCTGCAGGCCATGAAGGCCTCCGGCGCGCTGAAGGCCGAGCTCGAGGTGATCTGATTCCATGCTCGCCGCCCCGGAAAGCCTCGCCGTCGATCTCTCGGGCGCCCGCGCCCTGAAGTTCAAGGCCAATTCCGGCGATCCGACCGCGCTGCGCGATGCCGCCAAGCAGTTCGAGGCGATGATGATCACGCAGATGCTGAAGACCCTGCGCGAGACCCGCTTCAACGACGAGGACGACCCCATGACCGGGGGCGAGAGCATGAAGCTCTACCAGGGCTTGCTCGACCAGCAGTGGGCCGCGCGCATGACGGAGGGCCGCGGCCTGGGTTTCGCCGACATGCTGGCGCGCCATCTCGAGCGCCAGGCCGGAGTATCCGCGGGGGCCTCGGAACGTCCGCCCGGCCCGCCCGTCTCCCCGCGGGGCGCAGGGTCGGCCCCGCCATCGGCGTCCGCCGCCGCCATTCCGGCCGCCGCGGCAAGCGTCCAGGATGGCAAACCGGCCAGCCTTGCCGCGGAACCCGCGGCGACAAGCGTGGCCGAGCGCAAACGGCGCTTCCTCGAGGCCATGCGCCCGCACGCCGCAGCGGCGGAGGCCGCCGCCGGCGTGCCGGCGCGCTTCATCCTGGCGCAGGCGGCCCTGGAATCCGGCTGGGGCGAGCGGCAGATCCGCGCCGCCGACGGCACGCCCAGCCACAACCTGTTCGGCATCAAGGCCGGCAAGGGCTGGACCGGCGAGGCGGTGGAAACCGACACCACCGAGTATCGCCAGGGCGTGGCGATGAAGCTGGCGCAGCGCTTCCGCGCCTATCCCGATTACGCCGCCGCCTTCGCCGACCACGCCCAGTTGCTGCGCAGCCGCTACGCCGAGGCGGTGCGCGCGGGCGACGACGCGGCCGGCTTCGCGCACGGGCTGGCGCAGGGCGGCTATGCCACCGACCCGGCCTATGCCGACAAATTGCAGTCCGTCATCGCCAGCGTGGCGATGGCGGGAGTGTGACGGCAGAAGCCGTCGAGATAGCTGTGCCCCCGGCTCGGAAACACCGCCAGAGCCGCCCCCCGTGGGGGCCAAGTCGATCTTGGGGCGGCTTGGCGATCGACTTGAGAGGTAACAGGAGGTTGCCATGGGAACAGGAATTCTGGGCATCGCGGTATCGGGCCTGAATGCGGCTCAGGCGGGCATACGCGCCACCCAGCAGAACATCGCCAACGTCAACACCGAGGGCTATCGTCGCCAGGAACTGCTGCAGTCCGCGCAAAGGCCGCAGCTCACCGGCTATGGCTACGTCGGCAACGGCGTCGCGGTGGACGCGGTGCGGCAGCAGTACAACCGCTTTCTCGACAACGAGGTGCTGCACAACCAGGCCCAGTATGCCCGCTACCAGGCATCCGCCAGCCGCTCGGCCCTGATCGACAAGCTGCTGGGCAGCGAGTCCACCGGCCTCAACGCCAGCCTCAGCCGTTTCTTCGCGGCCGCCCAGGAAGTCGCCAACGACCCCGCCAACAGCGCGACGCGGCAGAACCTGCTGTCCGCCGGCGAGAACCTGGCCGGCCGCTTCAACCAGCTGGCCAGTCAGCTGCAGGCACAGCGCACCGCCACGAACCAGGATGCCAGCGGCCTTGCCACGCGCATCAACGTGCTGGCCGGGCAGATCGCCCAGGCCAACACCGCAATCGCCCAGAACCGCGCCGCCACCGGCCAGCCGGCCAACGATCTGGTGGACGCGCGCGACCAGATGGTGGAGGCGTTGAGCAAGCTGGTGGACGTCAGCCGCCAGGACCAGGGTGACGGCGTCGTCAACGTCTTCATCGGCGGCGGCCAGGCGCTGGTGCTGGGGCAGGAGGTCCGCCGCCTCAACCTGGCTGCGAACGTCGCCGATCCCGCGTCGTACGACCCGGCCATCAACCTGGCGTTCGAACGCTACGGCAGTATCCTCGCCGATCCCCAGGCGCGCGTCGTCACTGCCGGTGCCGCCAGCCTGGCGGACCGGGTATCCGGCGGCGAACTCGGCGGCGTGCTGTCCTATCGTGACGGCGCCCTGCTGCCCGCGCTGCGCGACCTCGATCGCGTCGCCCTGGTACTGGCCAGCGCGGTCAACAACGTGCATCGCGCCGGCCTGGACTACAACCTGAATGCCGGCGGAGATTTCTTCCGCAACCCGGTGGCGCCGCAGGGCGCCAGCGTCGGCGCGCTGCATATGACGGTGACCGACGACAGCCTGCTGGATCCCGTCGGCTACGAGATTTCGCTCGCGGGCGGGGTATATACGGTGACCGAGCTTTCGACCGGCACGGCTATCAACCATGCCAATCTGGCCGCCGTGAACGCAGCCGGTTACGGTTTCACCCTTGCCGCCGGCGTGCCGGCCCCCGCCAACGGCGAGAGCTGGCGCATCGCCGACGGCGCCCGCAACCTGGCCATGGCCCTCAGCAACACCAGCCAGATCGCCGCCGCCCAAGCCGGCGCCACCGGACCGGGCAACAACGTCAACGCATTGGCGCTGGCCGACCTGCAAACCGCTTCCCTGCTCAACTACAACGGCGTTGCCTTCACCGACACCCTGGCCGCCGCCTACAACAAGATGGTCAACCGCACCGCCAGCCTGGCCGCCCGGGACGACCTCAACCTGCGCGCCTTCGACACCCTGCGGCAGTCGGCCGTGGATGCCCGGCAGAGCCAGGTGGGCGTGAACCTGGACGAGGAGGCGGTCAACCTGGTGCGCTATCAGCAGGCCTATCAGGCCTCGGCGCGGGCCATGCAGATCGCCGCCAGCCTGTTCGAGGAACTGCTGGGCGCGGTGCGCTGAGCCGCGGCCACGGGAGACTGAATCATGATGCGCATCGACTCGATGACTTTTTACACCACCAGCCTGCTCGGCATTCGCGACAACCAGGCGAGCATCGCCCGGCTCAGCGAGCAGATCGCCGCGGGGCGCAAATTCCTGGCGCCGAAGGACGATCCCCTCGCCACCCAGAAAATCCTCGACCTCGGCGACCGCCTGGCCACGCGCGCGCAGTACGCCGCCAACCAGACCAAGGCGGAAATCGCCCTGAACTACGAAAGCACCGTGCTGAACGAAATGGAAAGCGCCCTGCGCCGCGCGCGCGGCCTGCTGGTCGGCGTCAGCCACAACTTCGACGCCGCCACGCGCGACGGTCACGCCCAGCAGTTGCGCGGCGTCTTCAACCAGTTGCTGGATCTGGCCAATACGCGCGATCCATCCGGCAACTACATCTTCGCCGGCGACCACACCACCACCCGGCCCTATGACAACCCGGGAGGCGGTATTCCGCCCGCCGGTACGGCTTCCACCTTCCACGGATCGGCCTCCACCCGTGCGATGGAGGTGGATCCGGGCCGCAGGATTCAGATCAACGACAACCTGAACACGGTGATGCAGGCCGGCGGCGGCGCCGGCGTGGATCTGCTGCAGACGCTGGACGAAGCCAGCGTGCGCCTGCCGGTCAGCGTGTCGCCCGGCGCCGTTCCGAACCAGGCCACTCTGGACGGCTATGTGCAGACCGTGGATACCGCCCTCGCCGCGCTGGCGCGCATCCAGCACCGCGTCGCCGGCGCGCGCACCGAGCTGGCGGACCTGATGGTCACCACCAAAGGCCTGCAAACCCTGGAGCAGAACGCGCTCAGCGACCTCATTCTGGTGGACCAGGCCAGCGCCATCATGAGCCTGCAGACGCGGCAAACCACGCTGGAAGCGGCGCAACGCGCCTATGCCCTGACCTCGGGACTGTCGCTCTTCGATTTCCTCGGCTGAGCCGCGCGGCGGCGCGGAGCGCCCGGCCTGGGCTAGACTCCGCGCATGCATCTGGACGACATCTTTTCCGCGACCGGCCCCTTCGGCCGGGTGATCCCCGGTTACCGCCCGCGCGCGCAGCAGCTCGAAATGTCCCTTCGCATCGCCGAGGCCCTGGAGACCCGCGGCCGCCTGGTGGCGGAGGCCGGCACCGGCACCGGCAAGACCCTGGCCTACCTGGCGCCGGCCATGCTGTTCGGCGGCAAGGTCATCCTCTCCACCGGCACCAAGACCCTGCAGGATCAGCTCTTCCACCGCGACATCCCCGCCGTGCGCGAGGCCCTGGCGCGACCGGTGACCGTTGCGCTGCTGAAGGGGCGCGCCAACTACGTCTGTCCCTATCACCTCGATCGCAACCAGGCCGACGCGCGTCTGGCCAGCCGCGAGGAGGCCCTGCACCTGCGCGCCATCGCCCGCTTCGCCGCGGTCACCGACTCCGGCGACCGCATGGCCTGCGGCGAGGTGCCGGAAGACTCGCCGGCCTGGTCGCGCGCCACCTCCACGCGCGACAACTGCCTGGGCGGCGACTGCCCGCAGCACAAGGCCTGCTTCGTGCTGAAGGCGCGCAAGAAGGCCCTGGAGGCCGACCTGGTGGTGGTCAACCATCATCTGTTCTTCGCCGACGTCTGGCTGAAGGACGAGGGCGCCGGCGAACTGCTGCCGGCCTGCAACGCCATCATCTTCGACGAGGCGCACCAGTTGCCGGAAACCGCCAGCCTGTTCTTCGGCGAGACCGTCAGCACCGGCATGCTGGTCGACCTCTGCCGCGACCTCCGCGCCGAGGCCGCGGTGGCGGCGCCGGATTTCCCCGAGCTGCCGCAGGCCGCCGGGGAGCTGGAAACCGCCGCCCGCGAGACCCGCCTGGGACTGGGCATGCAGCCCTTGCGCCTGCCGGCGGCGCGGGCGCTGGAGCGGCGCGAATTCCTCGCCGCCGTCGAAGTCATGACCGCGCGCCTGGCCAAGCTCGACGCCCTGCTGGAAAGCCAGGCCGCGCGCTCCGAGGAACTCGGCCGCCTGCACGCGCGCTGCCGCGAGGCGGCCGACCGCCTGGAACGCTGGCTGAGCCCGCAGGCCGGCGCCGAGGCGCGCGGCATCGTGCGCTGGCTGGAGGCGGCCGCCCATTCCGCGCTGTTTCACGCCACGCCGCTGAATGCCGGCGAACTGTTCGCGCGCCAGATCGAGGACGACCCGCGCGCCTGGATCTTCACCTCGGCCACCCTCTCGGTGCGCGGCGATTTCTCGCACTACCTGCACGAGATCGGCCTGTCCGGCCTGGAGGAGCCCACCGCCACCGCCGTCTGGGACAGTCCCTTCGACTATCCCAAGCAGGCCATGCTCTACGTCCCCGAGGGCATGCCCGACCCCAACAGCCCGGGCTATACCGAGGCGGTGGTGGAAGCCGCCTGGCCCCTGCTCGTCGCCAGCGGCGGCCGCGCCTTCCTGCTGTTCACTTCGCTGCGCGCGATGAACGAGGCCTATCGCCTGCTGACCGCGCGCATGGCGGCGCAAGGCGCGAGTCACCCCTTGTTGTTGCAGGGCGAGAAGAGCCGCAGCGAACTGCTCGACGAATTCCGCGCCCTCGGCAATGCCGTCCTGCTCGGCAGCCAGAGCTTCTGGGAGGGCGTCGACGTCGCCGGCGAGGCCCTCTCCCTGGTGGTCATCGACCGCCTGCCTTTCCAGCCGCCGGACGACCCGGTCCTCGCCGCGCGCGTCGACGCGCTCAAGCGCGCCGGCCGAAACCCGTTCTTCGACTACCAGTTGCCGCACGCCGTCATCAGCCTGAAGCAGGGCGCCGGCCGCCTCATCCGCCGCGAAACCGACCACGGCGTGCTCATGATCTGCGACCCGCGTTTGGTCGAGAAACCCTATGGCCGCCGCATCTGGCAGGCCCTGCCGCCGATGCGGCGCAGCCGCGCGCGGGCGGAGGCGATCGCCTTCCTGGGGTTGTCCGGCATTTCTTGCTGAGAGGGTGAAGACGAAATGTCCGCGCTCAGCAACTCCGTCCTTCCCGCGCAAGCCGGGAATCCAGTTTCCCGCCCCCCGCTTTCGCGGGGGCAGGCCCACGCTTTCGCGGGGGCAGGCTCGTGAAATTGCGGTTTGCTCAGGCGCGACGGCGCGGGCTGCTTTGCCTGCTGGCGATGCTGGTCTGCGCGGCGTCCGCTTCGCATGCCGGGACGCCCGCCACGCCGCTGGCGGCAGCAACCACCCGGCAGATCCTGCAAACCTCCCCCCTGGCCGGCTTCCAGCACTACGCCGGGCGCGCCCTGTTTCCCCTGATGCGCGTGGGCGATACGCTGACGCTGCACCGCGAACCCGATAACCCGCATGACCCGCGCGCCGTGCGCGTCGAATGGCATGGCGCGCAGATCGGCTACGCGCCGCGCGCCGAAAACGTCGACCTGGCCCGATTGATGGACCGCGGCGCGGCGGTGGCGGCGCGCATCCTGCACCTGCAGAAGAGCCGCGATCCGTGGAAGAGAGTGATGATGGAAATCTACGTACTGGAGACCGACGCGCGCTGACCGGCGGCCGTGGGCGTTGCCGCGTGCCGCCGCGCGATGCGCGAGGGCGGTAGAATCGCGCTTCCGCCTGCCGCCGCCCAGACCTTGCAACTCCTCGCCTTCGACACCGCCACCGAATGGTGTACCGCCGCCCTCTGGCGGGACGGCGCTGTCAGTGTGCGCGAAGTGCACGCCGGGCAAAGGCATTCCGACCTGCTGGCGCCCATGCTCATGGACCTGCTGGCCGAGGCCGGCCTCGGCCTGCGCGACCTCGACGGCCTCGCCTACGGCATGGGCCCCGGTTCCTTCACCGGCCTGCGCATCGCCTGCGGCGTCGCCCAGGGTCTGGCGCTGGGCGCCGACCTGCCGGTGCTGGGCGTCTCCTCCCTGGAAGCCGTGGCCGAGGAGTGCGGCGGCGAGCGCGTCGCGGTCTGCCTGGATGCGCGCATGCGCGAGGTCTATGCCGGCCTGTACCGGCGTCAGCAAGAGGGCTGGCAATGCCTGGCCGGTCCTCGCGTCTGTCCGCCCGACCAGGCGCCATTGCCGGAGGAGGATGCTTACGTGGGCGCAGGCTCCGGCTTCGCCGCCTACCCCGAACTCGTGGCGCGCTATGCCGGCCGCCTCGCGCGCATCGAGGCGGCCGCCATCCCGCATGCCCGCGCCATCGCCCGCCTGGCCGCGCCCCGCTTCGCGCGCGGCGAGGGCCTGCCGGCCGAAGCCGCCGAGCCGCTGTACATCCGCGACAAGGTGGCGCTGAAAATCCACGAACGCGTAATTCGCACCACCCCCGGCACCTCCTTGAGGTCGGAGCCGCCCCCCGAGGGGGCCAAGAAACTCTTGGGGCGGCCCGGCGAGTTTCTTGAGAGATCGAGGCAAGCATGAGCGCCGTCCTCAAGCCCCTGGAGTTCGATTTCCGTCCCATGCTGCGCGAGGACCTGGAGGCGGTCGTGCGCATCGAACGCGCCGCCTATCCCTATCCCTGGACCCTGGGCAATTTCCGCGATTGTCTGGATTCCGGCTATGCCTGCTGGGTGTCCGAACTGGACGGGCAACTGACCGGTTACTGGATCATGATGCTGGCGGCGGGCGAGGGCCACATCCTCAACTGCTGCGTGGCGCCGGCCTGGCAGGGGCGCGGCTTTGGCCGGCATCTGGCGGAGCACATGATCGCCAGCGCGCGCGCCCACAACGCCGAATTTTTGTTCCTGGAGGTGCGCCCCAGCAACCGTCCGGCCCTGGGCCTCTATCAGCGTCTGGGCTTCGTCAGCGTCGGCCTGCGCAAGGGGTATTACCCGGCCGACCAGGGACAGGAGGACGCCGTCGTCATGAGGTTGGACTTGTGAGCACCGGGCTCGGCCGCGAGGCGCGCCTGCGCGAGCTGGGTCTGTGGCCGCTGTGGCGGCTGCGGCGTTCGCCGACGGCGGAAATCCCGCCCGCCGCCGAGGTGGGCGCTCCCGTTTCGATCCCCCTTGCAGCGCCGGCGGCGGACGACATCGCCGGGCTGGACTGGGAAGAACTCATATCTGCGGTGCGCGCCTGTACCCGCTGCCCCCTCTCCGCCAGCCGCACGCAGGGCGTGCCGGGCGTCGGCGAGCGCGCCGCCGAATGGCTGTTCATCGGCGAGGCGCCGGGCGCCGACGAGGACCGCCAGGGCGAACCCTTCGTCGGCCAGGCCGGCAAACTGCTCGATGCCATGCTGGCCGGCATCGGCCTGCAACGCGGGCGCAACGTCTACATCGCCAACATCCTGAAATCGCGGCCGCCGGGCAACCGCGAACCGAAGCCGGACGAGGTGGCGGCCTGCCTGCCTTACCTGGAACGCCAGATCGACCTGATCCAGCCCAGGCTCATCGTCGTGCTCGGCCGCATCGCCGCGCAGACCCTGCTGCTCACCGACACCCCCATCGGCAAGCTGCGCGGCCACGTGCACCAATACCGCGGCGTGCCCATGGTGGTGACCTATCATCCCGCCTACCTGCTGCGCAGTCCGGCCGACAAGGCGAAGACCTGGGAAGACCTGCTGCTGGCGCGGCGCACCCTGGCCGCCTTGAAAAGCGCCGCCGCTTCTGATATTTCGGCTTGAATCGTCCTGGAGGAACCCATGCGTAAATCCCTGCTTGCCGCCCTCGCCCTGGCGTCCGCCCTCAGCCTCTCGGGCTGCGGCTATAACACCCTGCAGGCCCAGGACGAGGCCATCCAGGCCGGCTGGTCCGAGGTGCTCAACCAGTACCAGCGCCGCGCCGACCTGGTGCCCAACCTGGTCAACATCGTGAAGGGCTACGCCGCGCACGAGGCCAAGGTGCTCACCGAAGTCACCGCCGCCCGCGCCAGGGTCGGGCAGATCGCCGCCACGCCGGAACTGGTCAACGATCCCGCCGCCCTGGAGAAATTCCAGGCCGCCCAGGGCGAACTGTCGGGCGCCCTGTCGCGCCTGCTGGTGGTGGCGGAGAACTATCCGCAGTTGAAGGCCGACGCCGGTTTCCGCGACCTGCAGGCGCAGCTCGAAGGCACCGAGAACCGCATCACCGTGGCCCGCAACCGCTACATCCAGGCGGTGCGCGAGTACAACACGACGGTACGCTCCTTCCCCAGCAATCTTACCGCCATGCTGTTCGGCCACCAGACCAAGGCCAACTTCACGGTGGAGAACGAGAAGGCCCTCGCCGCGCCGCCCAAGGTGGACTTCGGCGGCGACGCGCCGGCCCCGTCGGGCGGCGCGCCGGGCTATCAGTAGGCCAGATGGCCAAGCGGGGGGAGGCTCACAACTCCCCGTTGGCGCCCGCGCGCATGATCTCGTCCATCTTGTTGCGGATGTCGATGGCGCCCTGGGCGAGTTCCGGGGTGATGCCCAAGGCGGCCTCGTAGCCCTTCACCCAGCTCAGGTCCCAGTCCAGCATCATCACCCAGACGTCCTTGTTGGCGTCTTCCATGATGCCGATGCGGCAGGGCAGGAAGACCAGGAATTCCGGGCTGATCTTCAACAGGTCGCGGCCCACCTTGATGTCGCAGTAACTGTGCACCTCGATGCGCGGCGCGTCCATGTCGCCCAGCACGGCATGGAAATCCTTCCACATGAGGTTGGAACCCACGTGCTTGAAGTTGAGCTTGTTGGCGCGCAGGTGCATCGACTCCAGCACCTCGTCGAAGCTGAGCCCCTCATTCGCCTTGTACTTGTGCGACATCCAGGCCATGGCGTCAGGCATGGACATGCGGAAGACGTTGGTCATGAAGGGCATCATCATCTGCATCATCTGCCGCTTGGCTTCCGGCGGAATGGTCTGGCGCATGCTGTAGGGCTTGTCCGAGATGGGCTGGCCGCTGCCCAGGATGGTCAGGGGGTTGAAACCCAGGCCGGGGATGGAGAGGTTGGGCAGGGCAGGCAGGGCCGGCAGCGCGGGCACGGGCAGGACCACGGGCGCGGCCTGCACCGGCATGTGTTGCATGAAGGGGTTGGCCTGGGCCGGCGGGGTGATCATCGCCGGCGGCTGGCTCGGCATGTACTGGGCGGCGGCGGCGGCGGCGGAAAGGACAAGGCCGAGCAGGGCCAGGGCGGATTGCAGCGGTTTTTTCATGGTGTCTCCTTCGTGGTTTGTCGCGTTTGTTCGTCGGGGGCGCGGGGCCGGGTGTGCGGACCCGGCACTCTCAGGCCAGCAACTGGTTCAGCACATAGGGCAGGATGCCGCCGGCCTGGTAATACTCGATTTCGATGGGCGTATCCAGGCGCAGCTTGACCGCCACATTGTGGCTGGAACCGTCCGCCCTGTTGATGACCAGGGTCAAATCCTGCTGCGCGACGATGCCGTTTTCCAGACCCAGCAGGTCGAAGTTTTCGTCGCCACGCAGGCCCAGGTCCGCCGCGCCCTGGCCGTCCTTGAACTGGATGGGCAGCACGCCCATGCCGGCCAGGTTGGAGCGGTGGATGCGTTCGAAGCTCTTGGCGATGACCGCCTTCACGCCCAGCAACTGGGTGCCCTTGGCGGCCCAGTCGCGGCTGGAGCCGGTGCCGTATTCCTCGCCGGCGAAGACCATCAGCGGCACGCCCGCAGCCTGGTACTTCATGGCCGCGTCGTAGATCGACATCCGCTCGCCCTGGTACAGGGTCACGCCGCCTTCCGAGCCGGGGATCATCAGGTTCTTGATGCGCACGTTGGCGAAGGTGCCGCGCATCATCACCTCGTGGTTGCCGCGGCGGGCGCCGTAGGAGTTGAAGTCGGCCTGGGCCACGCCGTGTTCCAGCAGGTACTTGCCGGCGGGGGCGGCGGCCTTGATGCTGCCGGCCGGGCTGATGTGGTCGGTGGTCACCGAATCGCCGAACACGGCCAGGGCGCGGGCGCCGCGGATGGCCGGGTTGGGCTTCGAGGCCTGGACGAAGAAGGGCGGCTCCTGGATGTAGGTGGAGGCCGTGTCCCAGGCATAGACCTGGCCGGAAGAGGAGGGCACCGCGTCCCATAGCGGGTTGTTGGCGCCCACGTCGGCATAGATCGCCCGGTAGGTGTCGGCGTTGGCCGCATGCGTGAGCAGGGTGGCGACCTCGGCGGCGTTGGGCCAGATGTCCTTGAGGAACACCGGGCCGTCGGTGCCCTGGCCGATCGGCTCGTTGGCCACGTCGATGTCCACCCGGCCGGCCAGGGCGAAGGCCACCACCAGCGGCGGGCTCATGAGGAAGTTGGCCTTCACGTTCTGGTGCACCCGCGCCTCGAAGTTGCGGTTGCCGGACAGCACCGAGCAGGCCACCAGGTCCTTGTCGAGGATTTCCTTTTCCACCGCCTCCGGCAGCGGGCCGGAGTTGCCGATGCAGGTGGTGCAGCCGTAGCCCACCACGTTGAAGCCCAGTTTCGCCAAGGGTTCCAGCAGGTTTGCGGCCTTCAGGTACTCGGTGACGGCGCGGGAGCCGGGGCCGAGGGAAGTTTTTACATGCGCCGGCGTCTTCAGCCCCTTGGCCACCGCCTTCTTCGCCAGCAGGCCGGCGGCCAGCATGACGCCGGGGTTGGAGGTGTTGGTGCAGGAGGTGATCGCGGCGATCACCACATCGCCGTGATTCAAGCCCCTCCCCCCGGGGGGAAGGGGTTGGGGAGAGGGAACGCCGGTAGATTGCGCAGAGGTCGTTCCCTCTCCCCCAGACCCTTCCCCGGCGGGCGAGGGGAGTTCCTTGCCATACCCGCCCTGCTCCTTCGGCAGTTCCAGCAGGGTCTCGAAGCTCTCCTTCAGCGCATACAGGTTGATGCGGTCCTGCGGCCGCTTGGGGCCGGCCACGGAAGGCTTCACCGTGGACAGGTCCAGGCGCAGGGTCTGGCTGTAGTCGCACTGGCCGGCCTTGGGAATGCCGAACATGCCCTGCGCCTGGTAGTAGTTGCGCTGGGCTTCCACCTTCGCGGCGTCGCGGCCGGTGGCCAGGTAGTACTGGCAGGTGGCCTCGTCGACCGGGAAGAAGCCCATGGTGGCGCCGTATTCCGGCGCCATGTTGGCGATGGTGGCGCGGTCGGTGACGGGCAGGGCCTCGGCGCCTTCGCCGAAGAACTCCACGAACTTGCCCACCACCTTGGCGCGACGCAACATCTCGGTGATGGTCAGCACGATGTCGGTGGCGGTTATGCCGGCGGGGATGCCGCCTACGAGCTCCACGCCCACCACGTCCGGGGTCAGGAAGTACACCGGCTGGCCCAGCATGCCGGCCTCCGCTTCGATGCCGCCCACGCCCCAGCCGACCACGCCGAGGCCGTTGATCATGGTGGTGTGGCTGTCGGTGCCCACCAGGGTGTCCGGGTAGTACACGCCATCTTTTTCCATGACGCCCCGCGCCAGGTATTCCATGTTCACCTGGTGCACGATGCCGACGCCGGGCGGCACCACCTTGAAGGTATCGAAGGCCTGCATGCCCCACTTCATGAACTGGTAGCGCTCCCGGTTGCGCAGGAACTCGATTTCCATGTTCCGCTGCAAGGCATCGGCGTTGCCGAACACGTCCACCTGCACCGAGTGGTCCACCACCAGTTCGACGGGGGCCAGGGGCTCGACCTTGCGCGGATCCTTGCCGGTGCGGGCGGCGAAGGAACGCATCGCGGCCAGGTCGGCCAGCAGCGGCACGCCGGTGAAGTCCTGCAAGAGGATGCGCGCCACCACGAAGGGAATCTCTTCCGTGCGGTGGGCGTTGGCCTGCCAGCCGGCCAGTTCGCGCACGTGCCGCTCGGTGATCTTCCTGCCGTCGTAGTTGCGCAGCACGGACTCCAGCACCACGCGGATGGACACGGGCAGACGCGAGATGGCGCCGACACCGGCCTTTTCGAGCTGGGGTAGGGAATAGAAGGCGCCGGTCTTGCCGTTGCCGGCGTCGAAGGTCTGGCGGGTGTCGAAGAGGCTGTGCATGGCGATCTGGCTGGGTTGCGGGAAAGCGTGAATTTTAACCACACGGGCCCCGACCGCTCCGACCTGTTTTTTTGCAATGCAGCAATATAAACTCCGCCCACGCGCGCCCTTGCGATGGCCTATAAAGGGCGGTGCGACCGAAACGATCCGCCATCGAGAGGAAGACATGAGCGACCTGAACCAGAAAGCCCTGGACTACCACGAGTTTCCCCGTCCCGGAAAAATCTCGGTGGAATCCTCCAAACCCTGCACCACCCAAGACGAACTGTCTCTGGCTTACACCCCAGGCGTGGCCGAGCCGGTGCGCAAGATCGCCGAGGACCCGGCCAACGCCTACCGCTACACCAACAAGGGCAACCTGGTGGCGGTCATCACCGACGGCACCGCCATCCTGGGCCTGGGCAACCTGGGCCCCCTGGCCAGCAAGCCGGTCATGGAAGGCAAGGGCATCCTGTTCAAGCGCTTCGCCGGTATCGACGTCTTCGACATCGAGGTGCAGGCCCCCAGCGTGGCGAGCTTCATCGAAACCGTGGTGAACATCGCCCCCACCTTCGGCGGCATCAACCTGGAAGACATCGCCGCGCCCCACTGCTTCGAGATCGAGGAAGCCCTCAAGGCACGCCTGGACATCCCCGTGTTCCACGACGACCAGCACGGCACCGCCGTGGTCATGTGCGCCGGTCTCCTCAACGCCCTGGAAATCCAGGGCAAGCAGCTTTCCGACATCAAGCTGGTCTGCCTCGGCGCCGGCGCGGCGGGCTTGGCCTGCATGCGCCTCTTGATCGCCATGGGCGGCAACAAGGCCAACATGACCCTGGTCGACAGCAAGGGCGTCATCCACAGCGGCCGCAGCGACCTCAACGCGCACAAGCAGGAATTCGCCAAGACCACCGAAATGCGCAGCCTGGCCGACGCCATGGCCGGCGCCGACGTGTTCATCGGCGTCTCCGGTCCCAACCTGGTGAGCCAGGACATGGTGAAAAGCATGGCCGCCAAACCCATCCTCTTCGCCATGGCCAACCCCGACCCGGAAATCACCCCCGCCCAGGTGAACGCCTGCCGCGACGACGCCCTCATGGCCACCGGCCGCTCCGACTACCCCAACCAGGTCAACAACGTGCTGGGCTTCCCCTACATATTCAGAGGCGCCTTCGACGCGAGAGCCAAGGCCATCACCCAACCCATGATGATCGCCGCCGCCAAGGCCCTCGCCGACCTCGCCCGCGAACCCGTGCCGGTCGAAGTGCTGCAAGCCTACAAGCTCGAAAAACTGGAATTTGGCCGCGACTACATCATCCCCAAGCCCTTCGATCCGCGCCTCATCGAGCGCATCCCGCCCGCGGTGGCGGCCGCGGCGTGACTCGCCACCCCACCGTCATTGCGAGGAGGCGAAGCCGCCGCGGCAATCCTCCGCGGAGATCGCCACGGCCTGCGGCCTCGCGATGACGGGTTGGGGAGGCGCCACGCCCCTCAGCCTCGTTGACCTTGAGCCGCGGCGTGGCATAGCACCGCCGCCGCAGCGCCATTACCCGCTCGCCCGCTCGGCGGCTGCGCACATAGACGTTGCAGTCGTCGGCATAGCGGGCGAAGCAATGGCCGCGCCGTTCCAATTCCTTGTCCACTTCGTCCAACAGCGCGTTGGCCAATAGCGGCGACAGCGGCCCGCCTTGCGGCGTCCCCTGATGCCGCTCCTGGATTACGCCAGAGCTCGGGATGCCGCTGTTCAGGTACGCCCGAATCAGCCGGATCACACCGGCATCGTCGATGCGTCTGCGCAGCCGGTCGAGGCGAATGTCGTGATTGACCCGGTCAAAGAACTTCTCTAGGTCAACATCCACCACGATCCGCCGGCCAGACTGCACATACGCTTGCGCGGCAAGAACCGCATCGTGCGCACGTCGACCAGGTCGGAAGCCGTAGCTGTGCTCGCTGAAGGTGGGGTCAAGAATCGGCTGCGGCACTTGCAGCAGCGCTTGCTGGATCAGCCGATCGATGTCCAGTCCGTCCACCCCCGCTACCCCCTTTGTTGGCTTTGACGCGTTTCCACGCTTGCCGCAGGTTCTCGCTCGTCAGAACAGCTTGCGGCAGCCCTGACCCTGTGCTCTCGGTGTCCCGTCGCGGGTTGTTCGCTTCGTCGCCGGCAGGATTACGCCCGCCCGCTCTGCAGGTGCAGACATCTGACGCATTGCGTTCAACATCGACATGGCTTCGAACACTTCATCGGTGGGGAAGGCGTTGCGCCTCGGCGAGGTGACGGCAGCGTTATAGTTGCCGAGGATGTCGTGGGCGTCTTCCAGCCGCTTAGCGCGAGAGCGCGTCCACCTCGCTCTCCCAGGCGGCGAGTTCTTCCTCGTCGAGGTCGAGACGGCGGCATGTCTCGGTCTTCCATACGTTTTCCCAGGCCTGGTCGTCGGCGCCGGTGCGGCGGTTGTGCAGGTGGATGGCGAAGTTGGCAAGGCGCCGCGAGCGAATGAGCGGAGGCTTCATCGCCTGCCGGATGCGGCGGCAAGTGATACCCTTGCGGCGACGGCTCAAGATAACCCCAAATTATGTTTCCTTTTCTCGGCGGCCTGACCGGACGGCATCCCTGGCTCATCGTCTGGCTGGGCGCCATCCTGGTTGCGCTGGGTTCGCTGTACAGCCTGGACTTGATGCAGCGCCTGACCCTGGCGCCCGGCTGGGAAGTGCCCGACAGCGGCTCCGACGCGACCGTGCGCGTCATGCGCGACCAGCTCGGCCGCGACGAGACGCCGGTGATCCTGCTGTTCCGCCCGCGCTCGGCGGAGCTTGGCGACGCCGACAGCCCGGCCTACCGGGCGGCGGTGGAGGAGGTGCTGGGCGCCGTCGCCCGCAATGCCGATGTCAGGAGCGTGCTCAGCTATCACGGCAGCGGCGACGCCCGCTTCCGCTCGCGCGACGGCCGCCAGGTCTATGCCGTCGCCCAGCTGGCGCGCGGTTCCGACGAGGGTCTGGCGGCCTTCGAGCGGCTGCGCGCGCAGGTCCGCTCCGAGCGCGTGGAAGTGCTGCTGGGCGGCGAGCTGGCCACCTACTACGACATCCGCGCGCAGCTCGAGATCGACATCCTGCGCGCCGAGGTGCTCAGCTTCCTGGTGCTGGCGGTGCTGCTGGTCTGGGTATTCGGCTCGGTGGTCGCGGCCATGCTGCCGCTGATCGTCGGCGGCGTCACCATCATTCTCTCGGTGGCCTGGCTGAAATGGTTCACGCAATTCATCGACATCAGCGTCTATGCCGCCAACGTGGTGTCCATGCTGGGCCTGGCCCTGGCCATCGACTACGCGCTGTTCATCGTTTCCCGCTTCCGCGAGGAGCTGGCGCGCGACCCCGACGTGCACGCCAGCCTCATGACCACCCTGCGCACCGCCGGGCGCACCGTGGCCTACAGCGGCCTGACCGTGGCGGCCAGCCTGTTCTGCCTGCTGATGCTGCCGCAGCGCTTCTTCCAGAACATGGGCCTGGCCGGCGGCATTTCCGTGGCCGGCGCCATGCTCACCTCGATCCTGCTGCTGCCGGCCCTGCTCGCGCTCCTCGGTCACCGCGTCAATCGCCTGGCGCTGCCCGTGCTGGCGCGGCGGGCGGCGCGCCAGAGCGACGGCGGGCGCTGGTACCGCTTCAGCTACTTCGTCATGCGCCGCGCCTGGCTGGTGCTCATCGCCACCCTCGGTTTGCTGCTGCTGTTGGGTGCGCCGGTGCTGCACATGGTGATCGGCCCGGCCGACAGCAAGTCGCTGCCGCTGTCGGCCGAGAGCCGGCGCGTGCAGGACAGCCTGGAGCAAAAGTTCCAGCATGCCGACATGAGTCCCCTGGTGGTGACCGTGCATACCCGCGGTCCGGTCCAGGAGGCGGCCGGACTCGCCGGCCTGCACGAGTTGACGCGGCGCATCCGCGAATTACCCGGCGTGCTCGCCGTAAAAGGCCTGGTGAGCATCGACGACAAGCTGGAACTGGCGGACTACGAGTTGCTGTATGCCTATCCGGAGCAATTCGCCATGGCCGCGGAAACCCTGGCCACCTACGCGCGCGGCGAGCACAGCGTGCTGTACGTGGAATACGCCCACCCGCATACCTCGCCCGCGGCGCGCGAGCTGGTCCGCGCCATCCGCGCCATGGCGCCGCCGCCCGGCGTTCAGTCCTTCCACGTCGGCGGTTTCCCGGCCTTCCACCTGGATTACCTGGAATCCCTGGGGAAATGGGTGCCCTGGATCATCCTGGCCATCGTTCTCGTCATCTTCGTGCTGCTGTTCTTCATGCTCGGCAGCGTGCTGATCCCGCTGAAGGCGGTGCTCACCAACCTGCTGTCGCTGTCCGCCACCTTCGGCGCGCTGGTGTGGGTGTTCCAGGACGGCAATCTTTCGTCCTGGCTCAACTTCACGCCGCAGGGCAGCATGGACGGCACCATCCTGGTGCTGATCTTCGCGGCGGCCTTCGGCCTGTCCATCGATTACGAGGTGTTCCTGCTGTCGCGCGTCAAGGAAATGTGCCAGCATGGCCAGGACAACCAGCGCGCCGTGGCCACCGGCATCCAGCGCAGCGGCCCGATCATCACCAGCGCCGCGCTGCTCATCGGCGTGGTGCTGGGCGCCTTCGCCATGGGCGAGGTGGTGTTCATGAAAGCCATGGGGCTGGGCCTGCTGTTGTCGGTGATCGTCGACGCCACCCTGGTGCGCATGCTGCTGGTGCCCGCCAGCCTGCGCCTGCTTGGGCATCTCAACTGGTGGGCGCCGCGGCCGCTGATGCGGCTTTATCAGCGTTTCAACATGAGTGAACTGAATAGCGTGGCCGCCCGCGGCGGCCGGGAGAACGAGCGATGATGCATGTCTTTGTCTGGCTGGCCTTGGTCCTGGCGGTTGCCGCGCCGGCGCGGGCCGATCTCAGCCTGGTCGGGCGCAGCACGGTCAATGCCATGGGCATGCAGGGCATCGGCCAGGAGGGGTTGTGGCTGCGCAAGACCAAACTGCGGCGCGACATGATCGACCGCGGCAAGGCCTATTCCCATCTCTACGACCTGGCCAGCCGCGAGATCACCATCATCGACCATTCCCTGCGCCAGGCCAGGGTGTACGCCATGTCGGCCCTCAACCAGGACGCCGACGCCCGCTTTTCCAGCAAGAACCTGCGTCTGGACCTGAATCCGACCGGACGCAAACACCAGTTGCAGGGCTGGAATTGCCTGGAGAACCGCATCCACGTGGCCATGCCGGTCGAACTGGCGGGAGAGAAGGTCAGCTTCGAGATGGTCGGCACCATCTGGCTGGCGAGGAACGAGCCCGAACAGGCGGAAACCGCGCCGTTCGTGAAGGCGGTCCAGGAACCGGATTTCTTCATGGGCATTCCCGCCCTGGCCAGCAAGTCTCCCGCCCAGGCCAAGGGCTTGAGCGAAGTGGTGAAGCGCCTGGCGCCGCTCGGCCTGCTCTGCGCCGTCGACGTGGAGACGCGTTACGAAGGCGCCGGCCGCATGGCCGAGTTGTCGCGCAAGCTGGCCAGCCGCATCGCGGTCACCTACGAGAAGTACAGCACCGATGCCCTGAAGGAAGAGGTGTTCCGCATTCCCGAGGGTTACCAGGTCGTCAGGCCATAGTCGCCGCCGTCCCCTCCCGCCAGTTCGCCACCCGCGCCAGACAGGCCGCCGCCAGTTCGCCGGCGCGGCCGGGCGTGTCCGCCTCGGCGTAGCAACGCAGTTCCGGGGCATTGCCGGAAGGCCGCAGATGCACGATCTCGCCGCGGTCGAGGAAGACGCGCAGACCGTCGGTGAGATCGACGCGCGCGGCGCGCAAGGCGAGGGGCGCGAGGAAATCCGCCAGGGTTTCGGCTGAGCCTTCGAGATCGCGCAACAGCCGCTGGCTGTCCGCTACCGGGAAGTCGCGCAGGCGGTCGCTGGCGGTGAAGCGCGGCGGCAGCCCGGCCGCCAGGCGGGAGAGCGGCACGCCCCGTTCCCGGCTCATCGCCAGCAGGGCGAGGATGGGCAGCACCGCGTCGCGGGTGGGCAGCGGCGCCAGGCGGCGGCCGTGGCGAAGCACTTCCGAGCCGACCAGGAAGCCGCCGTTCGCCTCGTAGCCCACCACCCCCGTGGCCGCCGCCTCCGCCAGTGTTTCCATGCCCTCGATGACGTAGGGCGAGCCGATGCGGGTGCGGGTGACGCGGGCGAAGGCGCCGCAGGCCTCCAGCGCGGTGTTGCTGCTCACCGGCGTGGCCACCGCCCGCGCGCCCAGGTATTGGGCGCAGAGGATGCCCACCACGTCGCCGCGCAGCCACTCGCCGCGTTCGTCGCCGAGCAGGGGACGGTCGGCGTCGCCGTCGGTGGAGAGCAGGGCGTCGAAGCCGTATTCCCGCGCCCAGCGCCGCGCCCGCGCCGCGTCCTCCTCGCCCACCGCCTCGGTATCGATGGGCACGAATTGCTCGGTGCGGCCCAGCGCAGTCACCTGCGCGCCCAGGTTTTCCAGGAGATCGCGCAGCAGGTCGCGGGCGACGCTGGAATGCTCGTAGAAGCCCAGGCGCAGGCCGGCCAGGATGCCGGCCGGGAAGAACTCCAGATAGCGCCGCATGTACAACTCGCGCGCCGCCGGATCGGCCTCCGGCAAGGGGTCGGGCCGGATGTCGGCGGGCAGCGCCAGCGTCGCCGCGGCGATGCCGGCCTCGTCGGCTTTGCTGATCTCCCCCGTCGCCCGATAGAACTTGATGCCGTTGCGGTCGAAGGGGATGTGGCTGCCCGTCACCATGATCGCCGGCATGCCCCGTTCCTGGGCGTAGAAGGCCAGGGCCGGGGTGGGCAGCACGCCGCAGAAATCGGGGATCAGCCCGGCATGGCGGATGGCCGCCGCACAGGCGCCGGCGATGTGCGGGCTGCTTGGACGCAGATCCAGCCCCAGGGCGACGCGCCCGCCGGCCGGCGGCGCGACGACCTGGAGAAAGGCGGCGGTATAGGCGAAGCACACCGGCGCGCTCATGTCGGCGGCCAGGCCGCGCGCGCCGCTGGTGCCGAAGCGCACGCCGCTTTGCTCCATGAGTTGGCGGATGAGGACGGGGAAGGGTGTCGTGTGCATGGAGGCGTCAAACGGTGGAGGTATCTTGCTGGCGCAAGGATGCGGATCGTGTCCCTTGGGCTGGTGTCAGGATCATCAGGCCGCCGTAAATCCAGGCAGCTTCGCCGCCTTCGCATCGAAGGTTGCGGTCGCCCGGCATCCCAGCCGCCGGTTGCGGGCGCCGATCAGGCAATCGGCGAAGTCGGCCGTCGCGTCCTTCCAGGTAAAGAGCGCCTCCTCGATGGCGGCTTCATCCTCAAGCCGCACGTCCGTCGCATCGAGCAAGCCGGAGACGACTTCGACGATCTGTTGCTTGGCCAGGCCATATCGGCTGCGCAGCACCCATTCGGCTTCCAGAAGCACCGGTTGACTGACGAACACGCGGCGTCCGGCCGCGACTTCCCGCTTGATCAGCTTGCGCGCCTTGTCGAACTGCGCCTCGTCGTCTCGAACCAGAAAGCGAACGAGCACATTCGTGTCGAGCCCCAGCATTAACGTGAAAGTCGCGTCAGCGACTCTCGAAGCTCCCCTCTCCCGCAGGCGGGAGAGGGGTTGGGGGTGAGGGAAACGGACATGACTTTCATGCTACGGGGTGTCTTACAAAGTCATGTCCGTTAGCGCGACAACTGCTCGACCGGAACAGGCCTGCGCCCCTTCTTGTGCAGCATCCCGGCCAATTCGGTGACGCTTTTGGTCTTCAAGCGCATGACGACCGTGGCATCGGGCATCAACGTGAACGTCATCCGGTCGCCTGGTTTCATGGACAGGCTATCCCGGATTTCCTTGGGGATGGTTGTCTGGCCCTTGCTGGTCAGGGTCGCCTCGTTAGACATGGCACTCTCCGCTGTTCCTTACACGTTGCATTGTAGTAAGGCGGAATCCAGACAACAACCCTGTGTGGATGGCGCTCCGCCCGGTGGCCACGGTGAATTCCGGGGACCTCCGTATAAAGATGAAGACAAGCGCCACCGACGCGCACGCACGCAGCCTTATGCAAGTTGCTGCCCGTGCTCCCGGGTATTGTGGAATTTCACCCGCGGCCAGCGTTCCATGGCGAGCGAGAGGTTCACGTGGTTGTCGGCGAGGTACACCAGGTTGTCGTCCACGTCGCGGGCCAGGCGCATCTGCTGGGCCTTGACGAACTCGGCCAGGTGGGCGGCGTCGTCGCAGGTGACCCAGCGGGCGGTGTGGATGCCGGCGGGCTGGAACAGGGCGTCGACGCCGTATTCGGTTTTCAGGCGGTGTTCCACCACTTCGAATTGCAGTTGGCCGACCGCGCCCAGCAGCAGGTTGCTGTCCACCAGCGGGGCGAACACCTGGATGGCGCCTTCCTCGCCCAGTTCGCGCAGGCCCTTCTGCAACTGCTTGGATTTCAGCGGATCGCGCAGGCGCGGCTTGCTGAAGAGATCCGGGGCGAAGTAGGGGATGCCCTTGTAGTGCAGGGGTTCGCCCTCGGTGAGGACATCGCCGATCTGCAACTGGCCGTGGTTGTGGATGCCGATGATGTCGCCGGCGTAGGCCTCCTCCGAGCGCTGCCGCTCGTTGGCCATGAACACCACGGCGTTGGCGATCTTGATTTCCTTGTTGGTGCGGCGCTGTTTGACCTTCATGCCCGGCGTGTACTGGCCGGAGCAGACGCGGAAAAAGGCGATGCGATCGCGGTGGTTGGGGTCCATGTTGGCCTGGATCTTGAAGACGAAGCCGGTGAAGGCTTCCTCCGCCGGGTCGACGAAGCGGCTGCCCGCGGGCGTGTCGGCGGCGCGGGGCTGGGGCGGCGGCGCCCAGTCGACCAGGGCGCGCAGGATTTCGCGCACGCCGAAGTTATTGATGCCGGAGCCGAAGAACACCGGCGTCTGTTTGCCCTTGAGGAAGTCCTCGATCTGGTGGTGCGCGCCGGCGCCGCGCACCAGCTCCACCTCCATGTCCAGGGTGTCGAATTCCTGGGGAAATTCGTTGCGCAGCCGGTCGATGGCGTCGCCGCGCAGGGTCTGGAATTCCTGGTCCGCCTTCCCTTCGCCGGGGATGAAGTGCAGCACCTCATCGTTGAGCAGGTGGTAGACGCCCTGGAAGCGCTTGCCCATGCCGATGGGCCAGGTCACCGGTGCGCAGTGGATCTTCAGAATGGACTCGATCTCGTCGAGCAGTTCCAGGGGCTCGCGCACCTCGCGGTCGAGCTTGTTGATGAAGGTGATGATGGGGGTGTCGCGCAGGCGGCAGACCTCCAGCAGCTTGATGGTCTGTTCCTCCACGCCCTTGGCCGCGTCCACCACCATGACCGCCGCGTCGACGGCGGTGAGCACCCGGTAGGTGTCCTCGGAGAAATCCTTGTGGCCTGGGGTGTCCAGCAGGTTGACGACGCAGCCGTCGTACTCGAACTGCATCACCGAGCTCGCCACCGAGATGCCGCGCTGCTTTTCCACCTCCAGCCAGTCGGAAGTGGCGTACTTTCCCGACTTGCGCGCCTTCACCGTGCCGGCCATCTGGATGGCGCCGCCGAACAGCAGCAGCTTTTCCGTGAGGGTGGTCTTGCCCGCGTCCGGGTGGGAAATGATGGCGAAGGTGCGGCGCCGGGCGACCTGGCGGGCAATATTTGTCGAAAGCGGGGAGTCGGGGTTCACGCTGCGGCTCGGTTCGAATCGGGAGGTGAAAAAGAAAGTGGGAGCGGCCGAAGCCGCTCCCACCGCTATTTTACCCGCGTCCTGCTCAGCCGTTCTGCTGGATGCCGGCCACCACCCAGCCGCCCTTGCCGCTGGCGGGCTTGGTCAGGTGCCAGACCTCGTCGAAGGCGGCGGGCGCGCCCTTGTCTTCGCTGATCATGCCGTAAAAGCGCACGCTGACCAGGTAGCGGTTGTCTTCCTCGACCGCGTCCACCACCTCGGTGTTGAGCTCGGTGACTTCCGTGGTCTGCGTGGCCCCCTTGCGCTCGTCGATATCCAGCTTGATCTCTGCGTACATCTCCGGGGTGGTGAACTCGCGGATGTCGTCCAGATTGCCGGAGTCGTGGGCCGCCTGCATGCGCAGGAAGTTGACCTTGGCCTGGCGCGTGAAGCCCTCCACGTCGAAGCCCGCGGGCAGGGCGGGGGCGGCGGCGAAGGAATCCGAGACGGAACCCGGCATGGTCCGGGGCGCCTCGAAGGCGCTGTTCGGATGCACGTTTCCGCTATTGCCGGCGCCCGCATACTGCATGGGGCGCGCCTGCGCCGGCTGGCCGCGGCGCATGAACCAGCGCACCAGGAAGATCGCGGCGATGGCCAGCAGGGCCAGCATCAGGAAGTTGGCGAATTCCTCGCCGAGGCCCAGGTGCGAGGCCAGGGCGGCGAGGCCCAGGCCGGCGGCGATGCCGGCGATGGGCCCCATCCAGGAGCTTTTGCCGGGGGCTTGCGGGGCGGCGCCGGGCTGCGGCTTGGCGGGCGCCTGCGGCGCGGCGTCGCGCTTCACGAAGTTGCCGCTATCGC
Organism: Hydrogenophilales bacterium; assembly: GCA_037442845.1. GTDB lineage: Bacteria > Pseudomonadota > Gammaproteobacteria > Burkholderiales > Thiobacillaceae > PFJX01. The sequence continues at coordinate 16,829 of JBBIPL010000004.1, read as the reverse complement.
GCTGCATGCCGGCATTGCGGCCGCCGCCCATGCGCTTGGCCTCGGCGTCGGGGATGGTCAGGACAAGGCCGGCGAAGGCGGTGAACAGGGCGAGAAGAAAGTGCTTCATAAAGTTGCATCCTTTGCGTAAATGACGAAAACAGATGACCGGCGAACGCTGCAAAAAGTTTGGGGCAGCCGCGAAAGTTTCAAGAATCATCGAAAACGGCGGGGGCTGTAGCCTCCCGCCGTCGCGTATGAAGCTGCGCTTACCTGGCCGCTGGCACGCCCGGGATGGGCATCGGCACCATCAGCGGCATGGCGGGCGCGGTCAACCAGCGCAGATAGAGGTTGGGGTTGAGCAGATTCATGGCCGTGCCGAGCAGCTTGGGATCCATGGGCAGCATCATCCAGCGCATGAGTTTGTTGGGGTCGGTCATCACCGTCTGCAGGGCGGCGATGAACTGGGGATCGGCCAGGGCCTGGGTCCAGGCGGCGAGCGCCGCGGGGTCCATGACGCGGGCGAAGTTGCCGTAGGCGCGGGGATCCATGAGGCTGGACGCGGACTGGGTATAGAGGGCCGGGTCCATCAACGCGGCGAGCGCCGCGGTGGCGAAAGCGGGTTCGCTGACGGCGTTGAGCGCGGCCATGAATTTCTTGGGATCGGCGAGCATTTCGGCGTTGCGGGTGAAGTCCATCAGGTAGCGGACCCAGGCTTCGTGATTCTGCGGGATGTCGGTGGCCTGCGGGTTGGCGGCGGTGGCCTGCGGGTTGGCGGCGGGCGCCTGCTGGGCGTTGGCGGCGCCGGGCACGGCGAGCGCGAGAACGATGCAGAGGTGGCGTAATTTCATGGCGTCTCCTGTCAGCCTGTGGAATGTGGCGGCTCTTGCCCGCCATGCCCGGCTCTTGCCGGCGCGTGGCGTGGGCGGATTGTGCCGCGATTTCTTGCCGAGAGCACGCGTCATGGGGCGGGCCGGCGGCGAGGCTTTCCCGGCTTGCGATCCAGGCGCGTTGCGGCGATAGTCGGCGGGCCATGCAAGACCTGATCGATAGCCACAGCCACCTGGATGCCGCGGAGTTCGCCGACGATCGCGACGCGGTGTATGCGCGGGCGCGCGCGGCCGGCGTGGCGGTGCAGATCGTGCCGTCCGTCAGCCGCGCCAATTTCGCCGCGGTGGCCGCCGCCTGCCGTCGCTATCCCGGCTGCCTGCCGGCCTGGGGGCTGCATCCCGTCTATATCGCCGCGCACGCGGACGCGCACCTCGCCGAGCTGCGCGGCCGCATCGAAACCTGGCGGCCGGCGGCGGTGGGGGAGATCGGCCTCGACCTGTTCATGCCGGAACCGGATTTCGCGATCCAGGAGCGTTACTACGTCGAACAACTGAAAATCGCGCGGGAGTTCGACCTGCCGGTGCTGCTGCACTGTCGCCGCGCCAACGACCCCATTCTTAAGCACCTGCGCCGCGTCGGCGTGCGCGGCGGCATCGCGCACGCCTTCAACGGCAGCGATCAGCAGGCGGAAGCCTTCATCAAGCTGGGCTTCAAGCTGGGCTTCGGCGGCGCCTTTACCTGGGAGCGGGCCAGCAACCTGCGCCGGCTGGCGCGCGAGCTGCCCCTGGAAGCCATCGTCCTGGAGACCGACAGCCCGGACATTCCCCCGGCCTGGGTGGGCAAGGGCCGCAACGAGCCGGCGGAACTGGCGCGCATCGCCGAAACCCTCGCGGACCTGCGGGGCATGTCCGTCGAAGAGGTGGTAAGGACAACCAGCGCCAACACAGTGCAGGTCCTCCGCCTCCCCCATTCTTCGCAACCGGGGGCATCATCAGCGAAGTGGGCGGTGCCGTTACCCGTGCAGGTCTTGAACCCATGATCTGGACCATCCCCAACTTTCTTACCGCCACCCGCCTCGTCCTCACGCCCTTTGTCGCCTGGCGCCTGGCGGTGCACGACGTGCAGGGCGCGTTCTGGCTGTTCGCGGCGGCGGCGCTGACCGATCTGCTCGACGGCAATCTGGCCCGCCTGCTCAACCAGCGCAGCGTGCTGGGGGCCTGGCTGGATCCCATCGCCGACAAGGTGATGCTGCTCACCACCCTGTCCATGCTCTGCCTCACCGACCTCCTGCCCATGTGGCTGCTGTGGGTGGTGCTGGTGCGCGACCTCGTCATCCTGGCCGGCGCGGAGGGCTATCGCCGCCTCACCGGCGGCCTCGACGTGCGGCCGACGCTGTCCGGCAAGCTGGCCATCGCCCTGGAATTCCTGCTGGTGTCCTTCACCCTGGCCGACCTGGCCCTGCATCTCGGCCTGGATCACCTCATCGAACCCTTCGCCCAGGCCACCGCCGCGGTGGTGGCTTTGTCGGGGCTGCGCTATGTCTGGCTGTGGGGCTCGAAGACGCGCGCTTACCTCAGGCGCCACGCAGACGGCTGATCAACGCCGCCGTCGAGGCGTCGTGCGCGGCGCCGCGCGCCGCGGCCTGGCCGGCGAGCTCCGGCAGGATGGCCTTGGCCAGTTGCTTGCCGAGTTCCACGCCCCACTGGTCGAAGGCGTTCACGTTCCACAGCGCGCTTTGCGCGAACACCTTGTGCTCGTAGAGGGCGATGAGCCGGCCCAGGGCGCGGGGCGTGAGCTTGCGATACAGCAGGGTGTTGGTGGGCCGGTTGCCGGGGAATACCTTGTGCGGCGCCAGCAGCTTGATCTCCTTCTTGGACAGGCCGGCCTGGGCCAGCTCGGTTTCCACCTCGGCGGCGGTCTTGCCGCGCATCAGGGCTTCCGGCTGAGCCAGGAAATTGGACAGCAGCACCGCATGCTGGCCGTTCACGTCGTTATGCGACTCCGCCGCCGCGATGAAGTCGCAGGGGATCAGCTTGGTGCCCTGGTGGATGAGCTGGTAGAAGGCGTGCTGGCCATTGGTGCCGGGCTCGCCGAAGACGATGGGGCCGCTGGAGACCCTGACCGGCCGGCCTTCGCGCGTCACCCCCTTGCCGTTCGATTCCATGTCGAGTTGCTGCAGATAGGCGGGGAAGCGCGACAGGCGCTGCTCGTAGGGCAGCACCGCGTAGCCGGCGGCGTCCCAGAAGTTGTTGTACCAGAGGCCCAGCAGCGCCAGGATCACCGGCATGTTGGCCTCCAGGGGCGCGGTGCGGAAATGTTCGTCCATGTCGTGCGCGCCGGCCAGCAGTTCCTCGAAGGCGTCCATGCCGACGTGCACGGCGATGGGCAGGCCGATGGCGCTCCACAGGGAATAGCGGCCGCCGACCCAGTCCCAGAAGCCGAACATGTTGGCCGGGTCGATGCCGAATGCCTTGACGGCTTGCTCATTGGTGGAAACGGCGACGAAGTGCTTCGCCACGGCGCCGGCATCCGGCGCGGCGGCGAGCAGCCAGTCGCGCGCCGCCTGGGCGTTGAGCAGGGTTTCCTGGGTGGTGAAGGTCTTCGAGGCGACGATGAACAGGGTGGTGGCCGCATCCAGATCCTCCAGGGTATCGACCAGGTGGCTGGGATCGACGTTGGAGACGAAGTGGGCGCGGATGTTGCCGCCGTAGGGCTTCAGCGCCAGGCAGGCCATGGCCGGGCCGAGGTCGGAGCCGCCGATGCCGATGTTGACCACGTCGGTGATGGGCTTGCCGCGTTGCCCTTTGGCCGCGAAGCCCTTCCACTTGCCGGTGCGCAGTTTCTCGGCGAAGGCGCCCATGCGGCCGAGCACCGCGCGCACGTCCGGCATGACGTCGCGCCCGTCCACCAGCACGGGCCGCTCGGAGCGGTTGCGCAGGGCCGTGTGCAGCACCGCGCGGCCCTCGGTGAGGTTGATCTTTTCGCCGGCGAACATGGCGTCGCGCAGGCTTTCGACGCCGGATTCGCGCGCCAGCCGCAGCAGCAGCTGCATGGTCTGCGGGCGGATCAGGTTCTTCGAGTAGTCCAGCAACAGGTCGTCCAGTTGCAGGCTGAAGCGTTCGGCGCGTTTGCGGTCGCGCGCGAACAGGCTGCGCAGGTGCAAAGTCTTCCAGGCCTTGCGTTCTTCCTTGAGGGCTTGCCAGGTGGGGGAGAGGGTGAGGTCGGGCATGGTGGTCGTGATGAGGTATGCGTATTCAATCCGGGTTCAGTCCTGATACAGGATCACGCCCGCCAGGGGCGGCAGGGTCAGCACCAGGGACTGGGCGTAGCCCATCCAGGGCAGGGCCTCGCTCATCAGGCCGGCGCCGTTGCCCAGGTTGCCGCCAGAGTAGTAGGCGGAATCGCTGTTGAAGATCTCGCGCCAGAAACCGGCGGCGGGCGCGCCGATGCGATAGCCGTCGCGCGGCACCGGCGTGAAGTTGAGGGCGACGATCACCGCGCGGCCCTGGCGGTCGCGGCGCAGGAAGCTGAGGATGGACTGGTCGGCGTCGTGGCAGTCGATCCAGGCGAAGCCTTCCGACTGGAAGTCCAGGTCGTGCAGCGGCGGCAGATCGCGGTACAGGCGGTTGAGGTCGCGCAGGCAGCGGCGCACGCCCTCGTGCCAATGGGTTTGCAGCAGTCCCCAGTCGAGTTCCCATTGTTCCGACCACTCGCGGCCCTGGCCGAGTTCGTTGCCCATGAAGTTGAGCTTCTTGCCCGGGCTGGCGGTCTGGTAGGTGAGCAGCAGGCGCAGGTTGGCGAACTGCTGCCAGGCGTCGCCTGGCATCTTGCCCAGCAGCGAGCGCTTGCCGTGCACGATTTCGTCGTGCGAGAAGGGCAGCACGAAATTCTCGGAATAGGCGTAGAGCTGGCCGAAGGTGAGGTTGTTGTGGTGGTAGCGACGGTACACCGGGTCCAGCTGGAAATAGGCCAGGGTGTCGTTCATCCAGCCCATGTTCCACTTCATGGAAAAACCCAGGCCGCCGACGTAGGTGGGGCGCGACACCATGGGCCAGGCGGTGGATTCCTCGGCGATGGTGAGGGCGCCGGGGAAGCGCTCGTGCACCATGGCGTTCATCTCGCGCAGGAAGTCGATGGCCTCCAGGTTCTCGCGCCCGCCATATTTGTTGGGCAGCCATTCGCCGTCCTTGCGCGAGTAGTCCAGATAGAGCATGGAGGCCACCGCGTCGACGCGCAGGCCGTCCAGGTGGAACTCGGCCAGCCAGTAATAGGCGCTGGACAGCAGGAAGCCTTTCACCTCGGAGCGGCCGTAATTGAAGATGTGCGTGCCCCAGTCCTGGTGCACGCCCAGGCGCGGGTCCTCGTGCTCGTAGAGGGCGGTGCCGTCGAAACGGGCGAGGGCCCAGGCGTCCATGGGGAAGTGGCCCGGCGCCCAGTCCAGAAGGACGCCGATGCCGGCCTGGTGGCAGGCGTCGACGAAGTGGCGGAAATCGTCGGCGGAACCGAAGCGCGAGGAGGGCGCGAAGTAGCCGGTGGTCTGGTAGCCCCAGGATTCGTCGAGCGGATGTTCGGTGACGGGCATCAGTTCAAGGTGGGTATAGCCGAGGTCCGTGAGGTAGGGCACCAGGGCGTCCGCCAGTTCGCGCCAGTTGTAGAAGCGGCCGTCGGGGTGGCGGCGCCAGGAACCGGCATGGATTTCGTAGAGGTTCATCGGCGCGTGCAGCCAGTCCCGCGCGGCGCGCGCCTGCATCCAGCCGGCGTCGCCCCAGGCGTGGCGGGAAGGCGCCGGCACCACGGCGGCGGTGCCCGGACGCAGCTCGAAGCTCTGCGCGAAGGGATCGGCCTTCACCATCACCTCGCCGCTGGCCCGGTTGCGGATTTCGAATTTGTACAGGTCGCCGGGAGTCAGGCCGGGAATGAACAGTTCCCAGATGCCGGAGCCGCCGCGCACGCGCATGGCGTGCATGCGCCCATCCCAATTGTTGAAGCCGCCGACCACCGAGACCCGCTCGGCGTTCGGCGCCCACACCGCGAAACGCACGCCGTCGACGCCGTCCACCTGCGTGTGCCGGGCGCCCAGGCTGCGCCAGGCCTCGAGCAGCCGGCCTTCGTTGAACAGGTGGATTTCCTGGTCCGACAGCAGCGGGCCGAAGGCATAGGGATCGGTGATTTCGAACCCCCGTGCGTCGGCCTCGATCGCCAGGCGCCAGGGCCGGTCCGGCGCCAGGGCGCCGCGCCATTCGAAGAGGCCGCGCCCGTCGACCAGAGTCAGCGCGGCGGGACCCTGCGGCAGCAGGAGCGAGACCCGCTCGGCGTCGGGACGGAACACCCGCAACACCCATCCCTCGGGGGCCGGATGCAGACCCAGCAGGGCGAAGGGGTCGTGGTGGCGGGCGGTGAGGAGACGTTCGACGGAATGGTGCATTTTGGTCACTCGTATTGGGCTCCGAGTTGGAGTGGCGCGGGAAGTCGCGACCGGGAGCATGTTTTGCGAAGCTGTTTGCCTGGGATCATACCCGCACGCAAGCCGCTGAAATAGGTTTTCAGGATAGGAACATCGGCTATGATTAACGTGAAAGTCGCACGGCGACTTCTCGAAGCTCCCCTCTCCCGCAAGCGGGAGAGGGGCTGGGGGTGAGGGAAACGGACATGACTTTTATGCCCTTCAGGGTATTCATGCTACGGGGCGCCTTCTCAAAGTCATGTCCGTTAATAAATGGATGCGACGATAGGCCCAGGGAACCGCTGAAACATTGATGTGTCGTCATTCCGGCTTAGGCCGAAAGCCAGCGAAAACAACGCGCCGGACCCGGTTTTCCCCTCAAGGGGAGGAACGTCAGGGTTGCAATATCTCCGGCAATGCCCGAACCGAATTACTGAGAGAGGGAAATGAACGTGCAAAAAGAGTATCCGCGTTTCGTCAGCCTGCTGACTAAAAACACCGTCGCCTTGATCCTCGCCGGCGGCCGCGGCAGCCGCCTGAAGCAGTTGACCGATTGGCGGGCGAAGCCCGCGGTGCCCTTCGGCGGCAAGTTCCGCATCATCGATTTTCCGCTGTCGAACTGCATGAATTCGGGCATCCGCCGCCTCGGCGTCATCACCCAATACAAGTCGCATTCGCTGATCAAGCACATTCAGCGCGGCTGGGGTTTCCTGCGCGGCGAATTCAACGAGTTCGTCGATCTGCTGCCGGCGCAGCAGCGGGTGGCGGAGGAGACCTGGTACAAGGGCACGGCCGACGCGATTTACCAGAACCTCGACATCCTGCGCGTGTACAAGCCGGAATATGTGCTGGTGCTGGCCGGCGACCACATCTACAAGATGGATTACGGCGAGATGATCGCCGCCCACGTCCGCCACGAGGCCGACATGACCGTGGCCTGCATCGAGGTGCCGGTGAAGGAGGCCAGCGCCTTCGGGGTCATGGCCGCCGACGACGATGGCCGCGTGGTCGCCTTCGCGGAGAAACCGGAGAATCCCGCGCCCATGCCCGGCAAGCCGGACGTCGCGCTGTGTTCCATGGGCATCTACGTGTTCAATGCCGCCTTCCTGTTCGAACAACTGGTGCGCGACGCCGACGACTCCCACTCCGAGCACGACTTCGGCAAGAACATCATTCCCCACCTCATCCAGACCGGTTACCGGGTCTATGCCCACAGCTTCGCCGACAGTTGCGTGCACGGCGAGAACGAGCCCGTCTACTGGCGCGACGTGGGGACCGTGGACGCCTACTGGGAAGCCAACCTGGACCTGGCGCGCATCACCCCGGAACTCAATCTCTACGACAAGGACTGGCCGATCTGGACCTACCAGGAGCAGTTGCCGCCGGCCAAATTCGTCTTCGACGAGGATCATCGCCGCGGCATCGCGGTCGATTCCATGGTGTCCGGCGGCTGCATCATCAGCGGCGCCACGGTGCGGCGTTCCGTGTTGTTTTCCAACGTGCACGTGCGCGAGGGCGCCTATTTGGAGGAAGCCGTGGTGCTGCCGGACGTGCGCATCGGTGAGGGCGCCATCCTCAAGCAGGTGGTCATCGACAAGGGCTGCACCATCCCGCCGGGCATGAGCATCGGCGTCAATCGCGCCGACGATCAGAAGTTCTTCCATGTGACGGGGCGGGGCGTCACCCTGGTGACGCCGGAAATGCTGGGGCAGGCATGCCACCATTTCCGGTGAGGCCTGAGGGGTTGGGAGTGAAGGGGAGGCGGTAGAATCCGGGGCATAACCCAGACCCCGACTCCCATGCTCCATCTCGTCCTCTGCTGGCATTTCCACCAGCCCGACTACCGCGACGCCGACGGGCGTTACCTGCTGCCCTGGACCTACCTGCACGCGGTCAAGGACTACGCCGACATGGCGGCTCACCTGGAGGCCGCGCCCAACCTGGCCTGCGTCGTCAACTTCGTTCCCACCCTGACGGCCCAACTGCTGGATTACGCCGACCAGTTCGCAAGCGGCGATTTGCGCGATCCGCTCCTGGCCCGCTTGATCGATCCCCGCCTGGATGAACTGGCGCCGGCGGCGAAGCGCCATCTGGTGGAGCAGTGCTTCAAGGTCAATCGCCCCACCATGCTGGACCCCTTTCCCGCCTATAAGCGGCTCTACACCCTGTGGAAGACCGTGGAAGAAAGCGGCGAGGCGGGACTGGACTATCTATCCGGCCAATACCTGGCCGATCTGGTGACCTGGCACCACCTGGCCTGGACCGGCGAGACCGTGCGGCGGGCGCGCCCCGACCTGCTGGCGCTGATGGAGAAGGGCGAGGCCTTTACCCTGGCCGAGCGGCGCGCCCTGTTCGACCTCTACGGCGAGGTCGTCGGCGGTCTGCTGCCCCGTTACCGGCGCATGGCCGAGCGTGGCCAGATCGAACTGTCGGCCACCCCGCACAGCCATCCCATCCTGCCCCTGCTCCTGGATTTCGGCGCGGCGCGGGAGGCCCGCCCCGACCTGCCCGTGCCCGTCGCGCCGGCCTATCCGGGCGGCGCCGAGCGGGCCCGGGCGCATGTGGACGCCGCCCTGGCCGACCACGCGGAACATTTCGGCCAGCCGCCCAGGGGTTTCTGGCCCGCCGAGGGCGGCGTTTCCGAGGCCGGCATCCGCCTGCTTTCCGACGCCGGAATCGAGTGGGCCGCCAGCGGCGAGGGCGTGCTGCGCCACAGCCTGTCCGCCCTCAACCTGGATCTGAGCCGCAAGGCGGAATGGTCCACCACGCCCTACCGTCTGCCGGGAACCGATACCGCCCTGTTCTTCCGCGACGACCACCTCTCCGACCTCATCGGCTTCGAATACAAGGGCTGGTTCGGCGCTGACGCGGTGCGCCATTTCATCCACGCCCTGGACGAGGTGCGCCGCCACGCCACGGCTCCCCAGCCGGTGGTCAGCGTCATCCTCGACGGCGAGAACGCCTGGGAGTACTACCCCTACAACGGCTTCTTCTTCCTTTCCGAGCTCTACGCCGCGTTGCTGGCCGCGCCCAACATCCGCACCACCACCTTCTGCGACTATCTGGAAGTGTTCCCGGATTCGCCTCAGCCCCTCTCCCGCCTGGTGGCGGGCAGCTGGGTCTACGGCGACTTCGCCACCTGGATGGGCGACGCGGCCAAGAACCGGGGCTGGGACTGGCTGGTGGCCGCCAAGCAGGCCTTCGACGCGGCCCCCGCCGACCGTCGCGCGGCGGCCGAACCCCTGCTGCGCTCCTGCGAAAGCTCCGACTGGTTCTGGTGGTTTGGCGATTACAACCCGGCCGACGCGGTGGAGAGCTTCGACCGGGTCTACCGGCAGAAGCTGAAGCGCCTGTATCAAACCCTGGGCGCCGCCCCGCCCGACTACCTCAATCATCCCCTTTGCCATGGCGGCGGCGGCATGGAAGCCGGCGGCGTCATGCGTCGTGGCGGCTGAACGTACTGCCGTTTCCCTTTTCCCATTTCCCGTTCTCAATGCCCAAATCCGTTACCCTCCTGATTGGCGTCCACGCCCACCAGCCCGTCGGCAACTTCCCGGAAGTCATGGAGGATGCCCACCAGCGCTGCTACAAGCCCTTCCTGGAAACCGTGTACCAGTACCCGGAATTCCGCTTCGCCCTGCATTCCTCCGGCTGGCTGCTGGAATGGCTGATGACGCACAAGCCTGAGGACATGGCGCTGCTGCGCAAGATGGCGGAACGGGGCCAGGTGGAGTTCTTCGGCGCCGGCGACATGGAACCGGTGCTGGCGGTGATTCCCTACCGCGACCGCATGAGCCAGTTGGCCGCCATGTCGGATCGGCTGGAGCAGTACTTCCTGCAACGTCCCCAGGGCGCCTGGCTCACCGAGCGGGTCTGGGAGGCCACCGTGGTGCCGGCCCTGGCCGATTCGGGCATTCGCTACGTGATGGTGGACGACTACCATTTCCTCTGCGCCGGCAGCGAGCGTGACCAGCTCAACGGTTACCACACCACCGAGGAGGACGGCCGCCGCCTCGACCTGTTCCCCATCTCCGAGGCCCTGCGCTACCGCCTACCCTTCGCCCCGGCCCACGAGGCCGTGGCCTACATCGAATCCCTGGCCGACGAGTCCGGCCACTCCGCCGCCATCTACTTCGACGACATCGAGAAGTTCGGCATCTGGCCCGAGACCTACCACTGGGTCTACGAGAAGCGCTGGCTGAAGGACTTCATCGAGGGCGTGCTGGCCTCCAAGCTCATCCGGAGCGCCCACTTCCACGACTACCACCGCGAAGCGCCGTCGCGGGGCGTGGTCTACCTGCCCACCGTGTCCTACAGCGAGATGGGCGAATGGACCCTGCCGGCCGCCGCCGCCCGCCGCTACGCGGAACTGGTGCGCGCCGCCCGGCACGAGGGCGTGCTGGAGCGCGACCGGCCCTTCATCCGCGGCGGCATCTGGAAGAACTTCCTGACCCGCTACCCGGAAGCCAACTGGGCGCACAAGCGCATGCTCGGCCTGTCCGCCCGCCTCGCCGCCCTGCCCGAAGCCCTGCTGCGCCAGGACCTGGTGGAACTGCTGCACCAGGCCCAGGCCAACGACGCCTACTGGCACGGCCTGTTCGGCGGCATCTACCTGCCTCACCTGCGGCGCGCCGTCTGGCATGCCATGCTGCAACTCGAACGCCGCCTGGATGCCCTGCAAACCCGCCCCGCGAGCGCTTCCGGCGACCTCGACCTGGACGGCATCGACGATGTGTTCATGAGCAGCCCGGCCCTGCAGGCCGTGTTGCGTCCGGACAAGGACGCCGCCCTCATCGAACTCTCCAGCTATCCCCTGGCGCAGAACTTCGGCGACACCCTCAGGCGCTACGAGGAGCACTACCACCACAAGGCCGCCAGCGGCCAGGGCAGGGAGCACGACGGCGAGGGCATCGCCTCGGCCCATGACGTGGTGCGCTTCAAGCACGCGGTCAAGCCCGAGGACCTGACCCCCGACAGCCGCAGCCGCGGCCTGTTCGTGGAATCCTGGACCGACTATGAGGCCAAGCGGCCGGTGGAATATTCCAGCAGCGTGGTCCAGGGCGGCGCCGCGCTGTGCATGGGCCAGGCCGGCGAAACCCGGGTGGCGAAGATCTACACAGTTAAAGACAACCGCTTGAGCGTCGCCCTCAAGGCCGTGGGCCGGGGCCGCCTGTGCAGCCGCCTGAACCTGGCCATGCCCTGCTGCGACGGCCCGGCGGGCCGCTATGTGGTCAACGGCGGGATTCCCGGCGGCTTCGGCCAGTCCTTCACCTGGGCCGACCTCAAGGAACTCGCCCTGGAAGACCACTACCTGGGCGGCGCCATCCGCCTGGCCAGCAACCTGCCGGCCCGCGTCAAGGTCCAGCCCCACATGACCGTGTCCCAGTCGGAAGCCGGCTTCGAGAAGATCATGCAGGCCGTGGAACTCACCTTCACCTGGGAAGTGGAAGGCCCCACCGAAATCCAGGTGGATCTGGAAGTCGTGCCGCTCAGGGCCGGCTGATAGAGTGCATGGTTTCGATCTGGAGAATGCGATGAGCGAACAAGTCATCCGAGCCGGCAAGGTGGTCTACATCACCTATTCCGTGCTCGACGAACACGGCAACATTTTCGGCCAGCAGGACATGCCCACCGGCTATGTGCAGGGCGGCAACAGCGGCCTGTTCGCCTCGGTGGAGCGGGCGCTGGAAGGCAAGCGGGAAGGCGACCAGGTGGAAGCCCGGGTGCCCCCGGAGGAAGCTTTCGGCGAGCCCGATCCCAACCTGATCATCAAGGATGACCTGGAAAACCTGCCTCCCATGCTGCGCAGCGTGGGCGCCCAGGCCGAGATGCAGAACGACGCCGGCGACATCCTCACCTTCCGGGTGGTGGAAATCCTGGACGGCAAGGTCACCCTGGACGCCAACAATCCCCTGGCCGGCAAGGACTGCATCGTCGCCGCCACGGTGGTGTCCGTCAGGGATGCCACCGCGGAGGAGATGAAAAACGGGTTTCCGGTGGAGCAGGGCGCGCCGCGGATTCACTGATGGGGTGGCAGGGCCGGCTGCGCAAGGAAGCATTGGTGCTGGGGTGAGTACCCGGCGCCCACGAGTAAGGGCCGTTAGACAAACCGCATCGACAAATCCACCGCCCTGACCGACTTGGTCAGGCTGCCCACGGAAATGCGGTCCACCCCGGTCTCGGCGATGGCCCGCACGCTGTCCAGGCTGATGCCGCCGGAGGCTTCCAGGGCCGCGCGGCCGGCGTTGATGCGCACCGCCTCGCGCATGCCTTCCAGGTCGAAGTTGTCCAGCAGAATCAGCTTCGCGCCGGCCTGCAGGGCTAGCTCCAGTTGGGCCAGGGTTTCCACCTCGATCTGCACTGTAATTTCCCCTCTCCCGCAAGCTGGGGAGGGGTCGTGGGAGAGGGGCGCGGCTTGCCGCGCTGCAAGCCGAAAGGCCGCCTGCAGTGCCGGGAGGATGCCCCCGGCGGCAGCGATGTGGTTCTCCTTGATGAGGATGCCGTCGTACAGACCGATGCGCTGGTTCTCGCCGCCGCCGCATTGCACCGCGTACTTCAGCGCCAGGCGCAGACCCGGCAGGGTCTTGCGGGTGTCGTAGATCTTCGCGCGGGTGCCGGCGATGGCGGTGACAAAGCGGCGGGTTTCCGTGGCGACGGCCGAGAGGGTTTGCAGGAAGTTGAGGGCGGGGCGCTCGGCGGTGAGCAGGGCGCGGGCCGCGCCGGTGATCTCGCACAGGGTCTGGCCGGCGTGAATGCGGTCGCCGTCGGCGGCGTGCCAAGTGATTTTCACCGCCGGGTCGAGGGCATGGAAGCAGGCCTCGAACCAGGCCGCGCCGCACAGCACGGCTTCCTCCCGCGACACCACTCGGGCGTGGCCGATGGTGGTTGCGGGGATCAATTGCGCGGTGAGGTCGCCCGCGCCCACGTCTTCTTCCAGGGCTGCGCGGACGTTGGCGCGAAGGGCCTCTTCCAGGGTTGCGTTCATGCCTGGAGATCCAAAAAGAGTCCGGCCCGAAGCGCGGCCTGACGCAGGCCGCCATCCAGGCAGGCCAGGGGGATGCCTCGACGCAGGGCGACTTCCGGATAGATGGCGTCGTAGGCGGAAATGCCATAGGTCCGCGCCAACTGGAACAGACGCGCGGGCGCCGGAGTATCGCGGTCCACCTGCAGGCCAAGGGCTTCGGCGCGTGCCGCGACGCCTTCGGCCAGATCGGCCGCCGGAAGCTTGCGGCGTTCCAGCTTGAGGAAGACGTTGGCGAACTCAGACAGCCAGAGACCCGGCGCCACGCCTTGGCGGCTGGCCGGCAGGTCGAGTGCCGCTTCGCTATAGGCCGTGCTTTCGTCCGGCAGGAACCAGCGGGCGGTCACCGAGCAATCCACCACGAAACTCACGGCCTGTCCTCGTCGATGAGAGCTTCCACGTCGACGGGGCCAGTGCGGCAGGCCTTGCGGAAGCCGCGAATTTCCTCCAGGGCGGCCTGCCGGTCCTGTTGCGCCCGCACCGGTGGCACCAGCATGGCAGCCGCCTGTCCATGGCGCGTGATGAGCACGCTTTCGCCATCGGAGACCTTGTCGAGCAGGCTGGCGATCTTGGCCTTGGCTGCAAATGCGCCTACGGTGAGAATGAAAGGCTCCTGTAATCTGGCTAACCAGATTGTAGAGCTTGCCTGGATAGTGCGCACCGCTTGAAAACCCTGAGGGCCTCCCCATTTGGGAGGCAATCATCCGAATTGGGAGCAACCATGCGTTTCGACAAACTGACGACTCCGTTCCAGTCCGCCATCCAGGACGCGCAAAGCCTGGCCCTGGGCAACGACAACGCCTACATCGAGCCGGTGCATCTGCTCGCCGCCCTCATCAACCAGGAAGGCGGCTCCGCCCGGCCCATCCTGCAGAAGGCCGGCGCCCGTCTGCCGTCCCTGGTGGCGGCCCTGCAGAACGCCATGAACCGGCTGCCCAAAGTGGAAGGCACCGGCGGGGAAATCCAGCCCTCCAAGGAGCTCATCAACCTGTTCAACCTGACGGACAAGGAAGCGACCAAGCGGGGCGACCAATACATCGCCAGCGAACTCTTCCTGCTGGCGGCGGTGGACGACAAGGGCGAGGCCGGCCGTCTGCTCAAGGAAAACGGCGCCACCCGCAAGGCCCTGGAAGCGGCGATTCAAGACGTGCGAGGCGGCGAGGGCGTCGATACGCAGGAAGCCGAAGGCCAGCGCCAGGCCCTGGCCAAGTACACCCTGGACCTGACCGACCGCGCCCGCCAGGGCAAGCTGGACCCGGTGATCGGCCGCGACGATGAAATCCGCCGCGCCATCCAGGTGCTGCAACGGCGCACCAAGAACAACCCCGTGCTGATCGGCGAGCCCGGCGTGGGCAAGACCGCCATCGTCGAGGGCCTGGCCCAGCGCATCGTCAACGGCGAGGTGCCGGAGACCCTGAAAGGCAAGCGCGTGCTGGTCCTGGACATGGCGGGTCTCTTGGCCGGCGCCAAGTACCGGGGCGAGTTCGAGGAACGCCTGAAAGCGGTGTTGAAGGAGGTGGGCCAGGACGAGGGCCGCATCATCCTGTTCATCGACGAACTACACACCATGGTCGGCGCCGGCAAGGCGGAGGGCGCCATCGACGCCGGCAACATGCTCAAGCCCGCCCTGGCGCGCGGCGAGCTGCACTGCATCGGCGCCACCACCCTGGACGAATACCGCAAGTACATCGAAAAGGACGCCGCCCTGGAGCGCCGCTTCCAGAAGGTGCTGGTGGACGAGCCCAGCGTGGAGGCCACCATCGCCATCCTGCGCGGCCTGCAGGAGAAGTACGAGCTGCACCACGGCGTGGACATCACCGACCCGGCCATCGTCGCCGCCGCCGAGCTGTCCCACCGTTACGTCACCGACCGCTTCCTGCCGGACAAGGCCATCGACCTCATCGATGAAGCGGCCAGCCGCATCAAGATGGAGATCGACTCCAAGCCGGAAGCCATGGACAAGCTGGACCGGCGTCTGATCCAGCTCAAGATCGAGCGGGAGGCGGTGAAGCGGGAGAAGGACGAGGCCAGCAAGAAGCGCCTGTCCCTCATCGAGGACGAAATCCGCAAGCTGGAGAAGGAATACGCCGACCTGGAAGAGGTCTGGAAGGCGGAGAAGGCCACGGTGCAGGGCAGCGCCCACGTCAAGGAGGAGATCGACCAGTTGCGCGCCCAGATGGCCGACCTGCAACGCAAGGGCCAGTTCGACAAGGTGGCCGAGATCCAATATGGCAAGCTGCCAGCTCTCGAAGCCCGGCTGAAGCAGGCCGAGGCCGGCGAGGGCAAGACCGAATTCAAGCTTCTGCGCACCCAGGTGGGCGCCGAGGAGATCGCCGAGGTGGTGAGCCGCGCCACCGGCATTCCCGTGAGCAAACTGGTCCAGGGCGAGCGCGACAAACTGCTGGCCATGGAAGAGCGCATCCACCAGCGCGTGGTGGGCCAGGACGAGGCCGTGCGCCTGGTGTCCGACGCCATCCGCCGTTCCCGCGCCGGCCTGTCGGACCCCAACCGGCCCTATGGCTCCTTCCTGTTCCTGGGCCCCACCGGCGTGGGCAAGACCGAGCTGTGCAAGGCCCTGGCGGAGTTCTTGTTCGACAGCCAGGACCACCTCATCCGCGTGGACATGAGCGAGTTCATGGAGAAGCACTCCGTCGCCCGCCTCATCGGCGCGCCCCCCGGCTACGTGGGCTACGAGGAGGGCGGTTATCTCACCGAAGCCGTGCGCCGCAAGCCCTACAGCGTCATCCTGCTGGACGAGGTGGAAAAGGCCCACCCGGACGTGTTCAACGTGCTGCTGCAAGTCCTCGACGACGGCCGCATGACCGACGGCCAGGGCCGCACCGTGGACTTCAAGAACACCGTCATCGTCATGACCAGCAACCTGGGCAGCCAGATGATCCAGAGCATGGCCGGCGACGACTACCAGGTCATCAAGCTGGCGGTCATGGCCGAGGTGAAAACCTACTTCCGCCCCGAGTTCATCAACCGCATCGACGAGGTGGTGGTGTTCCACTCCTTGAGCGAGGAACACATCGCCAACATCGCCCGCATCCAGTTGCACTATTTGGAAAAGCGGGTGGCCCAGATGGACATGAAACTGGAAGTCAGCGACGCCGCCCTGCTGGAGCTGGCCAAGGAAGGCTTCGACCCGGTGTTCGGCGCCCGGCCGCTGAAGCGCGCCATCCAGCAGCAGATCGAGAACCCGCTGGCGAAGGAAATCCTCTCCGGCCGCTTCGCGCCCAAGGACATCATCCGGGTGGATGCGGTGGACGGGCGGATCGAGTTCGAGCAGGTCATCGAGGCCGAGGCTGTTTGATCCTGTTGAACGCGCGGGCCGCCATGTTTGTGCGGCCCGTCCGCGACTGGGGCCTGGAATGCGCGTCGTCGGGAAGACCCGCTGGCTGGATTCGCCGTAGGCCAGTCCGGGTCGGTTCGCTCGCGTATCAGGCGGATCGTCGGATCACGGCTTTGACGCGTAACGTCAAGCGCTTGGCATGGAAGGTCAAGCGAAGCCGGACGGATGGATGGACCATTCGTTTACCGGATGCATTCATC
>JBBIPL010000003.1:18537-57355 GCA_037442845.1 Hydrogenophilales bacterium | reverse complement strand
CACCATGCACCTTGGAACCCAAATTTCGCTTGATTTTAGACACGGTTGCTCCCCCCTCGAGGGGGAGGGAATGTTGCGTGGCTCAGTTGCCCAGTTCGTTGAGGGCCTTCTGGTAGCGGTTGGCGTGCGAACGCTCGGCCTTGGCCAGGGTCTCGAACCAGTCGGCGATCTCCTCGAAACCTTCCTCCCGCGCGGTCTTCGCCATGCCCGGGTACATGTCGGTGTACTCGTGGGTCTCGCCGGCGACGGCGGTCTTCAGGTTGTCGGAGGTGGCGCCGAAGGGCATGCCGGTGGCCGGGTCGCCGCAGGTTTCCAGGTATTCCAAGTGGCCATGGGCGTGGCCGGTCTCGCCTTCGGCGGTGGAGCGGAACAGCGCGGCCACGTCGTTGTAGCCTTCCACGTCGGCCTTGGCGGCGAAGTAGAGGTAGCGGCGATTGGCCTGGGATTCGCCGGCGAACGCGGCCTTCAGGTTGTCCTCGGTTTTCGAGCCTTTGAGTTGCATGGTGGTCTCCTGATGATCTGCCCGGCGTTAGCCCGCGCCGGGTGCACGGGTGAGTTTAGATTTGATCTAAATCGCTCATGATGATTCGCTTACCCGACCCCCTCCGTCAACTAATAATTTTTTATGGAGGGGGCATTCGCGGTTGCCGACACCAGGCCTCATAACCCATACCAAATCGCGCCGAGCACCACCAGGGCCACCGTGGCCCAGCCCAGACGATCGACGTAACGGTGCAACACCGCCTCCATGCGCGCGCCGCCCCAGGCCATCAGCCCGGCGACGAGGTAGAAACGCAGGCCGCGGCCGACGATGGATGCCAGTACGAAAGGCGCGAGCGCCATGGACAGGGCGCCAGCCGCGATGGTGAACACCTTGTAGGGAATGGGGGAGAAACCGGCCACGAACACCGCCCAAAAACCCCATTCGCCGAACCAGTCCACCGCCGTCTGGTAGGCCGGCCAGTAGCGGCTTTCCCGCAGCCAGGGCATCACCGCGTCCAGCGCGAAATAACCGATGACGTAGCCGAACAGGCCGCCGGCCACCGAGGTCAGCGTGGTGAGCAGGGCGAAGGACCAGGCGCGATGGGGATTGGCCAGGCACATCGGCGCCAGCATCACGTCCGGCGGTACCGGGAAGAACGAGGATTCGGCGAAACTGAGCCCGCCCAGATACCACGGCGCGCGGGGGTGTCTGGACCAGGTCATGACGCGGACGTAGAGGGGGGAGAACAGTTTCACGGGCGCCTCGCCGGAGAATAGGTGCTGGCCTCGGCGTTCAGCGACGCAGGGTCATGCGGTGCACCTTGCCTTCCATCATGCCGGGCACCCAGAGCTTGCCCTGGTCGTCCAGGAAAAGGTCGGCGGGGCCCGCCAGCGGCAGCGGCGCGCGCAGGCTTGTGACCTGGCCGCTGGCGCTGTCCAGCACCTGCAGGATGCCGACCGGTTCGAAGGCCACCCAGTTGGAGACCAACCAGCGATTGGCGCCCATGTTCACCACGCCGTCGAAGTAGCCTGCCGGGCTGGGATCGTATTGCTTGTCCAGCTTGGCGCTCGCGCCCTGCAAGCGGTAGGTCTTGATGCCGCCATTGGCCTGGCCGTCGCCGCCCCACTCGACGACGACGAGCTGGTTGCCGGCCAGCTTCATGCCGTTGGGCCCCCTGGGCGGGACATCGAAGCCGAGTTCGCTGAACTTCTTCGCCTTCACGTCGATGACGAACACCTTGCCAAGATCGGTGGCCGACAGCAGCAGGCGGTGCTCGTCGATGCGCGCGAAGGCGTTGAGGAAGCGGACGCCGCTGGCGGCCAGGTCCAGCTCGAACACGCGCTTGCCGTCGCCGACGCGGAAACCGACGACGCGGTCGATGTCCGCCACGTAGAGCACGCCGCCGACGGCGATCATGCCCTTGGGTCCATGCAGGTCCGCCGCCCACTTCAGGGTCTTGACGTTGCCCTGGCGGTCCAGCCTGGAGATGAAGCCGTCGCCGTCCTTCCGCATGGGCTCCAGTTTCTCGCCCAGGTTGGAGACGAACACATCGTTGCCGACCACCACCACGCTTTCCGGCGAGGCGAAGCCGGCGATGGTCTTGTCGAGCATCAGGCTGGCCGCTTGGGCGACGCCGGCGGCGAACAGGAAGAAGAAGAGGGTCAGACGCATGCGGGCTCCTTGTATTAGGTCTGCGTGGCGAGTAACGAGGACTGGGCAATCAATCCGTGGCTGTCCTCTCAGTTCTCGTTACTCAGTCCTGCTTCAAACCATCGCCCCGGATTCGGTCTTCACCGGCTTGATGAAATCCTCGCGCGAGACGCCCAGCCACATGGTGATGGGGCTGGCGACCAGCACCGAGGAATAGGTGCCGACGACGATGCCGATGAAGAGACAGAGGGCGAAGCCCCACAGCACCTCGCCGCCCAGGAACAGCATGGCCAGCACCATCAGACAGGTGGTGCCGCTGGTGATGATGGTGCGCGCCAGGGTGGCGGTCTTGGCATTGTCCATGATCGCCGCGACGTTGGTCATGCGCGTCTTCTTGAAGTTCTCGCGGATGCGGTCGAACACCACCACGGTGTCGTTCACCGAATAACCCAGGATGGCCAGCACCGCGGCCAGCACGCTCAGCGAAAACTCCCACTGGAACAACGACCAGATGCCCAGGACGATGAAGATGTCGTGCGCGGTGGCGAAGATGGCGCCCACGGCCATGCGCCATTCGAAGCGCAGGGACAGATAGATGACGATGCCGATGGACACCACCAGCAGGGCCAGGGAGCCGTCCTCCAGCAGTTCCCGGCCGACCTGCGGACCGACGAATTCGACGCGGCGCAATTCCACCGCCGGGTCGGCGGCCTTGAGGGCGACCAGCACCTTTTCCGAAAGCTGCGCCGAGGTCACGCCCGCCTTCACCGGCAGGCGCACCAAGACCTCGCGCGAGGTACCGAAGTTCTGCACCTGGGCGTCGCCATGCCCGGCCTGCTCGAGCACGCCGCGGATGGCGGGAATGTCGGCGGCGACGGGGTAGCTGACCTCCATCACAGTGCCGCCGGTGAAGTCCACCCCCAGGTTGAGGCCCTTGGTAACCAGCAGGGCGATGGCGGCAAGGATGAAGGCCACCGAAAAGAAGATGGTGCTGCGCGCGAAGCGCATGAAGGGAATGTCGTTCTTGACGCGGATGATTTCGAGCATGATTCGTCGCCTAAATTTGAAGCCGCGCCAGCGGCTCTCGAAGCTCCCCTCGCCCGCTGGCGGGGCGAGAGGGGTTGGGGGTGAGGGGGACGGCCTTGGCTTTCTTGTTTTGCATCGTGTGAAAAGCCAGGCCGTCAGATGGAGACCTTGGTCAGGCGCTTGGCCTGCCCATAGGTGAGGTTGGTGATGGCGCGCGAGACCAGCACCGCGCTGAACATGGAAGTCAGGATGCCCAGGCAAAGCACCACGGCGAAGCCCCGCACCGGGCCGGAACCCAGCCAGAACAGGGCGATGCCGGCGATCAGGGTGGTGATGTTGGCGTCCAGGATGGTGTCCCAGGCGCGTTCGTAGCCGGCGGCGATGGCCGCCTGCGGCGACATGCCGTTCTTCAGCTCCTCGCGGATGCGCTCGGCGATGATCACGTTGGCGTCGATGGCCATGCCCAGGGTGAGGGCGATGCCGGCGATGCCGGGCAGGGTCAGGGTGGCCTGCAGCAAGGACAGCAGCGCCACCAGCAGAAACATGTTGGTGGCCAGGGCCAGCACCGAGATCAAGCCGAAGAACTGGTAGTAGACCACCATGAACAGGGCGATGGCGGCGAAGCCGTAGAGCGTGGAATTGACGCCGCGCTCGATGTTGTCGGCGCCCAGGCTGGGGCCCACGGTACGCTCCTCGACGATCTCCATCGGCGCCGCCAGCGCCCCGGCGCGCAGCAGCAGGGCGACGTCGTTGGCCTCCTGCGGCGAATCCATGCCGGTGATCTGCACGCGGCCGCCGCCGATTTCCTCGCGGATCACCGGCGCGGTGACCACTTCCGTCTTGCCCTTCTCGATGAGCAGGATGGCCATGCGCTTGCCGACGTTCTCGCGCGTCACGTTCTTGAACACGCGCGCGCCGCGGCCGTCCAGGTTGATGTGCACGGCCGCCTGGTTGGTCTGGTTGTCGAAGCCAGGTTGTGCGTCGGTGATGTAGTCGCCGGTCAGCACCACGGTCTTCTTTACCAATACGGGAACGCCGTTGCGCTCCAGATAGACCTCGGTACCGAAGGGCGCCTGGCCGGCCAGGGCGGCCTGCACCAAGGCGGCGTCCTGCATCTTCTCCTCGTCCACCATGCGGATTTCCAGGGTGGCGGTGCGGCCCAGAATCTCCTTGGCCTTGGCGGTGTCCTGCACGCCGGGCAGTTGCACCACGACGCGGTCGATGCCCTGCTGCTGGATCACCGGCTCGGCCACGCCGAGTTCATTGACCCGGTTGCGCAGGATGGTGAGGTTTTGCTTGAGGGCGTCTTCCTGGGTCTTGATCTGCGCCTGTTTGTTGAGGGTGGCGCCGAGCAGATATTCCTCGCCGCTCTGGGTCTCCTCCAGCAGCAGTTCCACAAAGGCCCCCTCGATGGCCTTGCGCGCCTCGTCGCGCTGCGCCGCGTCGCGGAAACGGATGCTCACCGCCTGGCCCTCGCGGCCGATGCCGGCGTAACGCACCTTCTTCTCGCGCAGCAGGGTACGGATGTCGCCCTGATAGCGTTCCGCCGCCTTGTCCAGGGCCTTGGGCATGTCCACCTGCAACAGGAAATAGACGCCGCCGCGCAGATCCAGGCCCAGGTTCATGGGCAGGGCGCCGATGGACGTGAGCCACTGCGGCGAGGCCGGCAAAAGGTTCAGGGCCACCGTGTAGCCCGCGCCCAGGGTCTGTTGCAGGGCGTCCTTGGCCTTGATCTGCGTGTCGGTATCGGCGAAGCGGATCTTGACTCCGCGCGCGTCCAGGCTGATGCCCTGGGCCTCGACACCGGAGGTCTTCACGGCCGCCTCGACCCGCTGCATGAGCACCGCGTCCACCTTCTCCGTGGTGCGCACCGGCGTCACCTGCACCGCCGGCACCTCGCCGAAGAAGTTGGGCAGGGTGTAGAAAAAGGCGATGAGCAGGGCCACGCCGATGACGAGGTACTTCCAGAGGGGATAGCGGTTCATGGCTTCGTGAGGCGTGAGGCGTGAGGCGTGAGGCGTAAATGCGCAAGGGGTGACGCCTCACCCCTCACGCCTCGCGCCTCACAGGTCTTTGATGGTGCCCTTGGGCAGCACGGTCTGGATGGTGGCGCGCTGGAAGATGCTCTCGGTGCCGCCGCCGATGTCCAGGGTGATGTACTGGTCGGTCACCTTGATTACCTTGCCGAGCTGGCCGCCGGCGGTGATGACCTCGTCGCCCTTCTGGATGGCTTCCTGCATCTTGCGCTGATCCTTGGCCCGCTTCATCTGCGGCCGGATGATGAGGAAGTAGAAGAGGACGAAGAGAACGATCAGGGGAAGAAAGCTGATCAAGGGATCCGGCTGCTCGGCCGGGGCGGCGTAGGCGGGGGAAATCAACATGGCGGATACGGTCCTGGTGAAAAAAATCGGTGAATTCTACCATCAGGCCGAAAGTGACTTCCCGGCGCCGGGAGGGCGCGATTGCGGGAGACGCGAACGGTTTGCATACCCCTCTCGTTACCGAGTCCCCATGTCCCCCGAGGAAAAAGTGCGCGCCGCCAAGGCGGCAAGCGGGCGGTGGAGAGGATGTAGGGCTTCAGCCCGCCAATACCCGCCGCACCGCGGCGCGCAAATCCGGCAGCAGTTCCTCGGCGAACCAGGGGTTCCGCCGCAGCCACATCTGGTTGCGCGGGCTGGGATGCGGCAGCGGATACAGGGCGGGCGCAAACTCGCGCCAGGCGGCGACGGTTTGCGTGAGATTCGCCCGGGTACGCCCGGCCAGGTGGTAGGCCTGGGCGTACTGGCCGATGACGATGCGCAGGCGCAGCCCGGGCAGCAGGGCGAAGACGC
The DNA here is from genome assembly GCA_037442845.1 of Hydrogenophilales bacterium. GTDB lineage: Bacteria > Pseudomonadota > Gammaproteobacteria > Burkholderiales > Thiobacillaceae > PFJX01. The sequence goes on along the minus strand of JBBIPL010000003.1, from coordinate 51,364 downwards.
GGTCGTGCCAGAGTCGCCGGCACTCGGCGCGCGGCGGCAGGTCGCCCGACTTGCCGGTTCCCGGGTAGCAGAAGCCCATGGGCACGATGGCCACCCTCGCCGGGTCGTAGAACACCTCCGCTTCCAACCCCAACCACTCCCGCAGACGCTTGCCGCTGGCGTCGTCCCAGGGAATGCCGCTGGCGTGCACGCGGGTTCCTGGCGCCTGGCCGGCCACCAGGATGCGTGCCCGCGTATCGGCGACGAGCACGGGGCGCGCGCCCTGCGGCAGCTCCGCTTCGCAAACGCGGCAGGCGCGGATTTCGCCGAGCAGGTCCGGCAGGGTGGCAATCATGGCGCCGGCGTGGCTTCCCTCAGGCGTCCGCACCCCGCCTGGCGGCAAGGAATTCCCGCCGCCAGGCCTCGAATTCGCCGCGTTCCAGGGCGGCCCGCATGCGCGCGGTGAAGTCCTGGTAGAAGTGCAGGTTGTGGATGGAGTTCAGGCGCGCCCCCAGCATCTCGCCGGAGCGTTGCAGGTGGTGCAGATAGGCCCGGCTGAAATGGCGGCAGGTGTAGCAGTCGCAGGTCGGGTCGATGGGGCCGGTGTCGTGCCGGAAGCGGGCGTTCTTGATGCGGATGTCGCCGGAGCCGGTGAACAGCAGGCCGTGGCGGGCATTGCGGGTGGGCATGACGCAGTCGAACAGGTCGATGCCGTTCGACACCGCGTGGACGATGTCCTCCGGCGTGCCCACGCCCATCAGGTAACGCGGTTTGTCATCCGGCAGGCGGTGGCCCATGTGTTCCAGGATGCGCACCATGTCCGCCTTGGGTTCGCCCACCGAGAGGCCGCCCAGGGCGTAGCCGTCGAAGCCGATCTCCCTGAGCCGTTCCAGGGATCGCTCGCGCAGATCCTCGTACATGCCGCCCTGGACGATGGCGAACAAAGCATTGGGGTTGCCCTCGTGCGCCGCCTTGGAGCGCTCCGCCCAGCGCAACGACAGTTCCATGGACTGCCTCGCCGTCTCCCAATCCGCCGGATAGGGCGTGCATTCGTCGAAGATCATGACGATGTCCGCGTCCAGCACCCGCTGGATCCGCATGCTCTTCTCGGGGGAAAGCATGAGTTTCTGGCCGTCCAGGGGCGAGGAGAACTTCACGCCCATTTCCGAGATCTTGCGCAGGTGCGTGAGACTCCACACCTGGAAGCCGCCGGAATCGGTGAGAATGGGGCCTCGCCAGCCCATGAAGCGATGCAGGCCGCCGTGCGCCTGGATGACCTCCAGACCCGGACGCAGCCAGAGGTGGAAGGTGTTGCCGAGGATGATTTGCGCGCCCAGGTCTTCGAGTTCGTGGGGGGTCACCCCCTTCACCGTGCCGACCGTGCCCACCGGCATGAACACCGGGGTCTGGATGACGCCGTGGGCGGTTTCCAGCGTGCCGCGCCGGGCGTGGCCGCTGCTGTGGGTAACCTGGAATCGCATGCAATCGCGCTACAAGCTGGAGTTGAAAATGAAGGCGGCAAGTGTACTGCCGCCAACCCTGCTCGCTCTGCTCGTCGCCGCGTGCTCGGCGCGCAAGGCCTGACGCCCTGCGGCCCGCGGGACTGCCCCATGCAGCATCCGCCGGCCCCGGTGGCCTTCGTGCTGGAGCTCAACGCCGGCGCCTTCGCCGGCAAGCCGGGCGACCGCGTCGAGTGGACCTGCGCGCCCTGAGCGCGCGGCTTTACCAGCTTTGCCGACCGCGCGACTTGGCCCCGGCCTGGGGCCGCGCGTCGGCCTTCCAGGCATGGTCCGGCTTGGCGGCGGGGCGGGCTTCCGGCTTGTAGTCGGCGCGGTTGCCGTGGACGTCGGCACGGCGGGTTTCGGGTTTGCCCCAGGTGTTGCCGTTCTTCTGCGGACGCTCCCAGGCGTGGCCGGGCCGGGCCGGCCGCGCTTCCGGCTTGCCCCCTTGCCAGGCGGCCTGGCCGTGCGGCTTGCCCCAGGCGCCCGCGGCACGGTCATCGGCGCGCGGACGCTCGCCGGCCTGGGCCGGGTGCTCGGCGCGGGGCCGATCTTCCCACTTGCGCTCGCCCCAGGGCTTCTTCTCGCCCCAGGGTTTCTTGTCCGCCCACGCCTTGGCGCCGGGCTTGCGCTCGAACTTGCGGCCGCCGGCTTTGCCGAAATCCTTGTCGTGGCGCAGCTTGGGTTCCATGCCGGGCACCACTTCCACGCGCACGGGCTTGCCGATGTAGCGCTCGATCTCGCGCACCAGGTGGCGTTCCTTGCCATGCACCAGGGTGATGGCGATGCCGAGGCGGCCGGCGCGGCCGGTGCGGCCGATGCGGTGCACGTAGTCCTCGGCCTGGCGCGGCGCGTCGAAGTTGATGACGTGGCTGATGCCGGCCACGTCGATGCCGCGGGCGGCCACGTCGGTGGCCACCAGGATGCGGGTGTGGCCGTCGCGCAGCCTTTGCAGGGTGCGGTTGCGCTTGTGCTGGGGCATGTCGCCGTGCAGCGCGGCGGCGGTGAAGCCCTGCTCCAGCAGGGTCTCGCACAGCTCCTCGGCGCTGGCCTTGGTGGCGGTGAACACCACCGCCTGGTTGACGCCCGCGTCGCGCAGCAGGAAATCCAGCAGCCGGTGCTTGTGGCCGATGTCGTCGGTGAACAGCAGGCGCTGGTCGATGTTGGCCTTGTGCTCCTCCCTGGTGGCCACCTCGATGCGCAAGGGCGACTTGGTCATCTGCGCGGCGATCTTGCCCACCATGCCATCCAGGGTGGCGGAGAACAGCAGGGTCTGGCGGCTTTCCGGGGTGCGCGCGACGATGTGCTCGATGTCCTCGATGAAGCCCATGTCGAGCATGCGGTCGGCCTCGTCCAGCACCAGGACCTCCAGGCGGGAGAAGTCGATGCGACCGCGTTCCAGGTGGTCGATGAGGCGGCCCGGGGTGGCGATCATCACCTCCGGATGCGCCTTCAGGGCCTGGAACTGCGGCCCGAAGGGGGCGCCGCCGACCAGGCAGACGGTGCGCAGCTTGCGCAGGCCGGCGCCGTAGATCATGGCCTGCTTCTGCACCTGCAGGGCCAGTTCACGGGTGGGGCACAGCACCAGCAGGCGCGGACCGTTGCCCGGCAGTTGCGAAGGCTCGGCCAGCTTGTGCAGGCTGGGCAGCAGGAAGGCGGCGGTCTTGCCGCTGCCGGTGTGGCTGGAGACCAACAGATCCTTGCCCTCCAGGGCGGCCGGAACGGCCTGGCTCTGTACCCCGGTCGGCTCGGTATAGCCGGTGGTTTCCAGACATTTCAAGACGATGGGGTTCAGACCCAGTTCGGCGAAGTTCATGCAAATCCTTTATCAAAACCTGGCCGTCCCGGCGCGCATGCAGACATGAAAACGCCGGACAACAGGCCATCGCGTCCGCTCAACGGACGCAAAATAAGAAACGCCCGCGGCGAACCCTTGCGGCCGCGTCGATTCTCGCGAAACACCGGCGCCAACCGTGTGCCGGGATGCCGAATCGACGGAAACGGGTTCCGTGAGGGAATCAGGTGAGGTCGGGGACGATGGGGCTGTGAAAACAGTCCCGTGGGCTATGGAAATCGGCCAGGAGACCGAAAAGCCGACTACTGCGTTGCACAACTGGCCCGCACTATACCCGAGGCCGCTTGATAAATCATTGATTATTTTGTGCTATCCAGCACGCCTTGCGCCGGCTCGATGAGCATGGCGTCGCCGTAGCTGAAAAACCGGTAGCGCGCGGCCACCGCGTGGGCGTAGGCGCGCCGCATCATCTCGACGCCGCCGAAGGCGGAAACCAGCATGAGCAGGGTGGAGCGGGGCAGGTGGAAGTTGGTGAGCAGGCGCTCCACCACCCGGAAGCGGTAGCCCGGCGTGATGAACAGGTCGGTCTCGCCTTCTCCGGCCGCGAGCCGGCCGGCGCGCGCCGCCGCCTCCAGGGCGCGCAGGCTGGTGGTGCCGACGGCGCAGACGCGGCCGCCCGCTTGCCCCGCCCGGGCGATGGCGTCCACCGTGACCTGAGGGATGGCGTAGCGCTCGGTGTGCATCCTGTGCTCGACCACATCCTCCACCCGCACCGGCTGGAAGGTGCCCGCGCCGACGTGCAGGGTGACGAAGGCGATGTCCACACCTTGCTCCTTCAAGGTCGTCAACATGGCGTCGTCGAAGTGCAGGCCGGCGGTAGGCGCCGCCACCGCGCCCGGCTCGCGCGCATACACGGTCTGGTAACGGGCGTCGTCGCCGGCTTCCGGCGGGCGCTCCAGATAGGGCGGCAGGGGCACCTCGCCGTACGCCTCCAGCCACTCCAGAACGCTGCGCGCGGGATCGAAGGCCAGGCGCAGCATGTCGTCGACCCGATCGAGGACCAGGGCCTGCACCGCATCGGCGAAACGCAGCACCATGCCGGGCCGTGGCGGCTTGCTGGCGCGGATGAAGACCAGGGCCTCGTGCTCGGACAGCACCCGCTCCACCAGGGCCTCGACTTTCCCGCCCGTCGCCTTGACACCGCGCAGCCGCGCCTTGATGACGCGGGTGTCATTGAACACCAGCAGGTCGCCGGGTCGGAACAGGTCCGGCAGCTGCGCGAAGCGGCGGTCGGCGAGAGTTCCCGACCCGCCGTCGACGTGCAGCAGCCGGCTGCCGCCACGCTCCGGCAGGGGGTGGCGGGCGATGAGTTCGTCCGGCAGGTGGTAGTCGAAATCGCTGGTCTTCATGGTGGCTGCGCATTATACGTTGCCGCTGCAATGGCCCTCGGCGATAATCCGCGGCCTCCGCCATCGTGCGGAGTCATGCCATCCTCATACTGCCCCGATGGCGGAATCGGTAGACGCACGGGACTCAAAATCCCGCGCCGCAAGGCGTGCCAGTTCGAGTCTGGCTCGGGGCACCAAAGCACAATCTCAAGCAACCTCAAACAACCCCATAAACCCGCCAGTGGATGGTCAGGTCGTGCAGCAGGTAGGGATAGACCTGATCCCCCGCTTTCTTGCGGCTGGTGTTGGGCTTGCGGTAGAGGGCTTCGATGCCCATCCTGGCCATCAGGCCGGCCACCCGCTTGCGGCCGAGGCGCCGGCCTTCCTGGCCGAGCAGGTGCACGCAGGTGACCATGCCAAGCATTTCGGTTAATACGACGCCCTATCCATGCGCTTTCCCTACGCGATCTATTACAAGCTCGATGGCGAGCGCATCGCGGTTTGGCGGGTACCGGACTGCCGGCGGAAGCCGAGTCGAATCATCAAGGCGCTGAACGCGGGGGACTGATTATCCAGAACGCTCCTGGAGTTGGACTCCATTGCAATCCCGCCGGCCGCATCATCATCTCCACGGCGCGGGCCCACGGGCTCGGGCTGGCCACTCGGGATGCCAACATCCGCCGCTTGCACAAGGTGAAGATTTGTAGAGCGAAGGACCGGGCCACGCGGCCGACGGCCAACCAGATTACATACGGGGAGAAAGCGAGGCACCTTCTCGCCCACGCGCACGCGGGCAGCGCCCGGGGGGACGCTCGAGGCCGAGCGCCGTCCCGCCAGCGCCGACTTTTGATAGCATGTTCGTCCAGATGGCAAAAGGAGCTCACCCATGACATCCATCGATATCGCGGCAATGCCGGTTTCGGAAAAGCTGAAGCTGATGGAAGCGCTTTGGGATTCTCTGGGCGCCCAATCGGGTGGGATGGATTCGCCGGCATGGCACGGTGAAGTACTGGAAGAACGCCTGCAACGCCTTGCCAGCGGCGAAGAAACGACCGCGCCCTGGCGCGGGGCCAAGAAACGCATCCGCGTCCGGATCAAGGCGGGCTGATGCAGGTCCGCATCGCCCGTTCGGCGAAAACCGATCTGCTGGAGGGCTATGCCTTTTACGAGACGCGGCAGGCCGGCATCGGCGAGTATTTCCTTGACAGCCTGTTTGCCGACATCGACGCCCTCGCGCTCTTCGCAGGCATCCATTCCTAATATGGACCCGTCCCCGATTTCCTTGCGATGGGCTGCAAGTAATCCATTCGCCACTCACGAAAACAGGGGCCTCGGCCCCTGTTTTCGTTCTTGAGAGCAGGCCTACTTGCCGGCGAACTCTTCCAGCTTCCTGGCCCGCACCACGTTGCCGTTCAGCCCGGCTTCCTTGGCGCTGCCGCCGTAGGCCAGGGTCATCAACTGACTGTAGTACAGCACCGGGATGTCGAACTTGGTGCCGTACTTCTTGTTGATCTGGCCCTGGTAGACCTCGACGTTGGCCTGGCACAGCGGGCAGGGGGTGACGATCATCTCGGCGCCGCCGTCGTAGGCGGCCTCGATGATGTCCTTGATCTGGCCCTGCGCCTTTTCCGGTTCGGAGAAGGCCAGGGCTCCGCCGCAGCAGGTGACCTTCTGGTCGTACTTGACCGCCTCGCCGCCGACGGTTTCGATGAGCTTGTCGAGATACATGGGGTTCTCGAAGGACTCGCCGGCGATGCCGAAGGGGCGGTTGGTCTGGCAGCCGACGTAGCCGGCGAACTTCATGCCCTGCAGGGGCTTCTTCACCGGCTTCTTCAGTTCGTCGTAGCCCAGGTCCTCGATCAGCACTTCCACCATGTGGCGCACTTCGGGGATCACCTTGATCTGCAAACCGGCTTCCTTCAGCGCGGTCTGCGTGTCGGCCATGAGGCCGGAACTGTGCTCCAAACGCTCCTTCGATTCGCGCGCGCCCAGCCAGCAGGCGGCGCAGGTGGCGACGATGTCCTGGCCCGGCAGGTTGGTCTCGGCCAGGGCGAAGTTGCGGGCGTTCATCACGTGGCGCGGCAGTTCGCCGGATTCGGCGTAGCTGATGGAGGCGCCGCAGCAGTTCCAGTCCGGGATCTCGGTCATCCTGATGTCCAGGGTCTTGCACATGGACTCGACGGAAACCAGGTAGTTGGAGGCCGAGGCGCCCTTCTGGGACGAGCAGCCGGGGTAGAAAGCGTATTCCTTGCGTGCCATGTCTGATTACTCCTTGCCCTGCGCGGCCTTGTTTTTGGCTTCCAGCTCTTCGGCCTTGGCCAGCATGGCGTGGATGCCCTTGATGTCCTTGCACTTGTGGCCCATGCCCAGCGCTTCCAGGGGATTCAGGCGGCCGGCCTTGACCAGGCCCAGGGCGACGTCCTTCATCTCCAGGCCCTTCTTGATGCCGGCGCCGAGGCCGTCCTTGAAGTACAGGCTCTGCGTGAGCTGCACTTCGTTGACGCGGCCGTACTTGGTGGCGTTGGACCAGAAGGTTTTCGACAGGTGCAGGGTGGGCTGCGCCTTGGGCGCGCGGCCGATGCGGTAGGCGTATTCGGCGATGCCGTGCATGACGTGGGTCACCGGCACCTTGCGCGGGCAGCGCACGTAGCAGTTGTAGCAGGAGGTGCACATGTACATGCCCTCGGAGTTCAACACCTCTTCGCGCTTGCCGGCGCGAATCAGCATGAAGATCTCCTGCGGCGGATGATCCCAGCCGGAGTGGAAGTGGGTGGGGCAGGAGCCGGAACACAGGCCGCACTGCATGCACATCTTCACCCACTCGCCCATCTCGGCCTGTTCCTCGATTTCCTTGAGGAAATTGTTCTTGTAGCGCTCGGCCATCTCTTGATTCAGGTCGCTCATGACAATCTCCTTAGAAGCCCTTGAACGGGGACGGCGGCAAGGACTTGATCAGCGCCGCGTAGTCGTTGATCTTCTGCGGCAGGGCGGCGATGTCGGTAATCGCCACTTCCAGGTCCATGACCCGCTCGATCTCCAGGTTCATGCCCTTCAGGGTGTCGCCCACCTTAGCCAGGCGGTAGCGGCCCAGCTCGGAACCCTTGACGAAGTGGCACTGGTATTCCTCGCCGTGCTTGCAGCCCATCAGCATGACGCCGTCGTAGCCGCCGTTGAGCGCGTCGGTGATCCAGATGGTGTTCACCGAACCCAGGCAGCGGATCGGGATGACGCGCACGTAGGGGTCGTACTCGTGGCGGTTCATGCCGGCCATGTCGAGCGCCGGGTAGGCGTCGTTCTCGCAGGCCAGGATGAGGATGCGCGGCTTCTCGGAAAACTCGTCCGGCACGTCCACGGCCTTGATCTGGCTGCCCACGGTGTTCACCGAGTAGTTCTCGAAGGAGATCACCCGCACCGGACAGGCGCCCATGCAGGTACCGCAGCGGCGGCAACGCGACTCGTTGAACAGCGGGAAGCGCTTCTCGTCCTCGTCGATGGCGCCGAAGGGGCATTCCACGGTGCAGCGCTTGCACTGGGTGCAGCCTTCCAGACGCACGGTGGGGAAGGACAGGTCGCCGGCGCGCGGGTGCGCGGCCTTGCCCAGACCGGCGTTTTCCATGGCCTGGATCGCCTTCATGGCGGCGCCGGTGGCATCTTCCTGAGCCTGTAGGATGTCCATCGGACGGCGCACCGGGCCGGCCGTGTAGATGGCGGTACGGCGGGTTTCGTAGGGGAAGCAGATGAAGTGGCTGTCGTTGAAGCCGTGCTTGAACTGCGGAATGTCCGGTCCCTGGCGGTAGGTCAGGTTGAGCACCGACTGGTCCATCATCGCCACGACCTGGGTCTTGGCGGTCTCGTCGCCACCCTCGGCCAGGCGGTTGGCCTCGGCCAGGGCATCCAGGTCGGGACCGCTGTTGGGCACCATGCCGGTGGCCAGCACCACCAGGTCGGCCAGCGCCTCGGTGTCCTCGTTCAGGATCAGGTCCTTGAACTTCACCGCGCAGGCATTGCCGCTGGGGATGACGCTGGAGACCACGCCCTTGGAGAAGATCACGCCCTTGTTCTGGGCGGCGCGGTAGAAGTCCTCGCCGTTGCCGGGAGTGCGCAGGTCGGTGAACAGCACGACGGCGTCGATGTCCGGGTTGGCGTCCTTGAAGTACATGGCCTGCTTGATGCTGGTGTTGCAGCAGAAGCCGGAGCAGTACTGCAGGTGCTTGCCGCTGCTGTCGCGCTGGCCGGCGCACTGCACGAACACCACGGACTTCACCGGCTGGCCGTCGGAGGGCCGGCAGATCGGCTTGCCGGCGGCGGCGGCCTCGCGGGCCAGGGCCTCCAGGCCGGCCTGATCGACCACGTTGGGGGTCTTGCCGTAGCCGAATTCGGGCAGCTTGTTGGCGTCGTACAGGCTGAAGCCGGTGGCCTGGACGATGGCGCCGATGTCCTCCTGCGCCACGTTGCCGGACTCCACGGCGATCTCCACCTTGAAGCGGCCGGGGGCGCCGTCGGTCTTGGCGATGCTGGCGTTGAGATACACCTTGATGTTGGAGTCGGCCTCGATGCGCGCGACCATGTCGGCGACGCCGTTGTCCTCGGGAGACTTGAACGGCTCGCGGGTGGGCACGCGCTTGTGCAGTTTGGAAGCCCAGCCGCCCAGGGCGCCGGTCTTCTCGACCAGGACCACCTTGTAGCCGGCCTTGGAGGCTTCCAGGGCGGAGGTCATGCCGGACATGCCGCCGCCCACCACCAGCAGGGTCTTGACGGTGCCGGTCTTCTGGTTGCCGGGCGGCACCTGCATGGCCTTCACTTCGGCGCAGGCCATGCGCACATAGTCCTCGGCCATTTCCTGGGTGGTCTCGCGGGCTTCCTCGGTATCGGGACGGATCCAGATCACGCCTTCGCGCAGGTTGCCGCGGCTCATGGCGATGGTCGGAAAATTGAACGCCTCGGTCTTGGCTCGGCGCGAACACGCGCAGATGGCCGCGTGGGTGACGCCTTCGTTGTCGATGTCGTTCTGGATCATCGCCACGCCTTCGGCGGAGCAGAGGAAGTCGTGCTCGCGCACGAGGTTCATCTTGCCGGACTTGGTGGCGGTCTTGACGAGGGCGCCGGTATCGAGACGGCTCCCGATCTCGCAGCCCTTGCAGATATAAGCAGCAGTTTTCGTATCAGCCATTTTTCTCAAGCCTCCGCGCGGGCGACTTTGTTGACGACCTGGATGGCCCGCAGCGCGGCCGCGGTGGCGCTTTGCACGGCGCGGTTCACATCCAGCGCGTTGGTGGCGCAGCCGGCGCCGAAGATGCCGGCGTTGGCCGGGTCGGCCATGATGAAGCCGGAGGAGTCCGACATTACCTCGGCGGGGATTTCCACACCCTTCACCGACGGCTCCATGCCCAGGGCCAGCACCACCAGGTCATGCACATTCGCATAACGGACGTAGCCCTCGGTATCGACGCCGTTGCAGACCGGGTTGCCGTCCTTGTCCTCGGTGATGCGCGCCACCTTCGACTTGACGAAGCTGACGTTGGGGTTGGCCTTCACCTTCTGGTAGAAGTCCTCGAAGCGGTCGATGGCGCGGATGTCGATGTAGTAGATGGTCGATTTGCCGGCGTCGCCGTACTTCTCCTGCACGTAGTGGGTCTGCTTGAGCGAGCCCATGCAGCAGAAGCGGGAACAGTGGCGCAGGTGGTTCTCGTCGCGCGAGCCGGCGCACTGGATGAAGGCGATGTTCTTCGCCTCCTTGCCGTCGGACGGACGCAGGATCCTGCCGCCGGTGGGGCCGTGCGGATCGGCCAGGCGCTCGAATTCCACGTTGGAGATGACGTTGGGGAAACGGTCGTAGCCGTAGTAGACGATCTTGGCAGCGTCGTAGGGCTGCCAGCCGGTGGCCCAGACGATGGCGCCGGCGTTCAGGCTGATGACTTCTTCGCGGTCGTCCAGGTTCACAGCGTCGTACTTGCAGGCGGCCTTGGCGCGCTCGGCATCCGGCGTGCCGATGATGGACGGGTCGATCACGTAACGCTGGGGATAGGCCATGTTGGACGGCAGGTAGGCCGCCTTGACCTTGCCCAGGTTGTAGTTGAAGGCGTCGGCGATCTCGGTCTGCACCGCCTTGCCGCATTCGCCGCAAGCGGTGCAATTCGTATTCACGTAGCGCGGCTTCAGCTTGACGGAGACGCTGTAGGCGCCCTTGCCGCCGGTGATGCCGGTCACTTCCGCCAGGGTCAGCACCTGGATGCGGGGATTGGCCTTGAGGCGGCGCAGGTTGATTTCCAGGCCGCAGGTGGGGTGGCACATCTTGGGGAAGTACCGGTAGAGCTGGACGGTGCGGCCGCCCAGGTACGGGTTCTTCTCCACCAGCACGACTTGCTTTCCGGTTTCGGCCGCTTCGAGCGCCGCCGTCATGCCGGAGATGCCGCCGCCAACGACCAGGATGGTCTGGTTGGTCGCAACGATGGACGTCATGGTTCGCCTCCGATGGGTGAAGACTGCAGGAATTCCGCGAGACCGGACAGGCTGAAACGGCCCGGCCAAATAGGCGCGAATGTTACCCGCAAAGACCCACCCCCCGCGAGGCAGGTTTAATCGAATGTTCTTATGAACGAATAGACTGGGTAAATCCGAGAATCAGCCGGGGTCTTACCCGCTGCGTTCAGTCCAGCCGCAGCCGCTGCGTCCGCAGTTTTTCGAGGGTGGCGCCGAAATCGGCGAGGCGCTTGCGCTCCTGCTCCACCACCGCGGCGGGCGCCTTGTCGACGAAGCTGGCGTTGGCAAGCTTGCCCTCGGCCTTGGCGATCTCCCCTTGCATGCGGGCGATCTCCTTGTCCAGGCGGGCCTTTTCCGCTGCGCGGTCGACTTCCACGTGCAGCATGACGCGCCAGTCGCCCAGCACGGAAACGGGCGCGTCGCCCTCGGGCAGGGCGGCCACCGCCTCCACTCCGGACAGGCGACCGAGGGCGGCGATGTAGGGGGCGTAGGCTGCCGCGCGGCCGGCATCGCCCTCCAGGTAGAGCGGCACCTTCTGGGCCGGGGACAGGTTCATCTCGCCGCGCAGGTTGCGCACGGCGTTGACGAGTTCCTTGAGTTCGGCCATCTCCGCCTGGGCGGCGGGGTCGGCACGGGAAGGGTCGCTCTCCGGATAGGCTGCGAGCATGATGCTTTCGCCCTGTTTGCCCGCCAGGGGCGCCACCGCCTGCCAGAGTTCCTCGGTGACGAAGGGGATGATGGGATGGGCCAGGCGCAACAGGGTTTCCAGCACGGACAACAGGGTGTGCCGCGTGCTGGCCGCCACTTCACCGCCCTGGGCGATCTGCACCTTGGCCAGTTCCAGATACCAGTCGCAGTACTCGTCCCAGACGAACTCGTAGACCGCCCGCGCCGCCATGTCGAAACGATACTGGTCGAAACCGGCCCGCACCTCGGCCACGGCCTGGTCCAGACGGGCCAGGATCCAGCGGTCGACGAAGGTGAGATTCGCGGGAAAAGGGAAACGGGACTCGCCGCTTCGCGGCTCAGGGGAAACGTGGGCAGGCACTTGTATTTCCCGTTTCCCGTTTCCCGTTTCCCCGTTCCCCACATTCATCAGCACGAAGCGGCTGGCGTTCCACAGCTTGTTGCAGAAGTTGCGGTAGCCCTCGCAGCGGGCCATGTCGAACTTGATGTCGCGGCCGTGCGTGGCGAGGGACGCGAAGGTGAAGCGCAGGGCGTCGGCGCCGAAGCCGGGGATGCCGTCCGGGAATTCCTTGCGCGTGGCCTTCTCGATCTTGGGCGCATCCTTGGGGTTCATCAGGCCCGTGGTGCGCTTGGCCACCAGATCGTCCAGGCGGATGCCGTCGATGAGGTCGATGGGGTCCAGCACGTTGCCCTTGGACTTGGACATCTTGTTGCCGTGGGCGTCGCGCACCAGGCCGGTGACGTATACGTCGCGGAAGGGCGCCTTACCGGTGAAGTGCAGGGTCAGCATGACCATGCGCGCCACCCAGAAGAAGATGATGTCAAAGCCGGTGACCAGCACGCTGGTGGGCAGGTAGTGCTTCAGCTCCCAGGTGTCGTCGGGCCAGCCCAGGGTGGAGAAGGGCCACAGGGCGGAGGAGAACCAGGTGTCGAGCACGTCCTCGTCGCGGTGGATGGCCCTGCCGCCGGCCAGCTTTTGCGCTTCCTCCTCGTCCCGTGCCACGTAGATGCCGCCGTCCTCGTCGTACCAGGCGGGGATGCGGTGGCCCCACCAGAGCTGGCGGGAGACGCACCAGTCCTGGATGTTCTCCAGCCACTGGCGATAGGTGGTGGTCCAGTTCTCGGGGACGAAGCGCAGCTCGCCCCGGTCCACCACGTCCAGAGCCCGTTTGGCCAGGCCTTGCATGCTCATGAACCACTGGTCGGTGAGCATGGGCTCGATCACCGCGTGGGTGCGGTCGCCGCGCGGAATCATGAGCTTGTGCGGCTTGGCGGAGACGAGCAGGCCCTTGGCCTGCAACTCATCGAGAATCTTCTGGCGGGCGACGTAGCGGTCCAGGCCCTGGTACTCGGTGGGCGCGAAATCGTTCATCTTCGCGTCCAGGGTGAGGACGTTGATGGCGGCGAGCTTGTGGCGCTGCCCCACCTGCCAGTCGTTGAAGTCGTGGGCCGGGGTGATCTTCACCACGCCGGTGCCGAACTCCCGATCGACATAGTCGTCGGCGATGATGGGGATGCTGCGTTCCGCCACGGGCAGGCGCACCGTCTTGCCAATCAGGTGGGTGTAACGCTCGTCGGCCGGGTTCACCGCCACGGCGGTGTCGCCCAGCAGGGTTTCCGGGCGGGTGGTGGCGACGGTGAGATGACCCGAGCCGTCTTCCAGCGGGTAGCGGATCTCCCAGATGAAGCCGTCCTCCTCCTCGCTCACCACTTCCAGGTCGGAGACCGCGGTCTGCAAGACCGGGTCCCAGTTCACCAGGCGCTTGCCGCGATAGATCAGGCCCTCGTTGTAGAGGCGCACGAACACTTCGCTGACGGCGCGGGACAGGCCCTCGTCCATGGTGAAGCGTTCCCGCGACCAGTCCGGGCTGGCGCCCAGCCGGCGCATCTGCCGGGTGATGGTGGAGCCGGAGTGCTCCTTCCATTCCCAGACCTTCTCCAGGAATTTCTCGCGGCCCAGGTCGTGGCGGCTCACCTTGCGCGCGTCCAGTTGGCGCTCCACCACGATCTGGGTGGCGATGCCGGCGTGGTCGGTGCCCGGCTGCCATAGTGTGTTGTCGCCGCGCATGCGGTGGTAGCGGGTGAGGGCGTCCATGAGTCCATGCTGGAAGGCGTGGCCCATGTGCAGGGTGCCGGTGACGTTGGGCGGCGGCAGCAGGATGCAGTAGAAGGGTCGCTTCTCCTCCCGGCCCATGCGGAAGTAGCCGGCGCCTTCCCAGTGGGCGTACCAGCGTTTCTCGATGTCGTGGGGTTCGAAGGATTTGGCGAGTTCCATGCTGCGGTCCTGAAAAACACGAGGCGCGGAATGGGCCGCGCCTCGGATCAACGAAAGCATTGAATTATACGGGCAGCCCCGGCCCGCTCGCGGAGATCAGCTTTCCTCGCCGCGATGCCTATCGATTTCGTCGCGGATGGCCTTGCGCACCGCTTCCTCCATGCGCAGTTGCTGGCGGATGAACATGTCGGTCAGCCGCTGCTCCATGGCGATCACCAGACGCTCCATGTCCGCGCTCATGTTGGAGGGCAGGGGCGGCGGCGGTGCGGCCTGGCGGTCGCCGTCGCGGCGTCCGGCCTGGCGGCGGTCGCCCAGCCGCCGGTCGAGTGCGCGCCGATCGCCGCGACGGCGCTCATGCTGTTCCGCGTCGTCCGCCGCGTCCACCACCTCGGTGAGCAGGGGGAAATCCTCGAATTCGAGGCTCTTGTCGAGCAGCGCATCGGGGGCGCGGCGGTCGAGCAGGGCATCGATCTTGCCGAACAGATCGCCCTTCTGCTCGCTCATTTCGCGGCCGCCAGGTCGTGCATATTCACCGCGTAGCCGCGCTCGCGGAAGAAGCGCAGGCGCGCGCGCGCGCGTTCGCGGTCGGCGGGGTCGGTGGTGACGATCTCCATCACCCGCTCGAAGCGGCCGAAGAAAGCCGGCGTCTCGTCCTCCAGGTTGATGAGCACGTCGGCGCTGGCCAACGGGTCCGGATCGTCGCCGATGAGGATGGGCGTCTCAGCGGCCAGGGCATGGCCGCAACGCACGTGCGGCAGGAAGGAGAGTTGCTGGGCGGTCCAGAACAGGTTGTCCAGTTCCTCGCAGCGCGCCGGCTGCCGGCTGTATACCAGCGCCCGCTGGCCGGCCTGGAAGGTTTTCGCGGCGAGCCGGCGGGCAACCTCGGCCTTGGCAGGAGCGTTGAAGTAGAAATCGATGCGGGTCATCGGCGGCGCGGCATGTCACACGTTGGCGCCAAGGTTAGTGCCATTACGTCCGCCACGCCAGCCATGGCCGGCGCACCCACATTCAGCGTCGCCGGGCGATCGCCTCGGCGCAGGCCTCGCCCAGGCCGGCCGGGCTCTTGGCCACCACCACGCCGGCCGCCTCCAGCGCGGCGATCTTCTCCGCCGCCGTGCCCTTGCCGCCGGCGATGATGGCGCCGGCATGGCCCATGCGCTTGCCCGGCGGCGCGGTGACGCCGGCGATGTAGCCGGCCACCGGCTTGGTCACATGGGCCTTGATGTATTCGGCCGCCTCCTCTTCCCGGCTGCCGCCGATCTCGCCCACCAGGATGATGGCCTCGGTGTCCGTATCGGCTTGGAACCTCTCCAGGCAGTCGATGAAATCCAGACCCTTGATGGGATCGCCGCCTATGCCCACGCAGGTGCTCTGGCCCAGGCCCAGTTTGCTGGTCTGGTACACCGCCTCGTAGGTCAGGGTGCCGGAGCGGGAGACGATGCCCACCTTGCCTTTCCTGTGGATGAAGCCGGGCATGATGCCGATCTTGCATTCGTCCGGGGTGATGACGCCGGGGCAATTGGGGCCGATGAGCACCGCGCCGTTGGCGCGGATCGCCGCTTTCACGTTGATCATGTCGCGCACCGGGATGCCCTCGGTGATGCACACCACCACCCGGATGCCCGCATCCGCCGCTTCCAGAATGCCGTCGGCGGCGAAAGCGGCGGGTACGTAGATGACGCTGGCGTCGGCGCCGGTGTCGCGCACCGCGTCCTTCACCGTGTTGAATACCGGCAGGTTCAGGTGCGACTGGCCGCCCTTGCCGGGGGTGACGCCGCCCACCATGCGGGTGCCATAGCGAATCGCCTGCTCGGAATGGAAGGTGCCCTGCTTGCCGGTGAAGCCCTGGCAGATGACGCGGGTGTCCTTGTTGACCAGGATGCTCATGTCAGTGTCCTCCCGCGGCGGCCACGGCCATTTTCGCCGCCGCGTTCAAGTCTTCGCTGGCCTGGATGGCCAAGCCCGATTCGGCCAACATCTTGCGCCCCAGGTCCACGTTGGTGCCCTCCAGGCGCACCACCACGGGGATGGTCACGCCCACCTCCTTCACCGCGTCGATGACGCCCTGGGCGATGACGTCGCAGCGCATGATGCCGCCGAAGATGTTGATCAGCACCGCCTTCACGTTGCGGTCGGCGAGGATGATCTTGAAGGCCCGCGCGACGGTGGCCGCCGTGGCGCCGCCGCCCACGTCGAGGAAGTTGGCGGGCATGCCGCCGGAAAGCTTGATCAGGTCCATGGTGGCCATGGCCAGGCCGGCGCCGTTCACCATGCAGCCGATGTTGCCGTTCAGGGCGATGTAGTTCACCTCGTGGGCGTGGGCCTCGGCTTCCTTGGCATCGATCTGGCTTGCGTCGGCGATGGCCGCCAGGGCCTTCTGCCGATAGAGGGCGTTGTCCTCGACGCCCATCTTGCAGTCGAGCGGCAGCAGTTCGCCGTCCGCGGTGACGATGAGGGGATTGATCTCCAGCAGGGCCAGATCCTTCTCCAGGAAAACCTTGTACAGAGTCTTCGCCAGTTTCACGAAGGCGCCGATCTGCTCGCCCTCCAGGCCCAGGTCGAAGGCCAGGTTGCGGCCCTGGTAGTCCATGAAGCCGGTGACCGGGTTGACCCATTCCTTGAGGATCTTCTCGGGCGAAGAGCGCGCCACTTCCTCGATCTCCATGCCGCCGGCGGCGGAGGCGACGAAGCCGATGCGCTCGGCGGCGCGGTCGACGGTGATCGACAGATACAGCTCGCGGGCGATGGGCAGGGTTTCCTCGATGAGCAGCTGGTTCACCGGCTGGCCGTCGGGGGCGTTCTGATAGGTGGTCAGGCGCCTGCCCAGCAACTGGCCGGCGACGGCGGCGAGTTCCTCGGTGGATCGCACCAGCTTGACGCCGCCGGCCTTGCCGCGCCCGCCGGCGTGGATCTGCGCCTTGGCCACCCAGGCGGCGCCGCCCAGTTCGGCGGCGGCCGCGGCGCATTGGCCAGCCTCGCTCACCACCACGCCGCGCGGCGTGGGAATGCCATAGTCGCGCAGCACGGCCTTGGCCTGGTATTCATGGAGATTCATGGAAGAAATCCTGCTTTCACGGGAAAACGGCATTTTCCGGCAAAGCCGGCGTCGTCGCCAGAAAAAGCCGCGCGGTATCATCAACGGGTTCTTGAAAGGTCCCGCATGAAGGAAATCCTGGTTCTCTACTACAGCCTGCACGGTTCCGTGCAGCAACTGGCCCGGCACATCGCGCATGGCGTCGAGTCGGCGCCCGGCATGGCCGCGCGGCTGCGCACGGTGCCCAAGGTGATGACGGAAAGCGACGCGCCGGCCAGGCTGGTGCCCGACGCCGGCGCCCCCTTCGCCAGCCACGACGACCTGCGCGAATGCGTGGGGCTGGCGCTGGGCTCGCCCACCCGCTTCGGCAACATGGCGGCGGCGATGAAGCACTTCTGGGACGGCACCTCGGGGCTGTGGCTCAACGGCGACCTGATCGACAAGCCGGCCTGCGTCTTCACCTCGACGGCCAGCCTGCATGGCGGCCAGGAAGCCACGCTGCTGTCCATGATGACGCCCCTCCTGCACCACGGCATGCTCATCGTCGGCCTGCCTTATGCCAACCCGGAACTGAACCACACCCGCTCCGGCGGCACCCCCTACGGCGCCAGCCACTGGGCCGGTCCGGATGGCCGCGAGCCGATCACCGAGGAGGAGCGCAAGCTGGCCTTCGCCCAGGGCAGGCGGCTCGCCGAGATCGCCAATCTATTAACCGCCGTCTCGCGGCGCTCGACGCCCCCCTCTCCCGCGAGCGGGGCGAGAGGGGAATTCGGAATGCTCCGCATTCCGCCCTCGCAGCCGGCTTGCGATGCAGCGCAAGCCGTGGGGCGCGGAGCGGGGGCTGGGGGTGAGGGGCCCGCGCGATGAGCGACAACGGCGGCGAAGCCCGCCGCTTCACCCGCGCTCAGCACAGCGGCGTGCTGTCGACGATTTCCCGGCGGGTGGAAGGCTTCCCTTTCGGCTCGGTGGCGCCCTTCATCCTGGATCACGCGGGCCGGCCGGTGATCCTCATCTCCAGCCTGGCGGAACACACGAAAAACATCGACGCCGACCCCCGCGTCTCCCTCATCGTCCAGCCCTACGCGCCGGACATGCAGGTGACCGGCCGCGTCACCGTGCTGGGCCGGGCGGAGAAGCTGGCGGACAAATCGGCGCTCGGCCCCCGCTACCTGCGCTTCCACCCCCAGGCGGCGGACTACTTCGCCATGCACGACTTCAGCCTCTACCGCATCGAGCCGGTGCGCATCCGCTGGATCGGCGGCTTCGGCCGCATCCATTGGGTGGATCCGGAGCACTATCTGCTGC
This sequence comes from Hydrogenophilales bacterium, assembly GCA_037442845.1. Classification (GTDB taxonomy): domain Bacteria; phylum Pseudomonadota; class Gammaproteobacteria; order Burkholderiales; family Thiobacillaceae; genus PFJX01. The sequence continues at coordinate 32,922 of JBBIPL010000003.1, read as the reverse complement.
CGCCCTCCCCCCTGGCCGAGCAGGAAGAAGGCATCCTGACCCACATGAATGCCGACCACGCCGACAGCCTGCGCGACTATTGCCGGCACGCGCACGCTGTCGAGACCGGGCATGCGGAGATGATCGGCATCGACCCGGACGGCTTCGACCTGCGCGCCGACCAGGGCGTGCTGCGGTTCGACTTCGACGCCCCCGTCGTCGACGCCCAGGGCGCGCGCCAGGCCCTGGCGGCCCTGGCCCGGGCGGCGCGATCTTGAACCCCCGGCTGCTCCGTTACAGCGCCTCGGCCAGCCTCGTCGCCCTGATCTTCCTTTGTGTGGCCTGGGAGCTGTGGCTGGCGCCGCTGCGCCCGGGCGGTTCCTGGCTGGTGCTGAAGGTACTGCCCCTGCTGCCCCCCCTGTTCGGCATCCTGCGCGGCAAGGTCTACACCTACCGCTGGTCCACCCTGCTGATCTGGCTCTACTTCACCGAGGGCGTGGTGCGGGCCTGGTCCGAGCGCGGCCTTTCCAGCCAGCTCGGACTGGTCGAGGTCGTCCTGTCCCTGGCTTTTTTCGCCGCCGCCGCGTTGTACGCCCGCAACCCCGAACGGCCCAGCCCCAGCCGCCGTTGATGCGTATCAATGCGCGAGTTGGAGGTCTGGATATCATTTAGTTAGAATTTTATGATATTCCACTCCAGCTTTGAGGGCAGCGCCATGACCATCGTGAAATCCATCCACTTCCAGTTTCTGCCCCTTTCGATGCGCGTGCTGTTCAGCATGGTGCTGATCGTCTTCGGCATCGGCTACCTGATGGCGATGATCCAGGTCTGGGAAAACCACGCGGGCAAGGACGGCGATCCCATGCTCACCGCCAAGGACCTGATGATCTCCTACAGCGGCAACCCGGAAGGCACGCGGTTGGAAAGTTCCCTGCGCGCCTCCATGGCGGACATGCTGCCGGCGGAGAAGCGCCAGGTCATCTTCGACTGGCTGCACGCGGGCGCGAAGCAGGAGGAATTCGAGGGCAAGATCAACCCCATCCTGCAGGAACACTGCGTGATGTGCCATACGCCCGAGGCCAACCCGCATCTGCCCGATTTCAGCAACTTCGAGGGGGTATCCAAGGTCACCGCCAAGGACGAGGGCATGAACCTGCACACCCTGATACGGGTTTCCCACATCCACCTGTTCTCCATCACCTTCATCTTCTTCATCGTCGGCTACATCTTCTCGCACGCCTACATGCGCCCCATCTGGCTGAAGTGCGCGCTTATCGCCACCCCCTTCCTGGTGCTGATCACCGACGTGGCATCCTGGTACCTGACCAAGGTGTGGACCGGCTTCGCCTGGGTGGTGATCATCTCCGGCGCCTTCATGGGCCTATCCTTCGCCGCGATGTGGGGCATCTCCATGTGGCAGATGTGGTTCTTCAAGCCGCCGCAGGCGATCACCGAAGACGACGGCAGGGTTCCCTGCATCCAGCGCTGAACCACCCCGTTCACGATCCTGCGACCTACGACTACGACCGAGGCCATCATGAAACATCTTCCCTCGCTGCTTCTTGCTTCCCTGTTGCTCGCCGCCTGCTCGCGCGAACAACCCGCCGAAACTCCCGCTCCGCGGAGCGACCTGGCCGCCGGCAAGGCGGTCGCCGAGGCCAAGTGCGCCAGCTGCCATGGCCTCGACGGCAAGGGCGCCGGGCCGGACATCCCCAACCTGGGCGGCCAGAAGGAAGCGTATCTGCTCAACGCCCTCAACGGTTACCGCACCGGGGCCCGCCAGCACATCGCCCTGCAGCAACTTTCGACTGAATTGAGCGAAGCCGATGTCGCCAACATCAGCGCCTACTACGCCAGCCAGAAAGCGGCCACGCCCGCCAGCATGGGTGGCGGTGACGCCCTGGCCGCCGGCAAGGTGGCCGCCGCCGCCTGCTTCGCCTGTCATGGCGAGGACGGCAACAGCCGCATCAAGGGCACGCCCAGTCTGGCGGGCCAGCACCCCGGCTACCTGAAGACCGCCATCCTGGCCTACAAGGATGGCGGCAGCCGCAAGGATGCCGTGATGGCCGCTCACGTGGACAAGCTGGACATGGTCGCGGTGGAAGGCATCGCCCTGTATTTCGCCGCGCAACCCGCCGCGACGCGCGAGAAGCCGGGGGTCGGCGATGCCGCCCTGGGCGAGCCGCTCTCCGGCAAGTGCGGCGGCTGCCATGGCCAGCAAGGCCAAAGCGCCGACGCCAAGACGCCCAGCCTGGCGGGCCAGGATGCCCGTTACCTGTTCACGACCATGAAGCAGTATCTCGCCGGCATGCGCGGACACCCTGAAATGAAGACCATGCTCGCCGGGGTCAAGGACAAGGACCTGGAGCACATCGCCGCCTTCTACAGCGTGCAGAGCCCCGCCAAGGCGGTGATCGGCAAGCCCACCGCGGGCGCGCAGTGGGCCGAACGCTGCGACAAGTGCCATGGCCCGCAGGCGGCTGGCGCAACCATGGCGGCGCCTCACCTGGAAGGCCAACCGGTGGGCTATCTGGTGAAAGCGCTGAAGGATTACCGCGAAGGCAAGCGCGCCCAGTCCGCCATGCACGCCATGGGCGCCCCGCTCAACGACGCCGACATCCAGACCATCGCCGAGTACTACGCCAGCCAGCCCATGCGCTGAGCCTGCCGCGCCGCTGAACTGGCGCATGCGGCATGCAAACGGCGGCCCGCGGGCCGCCGTTTTATCTGGGCGCGCAGCGCTTAGACCTGCGGATGCGCGCGTTCCTCGGCGCCGAACAGCTTGTTCAACGCGTTCAGGTAGGCTTTGGCGGAGGCGATGACGATGTCGGTGTCGGCGCCCTGGCCATTGACGATGCGGCCGTTGCGCGCCAGCCGCACGGTCACCTCGCCCTGGGCATCGGTGCCGGTGGTGATGTTGTTGACCGAATAGAGCAGCAGGGTGGAGCCGCTCTCCACCCTCTTTTCGATGGCGCGGAAGGAAGCGTCCACCGGCCCGCCGCCGAACTCGTCGGCGCGAATCTCGCCGCCGCCGTCCGAGAGCACCACGAAGGCATGCGGCGTCTCGCCGGTCTCGGAACAGACCTTGAGGGAAACCAGCTTGAAGCGGTCGCAGGCGTCGAGGCCGCTTTCGTTGGCCACCAGGGCCTGCAAATCCTCGTCGAAGATTTCCCGCTTCTTGTCGGCCAGTTCCTTGAAGCGGGCGAAGGCGGCGTTGAGCGCCTCCTCGCTATCGAGGACGATGCCCAGTTCCTGCAGGCGGGTGCGGAAGGCGTTGCGTCCCGACAACTTGCCCAGAGTGAGCTTGTTGTGGCTCCAGCCCACGTCCTCGGCGCGCATGATCTCGTAGGTCTCCCGATGCTTGAGGACGCCGTCCTGATGAATGCCGGACTCGTGGGCGAAGGCGTTGGCGCCGACGATGGCCTTGTTGGGCTGCACCGGATAACCGGTGATCTGCGATACCAGCCTTGAAGTCGGCACGATCTGGGTGGTGTCGATGCGGGAGTCGCAGCCGAACACGTCGCGGCGGGTCTTCACCGCCATGACGATCTCTTCCAGCGAGGCGTTGCCGGCGCGCTCGCCCAGGCCGTTGATGGTGCACTCCACCTGGCGCGCGCCGTTCATCACGGCGGCAAGGGAGTTGGCCACCGCCATGCCCAGGTCGTTGTGGCAGTGGGTGGACCACACCACCTTGTCCGAGTTGGGCACCCGCTCGATCAACTGGCGGATGCGCTCGCCCCACAGGGCGGGAATGCTGTAGCCCACGGTATCCGGCACATTCAGGGTCTTGGCGCCGGCATGGATGACCGCCTCGAACACGCGGCAGAGGAAATCCAGCTCGGAACGCACCGCGTCCTCGGCGGAGAATTCCACGTTGTCGGTGTATTCGAGGGCCATCTTCACCGCCTTGACGGCGGCTTCCACCACCTGGTCGGGCTGCATGCGCAGCTTCTTTTCCATGTGGATGGGGCTGGTGGCGATGAAGGTGTGGATGCGGCCGGAGGCGGCGGGCTTGATGGCCTCGCCGGCGGCGCGCACGTCGCGTTCGTTGGCGCGGGCCAGCGAACACACCGTCGAGTTCTTGATGACGCCGGCAATGGCCTTGATGGCTTCGGCATCCCCCGGACTGGCGGCGGCGAAGCCCGCCTCGATGACGTCCACGCCGAGGCGCTCCAACTGGCGGGCGATGCGGATCTTCTCGTCCTTGGTCATGGCCGCGCCAGGACTCTGCTCGCCGTCGCGCAAGGTGGTGTCGAATATGATCAATCGGTCTGACATGACGAACTCCGAATGGCTTGCCCGCCCATGCCTGGGGCGGTGAGGAACAACCGTTGCAGTACTGCCGGGGGGGATGTGTGATCAGCGCCCGCGCGGGGGCAGCAGCAGCTGGGTGGCAAGCCGCACGAGACAGAAGAAATGGCCGTTGGGGATGGCGTCGCGCATGGGACCGAATATAAACAGCTATTTCGGTCTCGGCAAGGCATCCGGGCGTTTCCGCGTAAGGCGGCGTTTGAGCCAGTAGATATAGCCCGACAGGCCATAAGCCAGCAGCAGCAGGAACAGCACGATGGGCGGATCCACCGCGATGAGACCGAAACCCAGCGCCACCAGGACGATGACCACGAAGGGCACGCTTTTCTTCAGGTTGATGTCCTTGCCGCTGTAGAAGCGCAGGCTGGTGATCATGGTGAGACCGGCAAACAGGGTCAGCCCCCAGGCCAGCCAGCTGACCTCGTCGCTCTCAACGCGGTTGTCCGCCATGACCCAGATGAAACCGGCCACTAGCGTCGCCGCCGCCGGGCTGGGCAGGCCCATGAACCAGCGCTTGTCCTGCACCGCCAACATGGTATTGAAGCGGGCCAGACGCAGGGCGGCGCCGACGCAATAGACGAAGGCGGCGATCCAGCCCAGCTTGCCCATGTCCTGCAGAGCGAAGTTGTACATGACCAGGGCGGGCGCGACGCCGAAGGAAACCATGTCGGACAGGGAGTCGTATTCGGCGCCGAAGGCGGACTGGGTGTTGGTCATGCGCGCCACGCGGCCATCCAGGCCGTCCAGGATCATGGCGATGAAGATCGCCGCGGCGGCCATGTCGAAGCGGCCGTGCATGCCCTGCACGATGGCGAAGAAACCGGCGAACAAGGCGCCGGTGGTGAACAGGTTGGGCAGCAGGTAAATGCCGCGTCGGCGCGGTCTGGCGCTGTGGCGCTGCTCAGCGGGATCCGGCCCCCGCTCGGGACCGGGCGTCATGTCGTGCATGCTCAGAACTGGGCGAGCACGTCGCTGGCGGCGCGCACCTTGTCGCCCAGGGTGACGCGGGGCTTGGCGTCGGCGGGCAGGTAGACGTCCACCCGCGAACCGAAGCGGATGAAGCCGTAGCGCTCGCCGCGCTTGATCTGGGCGCCCGGCTCCACGTAGCAGAGGATGCGGCGGGCGATGAGGCCGGCGACCTGCACGCTGGTGACGTCCTGGCCGGCCGGCGTGCGGAACCACACGGCGTTGCGCTCGTTCTCGGTGGAGGCCTTGGCCAGGTCGGCATTGACGAACTTGCCGGGGTGGTACCAGCAGCCCTTCACCTCCCCATCCACCGGCGCCCGGTTGGAATGCACGTTGAAGACGTTCATGAACACGCTGATCTTCAGCGCCCGGCGCTTCAGCCAGGGGTCGTCGGTCTCCTCCACCGCGACGATGCGGCCGTCGGCCGGCGACAGCACCAGATCTTCACCAATGGGCACCACCCGTGCCGGATCACGGAAGAACTGGAGAACGAAAACCGCGATGATCCACAACGGCGCTGCCCAGGCCCAGCCGGCGAGCCAGGTGACGGCGATCGCGGCCAGCAGGGAGCCGGCCAGGAACGGCCAGCCCTCGCGGGCGATGAGGGGGTGGGGCCAGGGGGCTTTGCTTGGGGGCATGAGTTCGATGCACATGGGTTCGTGAGGCGAGAGGCGCAAGGCGGAGCGTGCGTTCAGCGCCTCACGCCTATCGCCTCACGCCTCTCGGCATCAGTTCCGGCTCTTGTCCACCAGCTTGTTGGCCTTGATCCAGGGCATCATGTCGCGCAGCTTCTCGCCCACCACCTCGATGGGATGCTCGGCGTTCAGGCGACGGCGGGCGGTCATCTCGGGGTAGTTGGTCTTGCCTTCGAGGATGAAGCGCTTGGCGTATTCGCCGTTCTGGATGTTCTTCAGCGCCTCGCGCATGGCGGCGCGGGAGGTCTCGTTGATGACCTTGGGACCGGTGACGTACTCGCCATACTCCGCGTTGTTGGAGATGGAGTAGTTCATGTTGGCGATGCCGCCCTCGTAGATCAGGTCGACGATCAGCTTCAGCTCGTGCAGGCACTCGAAGTAGGCCATCTCCGGCGCGTAGCCGGCTTCCACCAGGGTCTCGAAGCCCATCTTCACCAGTTCCACGGCGCCGCCGCAGAGCACGGCCTGCTCGCCGAACAGGTCGGTCTCGGTCTCCTCGCGGAAGTTGGTCTCGATGACGCCGGCGCGGGCGCCGCCGTTGGCGGCGGCGTAGGCCAGGGCGATGTCCTTGGCCTTGCCGGTCTTGTCCTGGTAGACGGCGATCAGGGAAGGCACGCCGCCGCCGGCCAGATAGGTGGAGCGCACGGTGTGGCCGGGACCCTTGGGAGCGATCATGATCACGTCGAGGTCGGCGCGCGGCACGATCTGGTTGTAGTGGATGTTGAAGCCGTGCGCGAAGCACAGGGTGGCGCCCTTCTTGATGTTGGGCTCGATTTCCTTGTAGTAGACGCCGGGCTGCTGCTCGTCCGGCACCAGGATCATGACCACGTCGGCATCCTTCACGGCGGCGCCGACTTCCTTGACGCTCAGGCCGGCGTTCTTGGCCTTGTTCCAGGAGGCGCCGTCCTTGCGCAGGCCGACGGTGACCTTGACGCCGGAATCCTTCAGGTTGTTGGCATGGGCGTGGCCCTGGGAGCCGTAGCCGACGATGGCGACCTTCTTCTTCTTGATCAGGGAGAGGTCGCAATCTTTTTCGTAGTAAACCTTCATGGCGTTTCCTTTCTTCGCAATTCGGGAAATGGGAGACGGGAAATGGGAGACGGGAAATGGGAAATGGGAAACGGGAAACGGGAAAAAGGAAACGCGCGCCGCGACTCTGATGTTCTCGTTTCCCTTTTCTCTTTTCCCGTCTCCCGGCTATTCAAATCTTCATGATGCGGTCGCCGCGACCGATGCCGGAGGCGCCGGTGCGCACGGTTTCCAGGATGGCGGCGGGATCGATGGCGGCCAGGAAGGCGTCCAGCTTGGTGCCCGTTCCGGTCAACTCGATGGTGTAGGTCTTGTCCGACACGTCCAGGATGCGACCGCGGAAGATGTCGGCCATGCGCTTCATCTCCTCGCGCATCTCGCCGCTGGCGCGCACCTTGACCAGCATCAGCTCGCGCTCGATGTGGGAGCCGTCGGTGAGATCCTGCACCTTGACGATGTCGATCAGCTTGTTGAGCTGCTTGGTGATCTGTTCGATGACGTCGTCGGAGCCCCGCGTGACGATGGTCATGCGCGACAGGGTGGCGTCCTCGGTGGGGGCGACGGTGAGGGACTCGATGTTGTAGCCGCGCGCGGAGAACAGCCCGGAAACCCGGGACAACGCGCCGGATTCGTTTTCCATCAGCAGGGAAATAATGTGTCGCATGATTCTTCCCTTACACCAGGATCATCTCGGACAGGCCCTTGCCGGCGGGAATCATGGGGAACACGTTTTCGCGCGGGTCGGTGAGGAAGTTGAGGAACACCAGGCGGTCCTTGTATTTGCCGAAGGCATCGCGCAGGGCCGGCTCGACGTCCTCGGGCTTCTCGATGGTCATGCCGACATGGCCATAGGCTTCGGCCAATTTCACGAAATCCGGCAGGGAAGACATGTAGGACTCGGCGTAACGCTCCTCGTAGAAGAACTCCTGCCATTGCCGCACCATGCCCAGATAGCCGTTGTTGAGCAGGATGATCTTGAGCGGCAGATTGAATTCCTTGCAGGTGGACAGTTCCTGGATGTTCATCTGGATGCTGCCCTCGCCGGTGATGCAGACCACCACCGCGTCGGGATGCGCCTTCTGCACGCCCATGGCGGCGGGCAGGCCGAAGCCCATGGTGCCCAGACCGCCGGAGTTGATCCAGCGGCGCGGCTTGGCGAACTTGTAATACTGCGCCGCCCACATCTGGTGCTGGCCGACGTCGGAGGTGACGTAAGCGTCGCCGCCCGTCACTTCGTAGAGCTTCTCGACCACGAACTGGGGCTTGATCACCGACGCGCCGCGGTCGTATTTCAGGCAGTCCTGGGAACGCCACAGCTCGATCTGCGCCCACCAGGCCTTGATCGCCTGCTGATCCGGCTTGTCCCCGCCCGCCTTGATGAGCTTGATGATCTCGTCGAGCACCTGGCCGACCTCGCCGACGATGGGCACGTCCACCCGCACGCGCTTGGAGATGGAGGACGGATCCACATCGACGTGGATGATGCGGCGGGCCTCCTTGGCGAAGTGCTTGGGATTGCCCACCACGCGGTCGTCGAAACGGGCGCCCACCGCCAGCAACACGTCGCAGTGCTGCATGGCCATGTTCGCCTCGATGGTGCCATGCATGCCGAGCATGCCCAGGAACAGGGGATCGGGCGAGGGATAGCCGCCCAGGCCCATCAGGGTGTTGGTGACCGGATAGCCCAGCAGGCGGGCCAGTTCGGCGACCTGCTCCGCCGCGTTGCCCAGCACCACGCCGCCGCCCGTGTAGAGGATGGGCCGCTTGGCTTCCAGCAGCATCTGCGCGGCCTTCTTGATCTGGCCGGCGTGGCCCTTGCTGGCGGGGTTGTAGGAGCGCATGGTCACGCTCTTCGGATAGGCATACGCGCACTTGTGCTGGGTGACGTCCTTGGGCACGTCCACCACCACCGGGCCGGGACGGCCGGTGGCGGCGATGTAGAAAGCTTTCTTGATGGTGGAAGCGAGCCCCTTCACGTCCTTCACCAGAAAGTTGTGCTTCACGCAGGGCCGGGTGATGCCGACGGTATCGACTTCCTGGAAGGCATCCTGGCCGATGGCGGCGGTGGGCACCTGGCCGGTGATCACCACCATGGGAATGGAGTCCATATAAGCGGTGGCGATGCCGGTCACCGCATTCGTCGCGCCCGGCCCGGAGGTCACCAGGGCCACGCCGACCTGGCCGGTGCAGCGCGCATAGGCGTCGGCGGCATGCACGGCAGCCTGCTCATGGCGCACGAGAATGTGCTGAAAATCCTGCTGCTTGTAGATTTCGTCGTAGATATTGAGCACCGCGCCACCGGGGTACCCAAAGATGTGCCTGACCCCTTCGTCGCGCAAGCAGCGGACCACGATCTCCGCTCCGGTCAATTCCATGTCGGCCATGGCGAGCAATTCTTGTTTATCAGAAAAGGCTGAAACACTAGCGATTGCGCCTCGCCGGGTCAAGCCGAGAAGCCTTGCGGCCCTGAATCGAAAAGGGTTTGGCGCGAGCCAAACCCTTGGTTGCTGGTGGGTTGTCACAGATTCGAACTGTGGACCTACGGATTAAGAGTCCGCTGCTCTACCAACTGAGCTAACAACCCGCATGGTAGGTCGGGCGAGACTCGAACTCGCGACCAACGGATTAAAAGTCCGCTGCTCTACCAACTGAGCTACCGACCCATAAAAGGAGCGCGATTATTCCAGACCCGCGCCGATCCGGTCAAACCAAAATGCATCAATAGGTCACGGTTCTCGGCTTGCCTGCCGGCGCCTGCGGCTTCGCGGCGGGCTTGTCGCTGCGCGGCGCGGTGGCCCTGGGTTGCGGCTTGCTGTGGCTGACTTCCTGGATGGGCGACGGTCCCTGATGCGGTTCCGCCTTGCCGCCGGCGAGCCTGGTTTGCTTGTTCCGGTAGTCATCCATGAAGGCAAGAATCCTGTTCATGCGCACCTGGCCGGGAATGAACATGACGATTTCACCGTCTGGATCGTAGACGTAGGAGGTGGGGTAGAAGTCGACCGGGCCCACCTGTCGGAACGGGCTGTCGGGATTGCGGCGGGCGCCGCCGGCGACGATGGCGTGGAAATCGATGTTGTGGCGTTTGGCGGTTTCCTTGACCACATTGGCGTCGGGACCATAGTCGAGGCCCACGCCGATCACCACGAAGTCCTTGCGCTTGTTCAACTCGTTGAGGGTCGGCACTTCCACCCAGCAAAGCGGACACCAGGGCGCCCAGAAATTGACCAGGACCCATTTTCCCTTGAAGTCGGAAAGCTTGAAGCTCTTGCCCTCGACGTCCGTGAACTCGAAATTGATGGCCTTGGTCGGCTCCTCGGAGGCCAGGACCGGACCGGACAGCAGCGCTGCGAAGCCGATCAGCCACACACCCAGCAACTTATGCATTCATGTTCCTTTCCATCTCCCCCGAAGGGGACAAGACGCCGCGTGCACACCCGCATTGATTATCGGCAGCGCGCCCGACCCCCTTGAATAGGACATTCGGATCAGGCTTCACGCATCATCAAATGATACTGAATTTTCATGGTGAGGGCCGCGCCGGCGACGATGCCGAAGAAAACAATGAATGAACTGATGGATAAAGTCGACACTCCGGTCACCGCCTGGCCGATGGTGCAGCCCAAGGCGGTGATGCCGCCGAAGCCCATGAGCACGGCGCCGACCAGATGCCGGAACATGTCCTGGGGCGAATTGAAGTACTCCCAGCGGAAGCTGTGATTGAACACGGAATACAGGAAGGAGCCCACCACCACGCCGAATACGCAGGCCACCGCGAAGGTGACGTGCTTGTCGCGCCAGTAGGCCCAGAGGTCCATGGTATAGGCCAGGGGCCCGACGAAAGTCATCGACTCGGCCAGCTTCGAATCCGTGCCCACGTAGGCTTGCTCCATGAATTCGTTTTCCGCGAATCCGAGATGGCCGGTGACATACCAGCCGGCGGCGACCACCAGACCGACCACGATGCCGGCCAGGATGTTGTCGCGGTTCTCGCGGAACTCGCGGCTGGCGAACACGAAGGCCAGGATCGCCAGCGCCAGGATCACCCCCACGGACAGCTGCGAGATCCTGTCCGCCAGTCCCAGTAGCGCGGGGAGCGTCTGCAAGCCGTCCAGATGGATAGTGAAGGGTTCAGCGCGCAGGGTGCCGTCCACCACATGGCGCAGGATGCCGTTCATGGTCACCAGGGCGGTGTAGCCCAAGAACATGAACACCACCACGGATTTCAGATTCCCCCCGCCCAGTCGCACCAGGGTGCGCTGGCCGCAGCCGCCGGCCAGTGTCATGCCGACACCGAAGCTCAGCCCGCCGACCAGGGCCGCCAGCCAGTGCACCGTGCCGCGCGTGTAGATGGTCTGACCGAGATCGAGGTAACCGAAGAACGCCAGCAGATTGGCGCCCAGCATGGCCACCGCGATACCCAGCAGCCAGGCCCGCATGCGGCCCCAGTCGCCCATGTTCACCACGTCGGAAACAGCGCCCATGGTGCAGAAACTGGTCTTGTTCGCCACATAGCCGAATACAAGGGCCAGAAAGAAGCCCAGCCAGGCGACGAGCACTGCGGGGTTTTCCACGTAATTCATCCTTGGTCTCCTGTGGGTGGGACGATGCCTGGGGCGGGATTATGAGCCAAATTCAGGGTCATCATGAGCCGCTCAAACGAGGTAACGGGTGGGATCCGGGATGCCCGCCTGTGTGAAACCCTGGCGGCGCAGGCGGCAGGAATCGCAGCGTCCGCAGGCCAGGCCGGAGGCGCTGGCCTGGTAGCAGGACACGGTGAGGCCGTAATCCACGCCCAACCCCGCGCCCAGGCGGATGATCCGCGCCTTCGACAGATGGATCAGCGGCGCCCGGATTTCGATGCGGCGCCCCTGCACGGCCCGCCGTGTGGCGACATCCGCCAGGTTCTGGAAAGCGTCGATGAAAGCCGGACGGCAGTCGGGATAGCCGGAGTAATCAAGCGCGTTGACGCCGATGTGAATGGCCTCCGCGTCCAGCACCTCGGCCCAGCCCAGGGCCAGAGCCAGCATGATGGTGTTGCGCGCCGGCACGTAGGTGACGGGAATGCCCGGCGCGGGCGTCTCCGGCACCGCGATGCCGGGATCGGTCAGGGCGGACCCCGTGTAAGGCCCCATGTCCAGGCGCATGATGCGATGCTCCACCGCCCCCAGTTGGGCGGCGACGGTGCGGGCCGCGTCCAGCTCGGCGTGGTGGCGCTGGCCATAATCCAGGCTGAGGGCATGGCAGTCGTAGCCGTCGCGGCGGGCAATGGCGAGGGTCGTGGCCGAATCCAGGCCGCCCGACAGCAACACCACCGCGCGCGGCCTCATCGCCCCGGCTCCTGCCCCCACAACAGCTTGTGCAATTGCACTTGCACGCGCACGTCGAGGCCATCGCGCAGCACCCACTCCGCGAGCCGCGCGGCATCCAACCTGCCCCAGGCCGGCGAGAACAGCACCGGACAGCGCGCCGCGAGGCCGTGTTCGACCAGGCGTTCGCGCGCCCACGCATAGTCCGCCTCGTCCGTCAGCACGAATTTCACCTCGTCGCGCGGAGTCAGCCTGTCGATGTTGGCCCAGTGATTGCGCGCCGCCTCCCCCGAGCCCGGCGTTTTCACATCGACGATGCGCGCGACCCGCGCATCGACGCCGGAGATGTCGAGGGCGCCGCCGGTTTCCAGGGAGACATCCAGCCCCGCGTCGCAGAGGACGCGCAGCAGGTCGCAACAGGACTTCTGCGCCAGGGGCTCGCCGCCGGTGACGGTGACATGGCGGCTGCGATGCGCGCGCACGCGCTCCAGAATAGCGGGGACATCCATCCATTCGCCGCCCTGGAAGGCGTACTCGGTATCGCAATACCCGCAACGCAGGGGGCAGCCGGTCAGGCGGATGAACACCGTCGGCAGGCCGACCCGGCTGGCCTCGCCCTGCAGCGACAGGAAGATTTCCGTGATGCGCAGCCGCGTGTCCGGCGGAGACATCACTTCAGCGTCGCCAGAAGCCTCTTGCCCCCCTCCGCCGCGCGGCTCTGGGGATGCGCGCCGATGAGCTGCTCCAGCGTGGCGCGCGCCTGTTCGGGCTGGTTGAGTTGCACCTGGGCGCGCGCCAGGGACAGCATGGTGTCGGGCACCTTGGCATCCGAGGGGAAATCCTTCAGCAAACGCTGATAACTGCTCAGGGCGCTGGCGAAATCCGACAGCGCGGCATAGGAGACCCCGGTCCAGTACAAGGCATTGGCGGCGAGCGAACCCTTGGGATACTGTCTCAGGAAGGTCTGGAAGGCGGCCACCGCATCCTTGTATTTGCCCGATCTGACCAGGGCATGGGCGCTGGTGTAGGCGCGCGTCTCCGCCTCGCCATCCTGCGGCGCGGGCGTCACCGTCGCCGGGGCGGGCGGCAGCGTGGCGGATGGCGGCGCGGCGAGCGGCGCCAGGGACTGGGAAACCTGCAAACGGATGGCGTCGGCCGGCGCCGCCGCGGGACGGCTGGCCAGTTCCTTGATGCGTTCGTCGAAGTCCGCGAACAGTTCGCGCGCGCGCTTGTCGGCGTTATCCAGGCGATAGGTCTGTTCTTCCTGGCTGCCGCGCAGGCGGGCCACCTCGGCCTTCAAGGCTTCCACCTGATTGAGCAGATTCAGAAGACCCTGGCTGTGCAGCTGTTTTTCCAGGCGGGCAAGGCGCTCATCCTGGCTGATCAACATCCTGCGCAGTTCCGTGGCCTGGGCCAGGGCATCCTCGGCCGGCCCCGCCCAGGCGGGCGCGCACGGCAGCGCGGCGACACAGGCCAGCGCGCAGAAGCGGGAGAAGTAAAGGCCGCGGGGGATCATTCGCCTTCGTAGACGATCTCGGCGCGGCGGTTCTGCTGCCAGGCCTCCTCGTCATGTCCTTCCGCCACCGGTTTTTCCTCGCCGAAGGAAACCGCCTCCATCTGCGCATCCGCCACGCCCAACAGGCTGAGAGCCTTGTACACGCTTTCCGCGCGACGCTGGCCGAGCGCCAGGTTGTATTCGCGGCTGCCGCGTTCGTCGGCGTGCCCCTGCAGAATGGTCTTGGCCGCCCTGGTCTGTTTCAGGTACTGCGCGTGCGCCTCCAGCAGGGCGCGATATTCATCGCGGATGGCGGCGCTGTCGTAATCGAAGTGGAGAACGCGCTGCGCCAGCGGACTGGCGGGATTTTTCGGGTCCAGCACGGGCGCGGCGCCCGGCCCGGCTGCGCCGTCCCGCGCGCTAGCCGGCAGCGGCTTGTCATCGGGGCCGATGGCCACCCCCTTGTCATCACCCAGGCTGGCCACCTTGGTATCCGTGTCCACCATGGGTCGGGTTTCCACGATGGACGTGGGCTTGCCGGCTGGTTTCGCGGCGTCGGCGGCGGTTGTCGCGGCGGCCGGAGCGGCGGCCGGAGCGGCGGCCG
>JBBIPL010000003.1:0-18437 GCA_037442845.1 Hydrogenophilales bacterium | reverse complement strand
GCGGCGGCCGGAGCGGCGGCCGGAGCGGCGGCCGCGGTGGAGGACGGCGTGGCGGACGGTTTCGCCGCATCCTTGCTGGGCACCGCCCGGTCCTCGATGCTGGCCACCGTCGCGGTATCGGCGCAACCGGCCAGCAAGCCGGCGATCAGCAGCGCTGAGATCAAAGATTTCATGACAGCTCCTTGTCGTTAAATTCCGTAATCAGGGTCCCCAGGCCGGCTCGCGCAGGTCGCCGCTTTGCGACAGACGCTGCCTCACGGCGCCGTCGACGCTGACGGTGGCGAGTACGCCGCGGCCGTTGACCAGCGTGGCGTAGAGAATCATGCGTCCGTTGCTGGCGAAACTGGGCGACTCATCCAGGGCGGTATCGGTCAGCACCTGCATCTGGCGGGTGTTCAGATCCATCACGGCGATCTGGAATTTGCCGTTGCGGCGATGCACGAATGCCAGGTTGTTGCCATCGGGAGACAGCGCCGGGGAAACATTGTACGCGCCTTCGAAGGTGACGCGGCTCACCTGCCCGCCGGGCAACTCGGCCCGGTAGATCTGCGGCGAACCGCCGCGGTCCGAAGTGAAATACATCCAGCGCCCATCCGGGCTGAACACCGGTTCGGTATCCAGGGCGCCGCCTCGGGAAAAACGGGTGAGTTCGCCGGTATCCGGATTCAGGAAATAAATCTGCGAAGTTTCATCCTTGGACAGGGTGACTGCCAGACGCCTGCCGTCCGGAAACCAGGCCGGCGCCGAATTGGAGCCGCGGAAGCGGGCCACCGCGCGACGGCCGCCATCGGCCAGATGTTGCACGTAGACCACCGGCTTCTTGTCCTCGAAGGACACGTAGGCCAGCTTGCCGCCATCCGGCGACCAGGCGGGTGAGATCAGGGGTTCGGG
The DNA here is from genome assembly GCA_037442845.1 of Hydrogenophilales bacterium. Classification (GTDB taxonomy): domain Bacteria; phylum Pseudomonadota; class Gammaproteobacteria; order Burkholderiales; family Thiobacillaceae; genus PFJX01. Next base: position 17,546 of record JBBIPL010000003.1, on the reverse strand, counting down.
CGAAGACGCCACGGTGATGGCGTTCTCGCTGTCGGCGTCGGCGACCTGCAGTTCGTAGCGGCCGGGCCGCTTGAGGATGTAGGCGATGCGGCCCGAATAGCTGCCCGGCTCACCCAGCAGCTTCTCGTGCACCACGTCGGCGATGCGATGCGCCACGCCGCGCAGGCCGGCCGGAGTGGTGGTATAGGACAAGGCGGCGAGTTGGCTTTGCCGCACCGCATCCAACAACCAGAAGCGCACCTCGATGCGGCCGTTGGCGGCGGGCAGGGCCTGGCCCATGAGCACCGCGTCGGCGCCGCGCGACTTCCAGGTCGGCAGGGAGAGCCCCTGCGGCGAGGCCGGGGAGACCACGCCCTGGGCGTCCACCAGCCGGAAATATCCGCTGCGGCCGAGGTCGCCGGACACCACCGCGGCCGGATCCGTCGCGCCCGGGGCGCTCAGGGCGAAAGGCAGGATCGCCACCGGAACGCGGTTAAGGGCGCCGCCCACGATCTCGATGGTCATGGCGGCCATGCACAGGGGGCTGGCCAGGGCCAGCAGCACTACGAGAAGCAGTCGATGCATCATGGTCGTTTGAAATCGGCTTGCGGACAGTTTATCAGCTTTGCTCAGGCGCCCCCGCCCGCCTCGGCGGAGGGTCGGAATTTCAGAATCAGCCCCTCGCGGAACGCCTGCGCGGCCTCGCGCTCGGCCGGCAAGGGCAGCGGGGAGGCCTTCAGGATGGCGCGTTCCACCTCGGTGTCGTAGGCCGGCTGGCCGCTGCTTTTCACCAGGACCGCGCGGACCACCTCGCCATTGGGCAGCAGGCTGACCTCGAACACCGCCTCGGGGTTCCCGCTCAGCCTGTGCGGCAGGCGCACGTAGGCCTGGATCTTGCTCTGGATACGCAGTTTGAAATCGTCGACCACCCGCGCGTGCCGGCTGGCGCGGGAACGCTCCTGCAGGGCGTTCAACTGGGCCCGTTCGGCCTCCAGATCCTCCCGCATCTGCCGGGCGAGGTCCTGTTCCACCTGCCTGCGGGCCTGCTCCCGTTTTTCCTTGTCCTGGCGTTCCCGGTCCTGCTGGCGACGCAGCTCTTCCTGTTTCCGGGTTTCCTCCTGGCGCTTCAACTCTTCCTGCCGCCGCAGTTCCTCCTGGCGTTTGAGCTCGGCCTGGCGTTCCTCGCGCAGCCGCGTTTCCTCCAGCCGGCGCGCCTCCTCCCGCTTCTTCCGCTCGGCTTTCTCCAGGGCGATATCGACCTGCTCGGGCGCGGCCTTTACCGGCGGCGGTTCCGGCGCGGGCAGGGACTCGGGCGTTGGCGGCTCGAGGATGGGCGCGGCGGGCGGCGGCTCCGGCAATTCCGCCCACAGATCGGCCTGCACCGGAATCAGCGGCGGGTTCTTCCAGGACACGCTGAAGATCAGGCCGAGCAGGAACAGGCCGTGCACCAGCAACGACAGACCACCCGAGGAAACGTGCTGAAAGCGGCCGGCGTCGGTCACGGCTGGGCAGGCTTCACCAACAGGCCGACGCGCGCGACACCCATGGTTTGCAGGGTATCCATCACCTGCATGACGCGCCCATATTGCACGTTGCGGTCGGCGGAAATCACCACGGGCTGCCCCGGTTGCGCTTGCGCGCGGGCGCGCACGGCGGCTTCCAGGCCGGCGCCCGATACCGTTTCGCCGATTTCGTCGGCGCCGCGATCGCGCAGCAGCAGGCTGCCGTCGGCGCGCACCATCACCTCCAGGGGCGCGACGGGGGCGACGGCGCTCTTGCCGACGCTGGGCAATTCGACCTGCGTCGGGCTGATGAAGGGCGCGGTGACCATGAAGATCACCAGCAGCACCAGCATCACGTCGATGTAGGGCACGACGTTGATCTGGTTGACCGCCCGGCGCGAGCGACGCGGGATCATTTGCGCGCCGCCTCCTGCTGCAGCAGGTTGGAGAACTCTTCCATGAACACGTCATGGCGGTTCGCCAGCCGGTCGATGTCGTGCGTGAAGCGGTTGTAGGCGATGACCGCCGGGATCGCCGCGAACAGGCCGATGGCGGTGGCGATGAGGGCCTCGGCGATGCCCGGCGCCACCTGCGCCAGAGTGGCCTGGGCGACGTTGGAGAGGCCGATGAAGGCGTTCATGATGCCCCAGACCGTGCCGAACAGGCCGACGTAGGGCGACACCGAGCCGACGGTGGCGAGGAAGGGCAGGTGCGCCTCGATCTGGTCCATTTCCCGCTGATAGGCGGCGCGCATCGCCCGTCGCGCGCTTTCCACCATGGCCTGCGGCGCCACGGTGAGCTGGCGCTTGCCGCGGAATTCGCGCAGGCCGGCGCGGAACACCTCCTCCAGGCTGCCCCGGCGGTCTTCCTCGGCGCTGCGGCGGACGATTTCGGCGTGGCCGCCGCCCCAGAACTCGCGCTCGAAGAGGTGGGTCAGCCGCCACTCGCGGCGCAGCAGGAACCACTTCTCGAAGATCAGCCACCAGGACACCACGGAGGCGAACAGCAGCAGCAGCATGACCGCCTTCACCACCCAGCTGGCCTGGGCGATCAGGGCGATGAAGGTCATATCCTGGGAAAGGGCGAGTTCCATCAGCGGGGCGTCCCGAAGGCAAGAGTGACGAATGCCGGGATTCTAGCCGGCCGGAATGTCGCCCGCTCGACGCAGGCCACGCGCACCACCGCCCGCAGCAGGATTTCGTCATTGCGCGTGACGCGCTGGGCCATTTCCAGACTGGCGCGATTAAGCGCCGTCAGGCGGCATGCCACCCGCAGCCGGTCGTTGAAGCGCGCGGGCCGCAGATAGTCCGCCTCCACCCGGCGCACCACGAACGCCACCCCCGCCTCCTCCGCCAGCCGGTCCTGCTCCAGGCCCAGGGCGGAGAGCCATTCGGTGCGGGCGCGTTCGAGGAACTTCAGGTAGTTCGCGTAATACACCACGCCACCGGCGTCGGTGTCTTCCCAGTAGACGCGCACGGGCCAGGTGAAGGTCGAGGTCTCGCTCATGACCGCGAATGTCGGCGGACCGGGACGGTTGCACGACCAACCGGGTTGGCCCACCCGGGGCGGATCATTCGAACAAGCCGCCATCGTCTCCCGGCCGCATCAGGCCGAAGTGCCGCCAGGCCAGGGGCTGGGCGACGCGGCCGCGCGGCGTGCGGGCGAGGAAACCCTGCTGGATGAGGTAGGGTTCCAGCACGTCCTCGATGGTGTCGGCCGCCTCGCCGATGGCCGCCGCCAGATTCTCCAGCCCCACCGGGCCGCCGGCGAACTTCTCCAGCATGGCGCCGAGCAGCTTGCGGTCCATGACGTCGAGGCCGGCGTGGTCCACCTCCAGCATCTTCAGGGCGGCGTCGGCCACCGTGGCATCCACCTTGCCGCCCGCCTTCACCTCGGCGTAGTCGCGCACCCGGCGCAGCAGGCGGTTGGCGATGCGCGGCGTGCCGCGCGAACGCCGGGCGATCTCGGCGGCGCCCTCGCCGCTGGCGTCCACGCCCAGCAGCCGGGCCGAGCGGGCGACGATGGTGGCCAGTTCCTCCGGCGTATAGAACTCCAGGCGGGCGACGATGCCGAAGCGGTCGCGCAGGGGATTGGTGAGCATGCCGGCGCGGGTGGTGGCGCCCACCAGGGTGAAGGGCGGCAGGTCCAGTTTCACCGAGCGCGCCGCCGGCCCCTCGCCGATCATGATGTCGAGCTGGAAGTCCTCCAGGGCCGGATAGAGGATCTCCTCCACCACCGGCGAGAGGCGGTGGATTTCATCGATGAAAAGGACGTCGTGGGGTTCCAGGTTGGTGAGCAGGGCGGCCAGGTCGCCGGCCCGTTCCAGCACGGGTCCGGAGGTCAGCCGCAAATTGACCCCCATCTCCCGCGAGATGATGTGGGCCAGGGTGGTCTTGCCCAGGCCCGGCGGGCCGAACAGCAGCACGTGGTCGAGCGCCTCCTTCCGGTTCTTGGCGGCGGTGATGAAGATTTCCAGTTGCTCGCGGGCCCGCGCCTGGCCGACGTATTCCGCCAGGCGCTGCGGCCGCAGGGCTCGCTCCAGGGCCTCCTCCTCCTTGGAGGCCGGGGCGGGGGCGATGAGGCGATCGGGTTCCAGCATGGCGCTTCAGCTCCCTCTATTTCTTCGCCAGCAGTTTCAGGGCCTGGCGGATGGACTCCTCCAGGCTCAGCCCCTCGGGCAATTGCTTGATCGCGAGCGCCGCCTCCTTGTCGGAGTAGCCCAGGGCCAGCAAGGCGTTGAGGGCGTCGGCCGCGACCCCGGCGGCGGGGGGCGCCCCCCCCGGCCCCGTCGGCAGGGCATCCGCCAGCTTGCCCTTGAGTTCCAGCAGCAACCGCTCCGCCGTCTTCTTGCCGATGCCCGGTACCCGCGTCAGCCGGCCGGCGTCCTGCATCGCCACGCACTGCGCCAGGTCGTCCACCGACAGGCCGGAGAGCACCGCCAGGGCCAGCTTGGGGCCGACCCCGGAAATGCGGATGAGGGCGCGGAAGGCCTCGCGCTCCTTGTGGGTGAGGAAACCGAACAACTGCTGGGCATCCTCGCGCACCACGAAATGGGTGAACAGGCTGACCCGCTCGCCGCTGGCGGGCAGGTTGTAGAAGCTGCTCATGGGCACGTCCACCTCGTAGCCCACGCCCGCCACGTCCAGCAGCACCTGGGGCGGCTGCTTTTCCAGCAGGATGCCGGTGAGCCGCCCGATCACGCCCAGGCTCCCCAGGCCAGCACGGCCCCCAGGATCACGGGCTGCAGATGGGCGGCGGCGATGGTCATGCGCAGGGCGGGCAACAGTTTGCGCGGCTCGTGGGCATGCGCGGACAGGATGCGGCCCGCCTTCAGCGCCGGCAAGACCGCCAGCAGGGACAGCAACGCCAGGGCGGGCAGCCAGCCGGTGGCCACCAGGCCGGCCAGGGACGCGGCGGCCAGCAGCAGGATCAGCCAGTAGCCGCGCGCCGCGACGGCGGGTTCCAGGCGCGCCACCCAGTGCCGCTTGCCGGCCAGAATGTCGGCAGCCCGGTCGGGAAACTGGTTGATGTAGAGGATGTTGGTGACCAGCAGGGCGTAGGGCAGACCCAGCAGCCAGGGCTTGGCGGACGGGGCGCCGCGCTGCACGAAATCGGCGCCGGCGACGATGAGCAGGAAGCCCGCCGCCACGCAGGCTTCCCCCAGGCCGCGGCTGTTGAGCTTGAGCGGCGGCGCCGAGTAGGCCCAGCCGATGAGCAGGCCGGCCAGGCCGATCCAGAACAGCCCGGCGCCCCGCGTCTCGAGGAGCCACAGCCCGCCGGCGATGACGCCGGCGAACAGCGCCAGCGCCCAGGCCAGCATCTGGCGCGGCGCCATGACGCCGTTCTGGATGAAGCGGGAGCCGCCGGTGAAGGGAAACAGCCGGTCCACGTTGACCGCGTCGGTTCCGTTGAGATGGTCGTAGTAGTCGTTGAAGACGTTGACCCCGGCCTGCGCCGCCATCGCCAGCAGCACGGTGAGCAAGGCCAGGGGCCAGGAAAAGGCGGCGTCCAGGGCGGTGGCGAAGCCCAGCAGGCAGCCGGCCAGGGCGATGGTCAGGAAAGCCGGTCGGGTGGCCAGCAGATAGCGCAGGAACGGGTTGGACAGCCTGTCCCGGCTGGGTTCGAGGGGGGCGGCGGCGGTCTTGCTCACAGCATTCTCCCGGCCCGCCGGCGGCGCGTGGCGGTGGTCAGCCCACCCAGGCCCATGCCGCCGTGGGCATGGCAGATGGCGCAGGCCAGGGCGTCGGCGGAATCGGCGCGGGGCTCGGCGGGCAGGTTGAGCAGGCGCTTCACCATGTGCATGACCTGCTGCTTGTCGGCGTGGCCGTTGCCCACCACCGCCTGCTTGACCTGCAGCGCCGTGTATTCGAACACCGGCTGGCCGGCGGCGGTCAGCGCCGCGATGGCCGCGCCGCGGGCCTGGCCCAGCAGCAGGGTGGATTGGGGATTCACGTTGACGAACACCTTTTCGATGGCGGCGGCATCGGGCTTGAACCGCTCCAGCACCTCCAGCACGCCGTCGAAGATGATCTTGATGCGCGCCGGCAGTTCCCCGGTTTCCGTGCGCACCACGCCGCTGGTCACGTAACTCAGCTTCTGGCCATGCTTGTCGATGACGCCGTAGCCGGTTACGCGCAGGCCGGGGTCGAGACCGAGGAGTCTCACTCGGGCAGGATCGCCGAGGTGTAGACGTCCTGCACGTCGTCCAGGTCGTCCAGCATGTCCAGCATCTTCTGGAACTTCACGGCCTCGTCGCCGGTGACCTCGGTTTCGTTCAGGGCCTTCATGGTGATTTCCGCGACCACGGGCTTGAAACCGGCCTTTTCCAGGGCCTCCTTGACCAGGGTAAGGTCGCCGGTGGGCGCGGTGAGCACCTCGATGGAGCCGTCGTCGTTGCCGATCACGTCCTCGGCGCCCGCCTCCAGGGCCACTTCCATGACCTGATCCTCGGAGGCGCCGGGGGCCAGGACGATCTGGCCGCAGTGCTTGAACTGGAAGGCCACGCAACCATCGGTGCCGAGGTTGCCGCCGTGCTTGGCCATGGCGTGGCGCACGTCGGCGACGGTGCGCACGCGGTTGTCGGTGAGGCAGTCGACGATCACTGCCGCGCCGCCGGGGCCGTAGCCCTCGTAGCGGATTTCCTCGTAGTTCACGCCCTCCAGCTCGCCGGTGCCCTTCTTGATGGCCCGCTCGATGTTGTCGTTGGGCATGTTCTCGCCCTTGGCCTTGTCGATGGCCAAGCGCAGGCGCGGGTTGAAACTAGGATCGCCGCCGCCCATCTTCGCCGCCACGGTGATTTCCTTGGCGTAGCGGGAAAAAATCTTGCCGCGTTTTTCATCCTGACGCCCCTTGCGGTGCTGGATGTTCGCCCATTTGGAGTGTCCTGCCATGCTCGTTACCCGCTGAAAAATGACGCGATTTTACACCGGGGCGGGACCGCCGCCGGCTCCATGTGACCTGCGTCGGAGCGTCAGGGCCGGCCGGCCGCGCGGGCGGGAAGATGCGCGGCGAGAAAACGCTCCAGGCCGCGCACATAGTCCTCTCCGCTGAGCAGGAAACCGCTGTTGTGGTCGCCGCGCAAGCGCAGGAAGTCCTTGGGAGGGTGTGCCGCCTCGTACAGCGCGAGGCCGTGCCGATAGGGAATGATCTCGTCTTGCGGGCTGTGGATGACCAGCACGGGCAGCCGCGCCCGCGTAAGTTCGGCGCGGGTGTCGTGGCGCAGGCGCGCCAGCTGGCGCGCGGGCAGCCAGGGATAGAGTTCCGCAGCCAGTTCGGGCACCGAGATGAAGGCGGATTCGAGGATCAAGGCCCCGGCCCGCTCGCGCGCCGCCAGCCAGGCGGCAAGCGAGGCGCCCAGGGAACGGCCGAAGAGGACGATGCGGTGCGGCGCCTCGCCGCGCGTGCGCACGAGATGGCGCCAGGCCGCCGCGGCATCCCGTTGCAGGCCGGCCTCGCTCGGGGCCCCCTGGCTGCGGCCGTAGCCGCGGTAATCGATGATCAGCACCGACAGGCCCAGGCGGTTGAAGATGCGCAAGGAATCCAGGCGGTGGGAAATGTTGCCGGCGTTGCCATGCAGGAACAGCAGCGTACCGCGCGATTCGTGCGCCGGCACGTACCAGCCGTGCAGGCTGACGCCATCCTCGGTTTGCGGGCGCACCTCCTCGTAGTCCAGGCCGATGTCGCGGGGTGAGGCCAGCAGTTCGCGGGAAGGCAGGTCGGGCAGGTAGAGCAGCGACGACTGCCCGAGAAAGACGGCCAGTACCAGGGCGCCATAACCGACGCCCAGCAGCAGCAGGGCTTGCATCAGGGCGCGCACGACGCCTCGCGGCCTGCGTGGATCCGGCCGGCGCGGCGGCGATTGGAGGCATCGCGCCGGATGCTTCCAGCGTAGAGCAGGATGTTGCAGCGCATGGCCTATCCTCGGTGCGGCGGTGGAACCAGGTTTTATCACCAAACGCCGGACCGGCGCGACAAGCCATGCGGCCACCCGCCGCCACGCCGTCGGCGAACACTCGGCCGCATTGGCCGCCCCGTGCTGTGCCCCGCCGCACTGTCGCGGTGCGCGGCGGTCTTCTCCTAGAATGAACGGGATTTTTCGAGGAGACACCATGACCGCGCCCCTGCTCATCGCCAAGAACGACACCATGGAACTGCATCTGCTGCCGCAGATGGCCAACCGGCACGGGCTCATCACCGGCGCCACCGGTACCGGCAAGACGGTGACCCTGCAAAGCCTGGCGGAACAGTTTTCCGCCATCGGCGTGCCCTGCTTCATGTCCGACGTGAAGGGCGACCTCTCCGGCATTTCCCAAGCCGGCGGCGACAACGCCAAGGTGGCCGAGCGCGTCGACAAACTGGGCCTGACGGACCACGCCTACCAGGCCTTCCCGGTGACCTTCTGGGACGCCTTCGGCGAACTGGGCCACCCGGTGCGTGCCACCGTGTCCGACATGGGCCCCCTGCTGCTCGCCCGCATGCTGGAACTCAATGAAACCCAGGCGGGGGTGCTCAACCTGGTGTTCAAGGTCGCCGACGACGCCGGCCTGCTGCTGCTCGACCTGAAGGATCTGCGCGCCATGCTGCAGTTCGTCGGCGACAACGCCAGGCAGTTCACCACCGAGTACGGCAACATCTCGGCCGCCAGCGTCGGCGCCATCCAGCGCGGCCTGCTGGCCCTGGAAAGCCAGGGCGGCGAGAAGATCTTCGGCGAGCCCATGCTCGACATCGCCGACCTGATGCAGACCGACCGCGGCAAGGGCGTCATCAACATCCTGGCCGCCGACAAGCTCATGCAGTCCCCCAAGATGTACGCCACCCTGCTGCTCTGGCTGCTCTCGGAACTCTACGAGAACCTGCCGGAGGCGGGCGACCTGGACAAACCCAAGCTGGTGTTCTTCTTCGACGAGGCCCACCTTCTCTTCGCCGACGCCCCCGCCGCCCTGGTCGACAAGATCGAGCAGGTGGCGCGCCTGATCCGCTCCAAGGGCGTCGGCGTCTACTTCGTCACGCAGAACCCGGCCGACGTGCCCGACAAGGTGCTGGGCCAGCTCGGCAACCGCGTGCAGCATGCCCTGCGCGCCTTCTCGGCGCGCGACCGGAAGGCGGTGCGCGCGGCCGCCGAGACCATGCGCGACAACGCCAACCTCGACGAGGAGGCGGCCATCACCGAACTGGGCGTCGGCGAAGCCCTGGTTTCCTGCCTGGACGAGAAAGGCCGCCCCGGCATCGTCGAGCGCGCCTACGTCGTGCCGCCGCGCGGCCAGATCGGCCCCATCGACGCCAACCGGCGCCAGCAGATCATGCAGTCCTCGCTGGTGGCCGGGGTCTACGAGAAAGTCGTCGATCGCGAATCGGCCTACGAGGTGCTCAGGGCCCGCGCCGAGCAGGCCCAGGCGGAGGCCGCTGCGCGCAAGGCGGAAGCCCAGGCGCCGGCGGGAGGGGGCGGGTTGGGCGGCGTGCTCGGCGACCTGCTGGGCGGCGCCGCCGGCGCCGGCGGCCGGCGCCGGGAAGGCGTGGTCGAAGCCCTGGCCAAGAGCGCGGCGCGTTCGGTCGGCAGCCAGGTGGGCCGGGCCATCATCCGCGGCGTGCTGGGTTCCCTGCTGGGCGGCCGGCGATGAGCGAAGACAAGGTCGTTCTCGACGCCGCCCACTTCGACGGCAAGGCGCGCCAGTGGGACGAGAACCCGGTGTTCCTCATGGCGGCGCGACGCGCCGGCTGATCAAAGCCGCGAACCGCGCTCGACGACGATGCCGAGTTCCTTGACGCCGCGCAGGATGGCCAGCTTGCGCACGGCCACGCGCACCCAGGGCGCGCCGAATTCGTTGCGCACGATGTCGGCGATGAGTTCGCCCAGGGTTTCCACCAGCCGAATCTCGCGGCCGCCCGCCACCTCGCGGATGCGCGCCGCCACCTGGCCGTAGTCGATGGTATCGGCGACGTTGTCGGTATGCCCGGCCTTATGGTCGTAGAGGCCGATCTCCAGATCGATCATGACCGGCTGCGGCGCTTTGCGCTCCCACTCGTACAGCCCGATAATCATCTCCAGGCGGAAGTCCCGCAGAAACAAGATATCCATCGCAACGCGTCCGAACCGGCCGGTGAAAAGGCCGGGATTGTACGCAATCGAACTCGCAAATGATTGAACCCACGCTGACATTGCTCGCCGCCTACCTGTTGGGCTCGATTTCCTTCGCCATCCTGGTCGCCCGCATCTACGCTCTGCCCGACCCGCGCAGCCATGGTTCCGGCAATCCGGGCGCCACCAACATGCTGCGCACCGGCAGGAAATCCGCCGCCGCCCTCACCCTGCTGGGCGACGCGCTCAAGGGGTATTTCGCCGTGCTGCTGGCGCAGTGGGCCACCGCCGAGTTCGGCCTGCCGCCGCTGACTCCCTATCTCGCAGCCCTCGCCGCCTTCCTCGGCCATCTGTTCCCGGTGTTCCACGGCTTCAAGGGCGGCAAGGGCGTGGCCACCGCGCTGGGCGTGCTGCTGGCCCTGGATGCCCGCCTGGGCGGCCTGGTGGTGGCGACCTGGCTGGCGGTGTTCGCCGTCACCCGTGTCTCCTCGCTGTCCGCGCTGGTGGCGGCCAGCCTGGCGCCGGTCTATGGTTATTACATATTGCGCGCCAGCGGGGATGGCGCCTACCCGATCGTCATCCTGGCCGCGCTCTCCCTGCTGGTGCTGGCGCGTCACCACCGCAACATCCGCAAACTGCTGTCCGGCGAGGAAAAGGCGTTCAAGAAACCCTGAGCATGTTCGAAAAGACCATCGACTATGCGCGCGAAAGCCTGATCGCCGCTTCCGAGGCGGCGGTGGACCGGGCCGGTGATCGCCTCAGTCAGGTGGTGGACAACGCCAGCCAGGCCATCGACGAGAAACTGGACAAGATTTCCCAGGAGCTGCACAACCAGCGCAGCATGACCAAGGACGACGTGCGCGACATGGTGGACTACGCCGCCGAGCGCCTGACCGTCGTGCTGGACGACCGCATCGCCGCCATGCGCCGCGAGATCGCCGGCCTGGTGGAGGAGAAGACGGAGTACTTCAAGGCCGAGATCGACAGCTTCTTCATCAAGCGCCAGCAGGACCTCGCCCGCGAACGCCGCCGTCTGCTGCTCAACATCGTGCTGGCCAGCCTGGCCGCCCTCGGCGTCGGGGCGGTCTCCCTGTTCTACAAGGGCATCCAGGATTGGGACCTGCTCACCGTGTTCCGCGTGGTGCTGGCCTCCCTGGCCGGCGGCTATGCCGTCTGGCTGGCCCTGTCGCTGCTGCGCGACTGGCTGCGCATGACCGAGCACCGCAAGGACATGGTATTCCTCGCCGCCCGCTACTGGGGCTGGCTGCGCCCCGCCAGCGTGTTTTCCACCCTGCTGGTGTTGTTCCTCTTCGGCCTGCTCGGGCTGGCGCTGGCCTTCCCGGATTTCGTGCTGGACCTGCTGGAACAGCAGTTCGACCTCAGGTTCGATCTCCGGCTCAAACCCTAAGCGCCTATGCGGCGATCGCCGCCAGCTCGGCCAGATCCCAGCGCGGCCGCACGGCGAAGCGTCCGTCCGCGGCCGGCAGGCCGGCGGCCAGACGCAAGCCGCCGGCAAAGGCGATCATGGCGCCGTTGTCGGTGCACAGATCCAGGGGCGGGTAGAACACGGTGAGATGACGTTGCGCCGTCTCGGCGTCGAGGCGGGCGCGCAGGGCCCGGTTGGCCCCCACTCCGCCCGCCACCACCAGCCGCTTCAGGCCGGTCTTCTTCAGCGCCGCCAGGCATTTGCCCGCCAGCACGTCGACCACCGCGGCCTGAAAGCCGGCGGCGATGTCCGCCTGGTCCTCCAGTCCCGCCTTCTTCACCAGGGTCAGCACCGCGGTCTTCAGACCGGAAAAGCTGAACTCCAGGTCGCCGGAATGCAGCATGGGCCGGGGCAGGTCGAAGCGGTAGGGATGACCGCTATCGGCCAGTCTGGACAGGGCGGGTCCACCGGGATAGCCCAGGCCGAGCAGTTGTGCGGTCTTGTCGAAGGCCTCGCCGGCGGCGTCGTCGACCGTCTCCCCCAGGAGTTCGTAGCGGCCGACCCCGTCCACGCGCATGAGCTGGGTATGACCGCCGGACACCAGCAGGGCGACGAAGGGAAATTCGGGTCGGGGATTCGCCAGCAGGGGCGAGAGCAGATGGCCCTCCAGGTGGTGGATGCCGAGCGCGGGAATGCGCAGCGCCGCCGCCAGGGCGTTGGCGAAACCCGCACCCACCAGCAGGGCGCCGGCCAGACCCGGTCCCTGGGTGTAGGCGACGGCATCCAGGTCGGCCAGGACCAGTCCCGCCTGCTTCAGCACGGCCCGGGTGAGGGGGATGACGCGGCGGACGTGGTCGCGCGAGGCCAGTTCCGGAACCACGCCGCCGTATTCGGCGTGCATCGTCACCTGCGAGTGGACGGCATGGGACAGCAGGCCCGCCTCGGTATCGAACACGGCGAGGCCGGTTTCATCGCAGGAGGACTCGACGCCGAGGATTTTCATGAGCTTGCATGCGCCCGCTGGCGCGGGGTTACGGGTAAAGGTCTGAATTGTATTGAAACGCCGCGCGGTCCCGGTATAGAATCCGCCACCTTTTTTGGTCCCTCCCACATTCACAGGTAGCAGGAACGAGACATGCCCAGCGTTCGAGTCAAGGAAAACGAGCCGTTCGAAGTCGCCATGCGCCGCTTCAAGCGCACCATCGAGAAAACCGGTCTGCTGACCGAACTGCGCGCTCGCGAGTTCTACGAGAAGCCCACCCAGGAACGCAAGCGCAAGCTGTCCGCCGCCGTGAAACGCCATCATAAGCGCCTGCGCAGCCAGACCCTGCCGCCCAAGATGTACTGATCGGCCCCCGCGCCGGTTACGTCACGGGCCTGTCCAACAGGCCCGTTTGCATTTTGACCCTTCGATCCGGAATCGCCATGACGCTCAAGGAACGCATCACCGAAGACATGAAGACCGCCATGCGCGCCAAGGATACCGCCCGCCTGTCCGCCGTGCGCCTGCTGCTCGCCGCCATCAAGCAGCGCGAGGTGGACGAGCGCATCCAGTTGGACGACGCCGCCGTCACCGCCGTCATCGAGAAACTCCTGAAGCAGCGCAAGGATTCCGCCGCCCAGTACGAGGCCGCGAACCGCATGGACCTGGCGGACCAGGAGAAATTCGAGATCGGCGTGCTCTCCGCCTACCTGCCGCAGCCCTTGTCCGCCGAGGAAGTCGCCGCCCTGGTCAAGCAGGCGCTGGCCGAAACCGGCGCCGTCTCCGCCAAGGACATGGGCAAGGTCATGGCCTGGCTGAAGCCCCGGCTTGCCGGCCGTGCCGACATGACCGCCGTATCCGGCCAGGTCAAGGCCGCCCTGGGCTGATCACCGACTAGAATCCTGGGCATGATCCCCCAGGATTTCATCCAGCAGCTCCTCGACCGCACCGACATCGTCGCGGTCGTTGAGCGTTACGTCCCCCTCAAGAAGGCCGGCGCCAACTACCAGGCCCGCTGCCCCTTCCACAACGAGAAGACGCCTTCCTTCTCGGTCAGTCCCACCAAGCAATTCTACCATTGCTTCGGCTGCGGCGCGCACGGTACCGCCATCAGCTTCCTCATGGAACACGCCGGCTACGGCTTCGTCGAGGCGGTGAAGGAACTGGCCGCGCAGGCCGGCATGCAGGTGCCCGACGACGGCAGCCGGCAGGCGCCGGAGGAGGAAACCCGGCGCGACAAGCTCTTTGATCGCATGGAAGCGGCCTCCCGCCACTACCGCCAGACCCTGAAGACCGCCGAGCCGGCCATCGCCTACCTGAAAAAGCGCGGCGTCACCGGCGAAACCGCCGCCCGCTTCGCCCTGGGCTACGCCGCCGACGACTGGCAACCGCTCGCCGCCGCCTTCGCCGACTACCAGGATCCGCTGCTGGCGGAAGCCGGCCTGGTCATCGCCAACGAGGGCAAGCGCTACGACCGTTTCCGCGACCGGGTCATGTTCCCCATCCGCAACGAGCGCGGCAAGGTCATCGCCTTCGGCGGCCGGGTCATGGGTGCGGGCGAGCCCAAATACCTCAATTCGCCGGAAACCCCACTGTTCCACAAGGGCCGCGAACTGTACGGCCTGCACGAACACCGCCGCGCCATCCAGGGCGAGAACCGGGTGCTGGTGGTGGAGGGCTACATGGACGTGGTGATGCTGGACCAGTACGGGGTGCAGAACGCCGTGGCCACCCTGGGCACTGCCATCACCCCGGACCACCTCACCCGCCTCCTGCGCCTGGCGGACGAGATCGTCTTCGCCTTCGACGGCGACAACGCCGGCCGCAAGGCCGCCTGGCGCGCCCTGGAGAACAGCCTGCCGCAGGTCCGCGACGGCAAGCTGCTCAGCTTCCTGTTCCTGCCCGAGGGCGAAGATCCGGACAGCTACGTCCAGGCCCAGGGGGCGGCGGCCTTCCGCAAGTTGTGCGACCAGGCCGCGCCTCTCTCGGATTTCCTCTTCGCCGAACTCAGCGCCCAGACCGACCTGTCCTCGCAGGAAGGCAAGGTGCGCCTCGCCACCCTGGCCAAGCCGCATCTTGCCAAACTCACCCAGGCCCCCCTGCTGGCAAGGGCACTGCACCGGCGGCTGGACGCACTGACCGGCCTCGACACCCCCGCCCCGGCCCGCGCCGCCGGGCTTTCCGGCAAGCCGGTCAGACACGCGCGGCCGGCGGGCAGGGCAGCCGTGCAACCCAGCCTGTGGCGCGTCCTGCTGCAAGCCGTCCTGGACGACCCGTCGCGCGCCGCGCGCCTGTCCGATCTGCCCGAAAGCGGAGAGGCCGACGCCCAGGCGCTGGCCTCCGTGGCCGCCCTGCTGCGTGAACATCCGGAACTCAGCCGGCCGGCCCTGCTCGAACACTTCCGCGGAAAACCCGAACAGGCCCCTCTTGCATCCGCGAATTCCGCAACCATGAACTGGGGGGCGGAGGAAGATGTGGAAGCCGATTTCCAGGGCGCCCTGAAATCCCTGCTGGCACAGGCCGGCGGCAACACAGTGCGCGAATTGTCGGCGCGCAAACCGAGTGAACTCAGCGCGCAGGAAAAAGCCCGCCTGCTGGCTTCCCTGAAAAACCGGAAACCTGCCTGAGCAAAGCGGGTCGAACTTTGCACCAGCCTCGGACCGGGCGCACAAGTTCATGTATAATATTCCGTTTTTCCGCAGTTTCTCACGGAGTGATTCCAACAATGGCGACCAAGACTCCCAAGCAGAGCGCCCCGGCTGACAAAAGCCCCGGCAAGGCCCCCGGCCGTCCGCCCGGCAAGAAAAAGGATGCCGCCGGCAAGGCCGCCCTGCTCACCCAGGCGATCGCCCAGCAGGACAGCAAGCTCGACGTGGAGGCGCGCCGCACCCGCCTGAAGAACCTCATCATGCTGGGCAAGGAACGGGGCTACCTGACCTATGCCGAGGTGAACGACCACCTGCCCGACGAGATGCTCGACGCCGAGCAGATCGAGAGCGTCATCAGCATGATCAACGACATGGGCATCCAGGTCTTCGATCAGGCGCCCGCCGCCGAGGAACTGCTGATGTCGGAGACCCCGGCGCCGGTGGCCGACGAGGACGCCGCCGAGGAGGCGGAAGCCGCCCTGTCCAGCGTCGACGCCGAATTCGGCCGCACCACCGACCCGGTGCGCATGTACATGCGCGAGATGGGCACCAAGGACCTGCTCACGCGCGAGGGCGAGATCGAAATCGCCAAGCGCATCGAGGAAGGCCTCAAGCACATGGTGCAGGCCATTTCCGCCTGCCCGCTTACCATCACCCAGATCCTGGAATTGGCGGGCAAGGTCGAACGCGACGAACTCAAGATCGACGACCTGGTGGACGGCCTCATGGACAGTTCCGGCGAAGACATCGTCATGGAGAGCGCCGCCGAAGAACCGGCGGGCGACGACGAGGAGGAAGACGAAGCCGCCAGCGCCGCCATCACCGCCGCCAACCTGGCCCAGCTCAAGGCCGACGCACTTGAACGCTTCGCCGCCATCCGCAAGTGCCATGACAAGATGAGGCCGATCCTGAACAAATACGGCTTCGCCAGCAAGCAATACCAGAAGCTGCTCGACTGCGTCTCCGGCATGCTGCTGGGCATCCGCTTCACCGCCCGCCAGGTGGACGCCCTGTGCGACAGCGTGCGCGGCATCGTCGAGGAAGTGCGCGGGCACGAGCGCGCCATCATGGACATGGCCGTGAACAAGTCCGGCATGCCGCGCGCCCACTTCATCACGACCTTCCCCGGCCTCGAGGGCGATGCGGCCTGGCTGGCCCAGGAACTGGCCGGCAAGGCGCCTTATGTCGAGCAACTCGCGCGCCACCAGTACGCCATCATGGAGCGCCAGGACAAGCTCAAATCCCTGCAGGACAAGGCCGGCATCCCGGTCAAGGCGCTGAAGGACATCAACAAGAAGATGTCCACCGGCGAGGCCAAGGCGCGCCGCGCCAAGCGCGAGATGATCGAGGCCAACCTGCGCCTGGTCATCTCCATCGCCAAGAAGTACACCAACCGCGGCCTGCAGTTCCTCGACCTCATCCAGGAAGGCAACATCGGCCTGATGAAGGCGGTGGACAAGTTCGAATACCGCCGCGGCTACAAGTTCTCGACCTACGCCACTTGGTGGATCCGCCAGGCGATCACGCGCTCGATCGCCGACCAGGCGCGCACCATCCGCATCCCGGTGCACATGATCGAGACCATCAACAAGATGAACCGCATCAGCCGGCAGATCCTCCAGGAAACCGGCAGCGAGCCGGATCCGGCCACCCTGGCGGAAAAGATGGAGATGCCCGAGGACAAGATCCGCAAGATCATGAAGATCTCCAAGGAGCCCATCTCCATGGAGACTCCCATCGGCGACGACGAGGATTCCCACCTGGGCGATTTCATCGAGGACCAGTCCACCCTGTCCCCGGCCGAATCCGCCCTCTACTCCAGCCTGCAATTCGTCACCCAGGAAATTCTCGACAGCCTCACGCCGCGCGAAGCCAAGGTCCTGCGCATGCGTTTCGGCATCGAGATGAACACCGACCATACCCTGGAGGAAGTGGGCAAGCAGTTCGACGTCACTCGCGAACGCATCCGCCAGATCGAGGCCAAGGCCCTGCGCAAGCTGCGCCATCCGTCCCGTTCCGAGCGCCTGCGCAGCTTTCTCGATTGACCCTTGCATGGGGAGGCCAGTCCGCCCCGCCGGGCCTGTAGCTCAGTTGGTCAGAGCAGAGGACTCATAATCCTTTGGTCCAGGGTTCAAGTCCCTGCGGGCCCACCAATTCTAAAACCCAACCCTTACCGGTTGGGTTTTTTCTTGCCCGCCGCTCCAGCACTGGCGCGGTGCGGGGATGTGATGCGTTGTCGGCAAGTCGGGAATTTACACGTTTTCCTGGTCGCTGTCCTCCGGAATCCTCTCTTTTCTCCATTTGACCGGTGGCTGGACGAGGCTCACCCCCTCGATTTCATGCGGGTTTCGGGCCGATGGTTGGGCGTCAACCGCTCTGACTAGTGCTTAATTGCATAAGTTAACGATAGTATTACGAAGCTGCGCACCGCGAA
>JBBIPL010000002.1:0-77514 GCA_037442845.1 Hydrogenophilales bacterium | reverse complement strand
GGCTACCTGGGTAAACCTTACCGATGAGCCGGAGTAAAGCGATGCATCCGCGGTTTCCGGATGACGCACAATGCGCGTCTTATTGTTGAAATCAAGGGCGTATCTTGGAAATCATTTTGTTGTGGATCTTGTCCGTCATCCTGATTCTGCTGGGCCTGGCGGGCACCGTGCTGCCTGTTCTGCCGGGCACCCTGTTGGTTTGGGGCGGCATCATGCTGGGGGCCTGGATCGACGATTTCGCTCGTGTCGGCATGACCACCGTGCTGGTGATCAGCGTGCTGGCGGTGCTGGCCTGGGCCTTGGACTATGTGGCCGGGCTTCTGGGCGCGAAAAGGGCCGGCGCCAGCAAACTGGCCCTGTTGGGGGCGGCGGTGGGCACGGTGCTGGGTCTTTTCATGGGCCTGGCGGGGGTGTTCTTCATGCCCCTGGTCGGCGCCGCCGTCGGCGAGTACCTGGCGCGGAGGGATCAGACCCGCGCCGTCCAGGTCGGGGTCGCCACCTGGGTCGGCATCATGCTGGGGCTCTTCGCAAAAGTGGGGCTGGCCTTCATCATGGTGGGCATTTTTGGCGCGGCCCTGCTGTTTTGAGAGGGTTCCGGGCGCTTGGAGTGGGGAAGTGGCGCCGAGGATGCAGAGGGTTGTTCGAATCGCATGCGATTTGCCGCATTCTGCGGTAAAGCAATAAGAGAGGAGAACATGCAACAAACCGCCTACACGGGAAGCACCCGCTGGGACGAGCTTGAAGTCAACCGCATCCCCCTTGGCCAGCCGTTTACCTGGCTGGCCAAGGGCTGGCGCGACATCGGCAGGGCGGGCCTCTACAGCTTGCGCTACGGCGCGGGCATCGTGCTGATCAGCGGCTTGATCACCTGGCTGGTGTGGAGTACTGACAGCCTGTTCATGCTGCCCTTCCTGGTCGCCGGCTTTTTCATCGTCGCGCCGCCGCTGGGCATCGGCCTGTACCTGATGAGCGCGCATCTGGAGCGGGGCGAGCCTCTCAAGGGCTGCAGCGCCTATCAGGCCTGGAAGCTCAACCAGAGCCAGGTGTCCATGGTCAGCACCGGCTTCACCATTCTGTTGAACATCTGGTTCGTCGCCAACGTCGGACTGTTCGCCCTGCTCTACGAGGGCAGCTCGCCGACGCTCGACAACTTCGTCACCCGGGTATTCCTGTCGGAAGCGGGGTTCACCTTCACCCTCGCCAGCATCCTGGTCGGTTTTGTGATCGCCTGGTGCGCCTTCGCCATCAGCGTCATCACCGTGCCCATGCTCATCGACCGCCAGGTGGATGGCTTCACCGCGATCCGCTTCAGCATCAAGTCGGTGCTCGGCAACATGCCGGCCATGATGCTGTGGGCGGGCCTGATCGTGTGCATCGTCGGGCTGGGCCTGGCCACCTTCTACCTGGGCCTGGTCATCGCCCTGCCGCTGATCGGGCACGCCAGTTGGCATGCCTACCGCGATCTGGTGCCATCCGGCGGGTAAGGCGGTACCTTCCGGCGCGTGCCCTACATTCCCGCGACCTGTTCCGCCAGCCAGCCCAGCGGCGCCGCCTGGATTTCCGCGGTCAGAGGATACGGCTCGAAGCCGGAGTAGACCACCAGACGCCGTTCCGGCCGGAGGTCGGCGCAGGCGGCATGAAAGCCGCGCTCGACCTTGGGGTTGAGGCCGCGCTTGATCTCGATGGCCCAGAGCCGGCCGTCGGGGCGGGCCAGCAGCAGGTCGATCTCGGCGCCGCCGGCGCTGCGATAGAAATGGGCCCGCACCCCATCCGGGGCGCAGGCCAGGAGGTTTTCCAGCACGTGGCCTTCCCAGCTCGCGCCGACGATGGGGTGGGAGAGCAAGGTGTCCAGGTCGCCGATCCGCAGCAGGGCGTGGACCAGGCCGCTGTCGCGCACGTAGATCTTCGGAGATTTGGTCAGGCGCTTGCCGATGTTGGCGTGCCAGGGCGGCAGGCGGCGCACCAGCAGCAGATCCACCAGCAGGCCCAGGTAATCGGCGGCGGTTTTGCCGTCCACGCCCAGGTTGCGGGCGAACTGGGCGGTGTTGAGCAGGCCGCCCTGATGATGGGCCAGCATGGTCCAGAAGCGGCGCAGGGTTTCGGCGGCGATGCGCGGGCCGAACTGGGGGATGTCCCGCTCCAGGTAGGTGCGGATGAAGTGCTGCCGCCAGCCCAGGCTACGCCGGTCGTCCGCGGCCAGCAGGCTGTCGGGAAAGCCGCCGCGCAGCCAGCGTTGGACCTCGGGCAGGGCGCGCGCCTCCAGGGCGTCGAAGGGGTGCAGTTCCAGGTAGGCAATGCGGCCCGCCAAGCTTTCGCCGGATTGCTTGAGCAGTTCCGGCGAGGCGGAGCCCAGCAGCAGGAAGCGGCCGGCGCGGCGGCCTTCGCGCCGGCCCTGGTCGATGAGTCCGCGCAGGATGGGGAACAGCCCCGGGGCGCGATGCACTTCGTCCAGGATGACCAGCTTGTCGCGCAGACCGGCGAGGTACAGCTCGGGCTGCGCCAGCCGCGCCCTGTGCTCCTCCGATTCCAGGTCGAGATAGACGGCGTCCCGCAAGCGGGCGGCTTCCAGGGCCAGGGTGGTTTTGCCCACCTGGCGCGCGCCCAAGAGGGCCACGGCGGGAAAGTCAGCAAGGGCCGCGAGCAGGCGGGGGAGAAGTCTGCGTTGAATCATCCTTGCAATATAGGAGTGTTATTCCGTTCTTTGCAAGGATATGTATCTTTGACTGGGGGCGTGCCCTGCCTGGACAGGGAAAAGCCGCCTCAGGTCCGGTATTCCGCGTTGATCTTCACGTAGTCGTAGGAGAAGTCGCAGGTCCACACGGTGGCGACCGTATTGCCCCGCGCCAGATCGACGCGCACGGCGATTTCCGGGGCGGCCATGACGCGGGCGCCCTCGGCTTCCTGGTAGGAGGCGGCGCGGCCGCCGTTTTCGGCAACCAGCACGTTGCCCAGCCACAGGCGGATGCGGTCGACGTCGAGGTCCTCGATGCCGGCGTAGCCGACGGCGGCGAGGATGCGGCCGAGGTTGGGGTCGGAGGCGAAGAAGGCGGTCTTCACCAGGGGCGAGCGGGCGATGGCGTAGGCCACCTGCTTGCACTCGGCCTCGTCCTTGCCGCCTTCGACGCGTACTTCCATGAACTTGGTGGCGCCCTCGCCGTCGCGCACGATGGCCTGCGCAAGCTCGACCATGACCTCGGTGATGGCGGCTTGCAGGCTGGCGAAGCGGGGATCGCCGTCATCCATGATCACCGGGGCGGGCGTGCTGCCGGTGGCGATGAGGATGCAGGAATCGTTGGTGGAGGTGTCGCCGTCGACGCTGATGCAGTTGAAGGACCGGTTCACGGCGTGGCGCAGCATGGCTTCCAGGGCCTCGCAGGACACCGGCGCGTCGGTGGCGAGGAAGGACAGCATGGTGGCCATGTTCGGGTGGATCATGCCGGAGCCCTTGGCGATGCCGGTCACCGCGAACTCGACGCCGTCGAGCGCCACCTTGCGGCTGGCCGCCTTGGCGACGATGTCGGTGGTCATGATGGCCTCGGCGGCGGCGGCCCAGTTGGCGGGCTTGAGGTCGGCGATGGCGGCGGGCAGGGCGTTGATCAGCTTGCCCACCGGCAGGGGTTCCAGGATGACGCCGGTGGAGAAGGGCAGCACCTGTTCCGGCAGGATGCCCAGCTCGGAGGCGACGGCGGCGCAGGTCTCGCGGGCGCGGGCGAGGCCCTCGGCGCCGGTGCCGGCGTTGGCGTTGCCGGTGTTGACCAGCAGGGCGCGGATGCCTTTCTCGTTATGCAGGTGTTCCTTGCAGACGATGACCGGGGCTGCGCAGAAGCGGTTCTGCGTGAACACGCCGACGACTTCCGAGTCGGCGGCGAGGCGCATCACCAGCACATCGCGGCGGCCGGGCTTCTTGATGCCGGCGCTGGCGATGCCCAGCTCGACACCGGGAACGGGCAACAGGGAGTGGGGATCGGGGGCGGACAAATTGACGGGCATGGCGTGCTCCGGGAGAGGACTAAGAATCGGCGCTGGAAGGCTCGGCGGCCTCCGTCGGCAGGGTGAAACAGAAGCGGGCGGGGCGGGCGCGGTCCAGCCACAGCCGGCCGCCGTGGGCCTCCACCAGGGTGCGGCTGATGGCCAGGCCGAGGCCCATGCCCTCGGTCTTGCTGGTGGCGAAGGATTCGAACAGCTTGTCCTCCATGTCCGCGCGCACGCCTGGGCCGTTGTCGGCGACGCAGATACGGACCTGGTCGGCGCCCTGCCGCGTCACCTCGATCTTGATGTCGCGCCACAGGCTGGGCTGTTCGCCGAGGGACTCCACCGCGTTGGCCAGCAGGTTGTGCAGCACGGTGCCCATCTGCACGCGGTCGGCGTAGAGGCGCGGCAACCCGGGTTCGAAGTGGGTCTGCACGGCGATGCCCTGGCGCTCGGTGCGCCGGCGCACGTGCGCCAGGCTCTCCTCCACCAGGGCCTGGGCGGTGAAGCTCTCGGGGCGCAGGCCGCCGCCGCGAAAGAACTCGCGCAGCCGGCGCATGACGCGACCGGCGCGATTGGCTTCGCGGTCGATCTTGTCCAGGGTGTCGGCGAGCAGTTCGGCATGGCGCGCGGGGTTTTCCAGCATGCTGCGGCCGGCGCGCGCGTAGTTGGCCACCGCCACCAGCGGCTGGTTGAGTTCGTGTGCGATGGCCTGCGCCATTTCGCCCGCCGCCGCCAGGCGCATGGCCTGGTTGAGCTCGGCCTCGCGCTGCAGCAGGCGTTCCTCGGCGGCGCGCCGGGTGCTGACCGCCAGCCCCAGGAACAGGCCGGTCACCGCCAGGCCGAGCATGAGCATCTGGAATTCCACCACCGTCACCACTTGCAGGCCGCGCCATTCGAGGATGGCGTTGATGCCGATGTGGCAGGCGGCGAGCGCCACGGTGGCGCCCTGGATGCCGTAGCGCATGGCGGTCCAGATCAGGGGCAGGAACAAAAGATAGAAGAACTTGAACTCGTCGGTGTACTTGAGGGCGAAGATCACCCACAGGGCGAGGGCGATGGCCAGAGCCTGCAACACCATCTCGCGTTCCGGGCGGAAGGCGTTCCAGTCGTCGCGCGCGTGCACCAGCACCAGGGGAGCGATGACCAGCAGGCGGATAAGCGCGCCCACCCAGTAGTTGACCAGATCGGCCAGCCAGGCCAGGACGTCGGGGGCCGCCTCCGGGCTGCGCGAGAACACGTGCACGCCGGAATCCAGCCAGGCCGCCAGCACCGCCACCAGCAGGAACCAGGACAGGTCGCGCTGGCTGGAGAGCCGCGGATCGAAGCGCAAACCGCGCAGCAGCCAGGCCGCCAGCGCCATCAGGCCGAGCATGAGCAGGGTGGCGGCCCACAGCACCGGCAGCCATTCGGCAGGCAGGCCATAGAGGGGCATGCCGGCGAGGAAGGTGACGACGATGAGGAAGGGCGCGTAATGCAGGCCATACAGCAGCAGGAAGGCCAGCGTCAGGCCCGGCGGCGGCGTCCACGGCGCCAGGGCCAGGGGCAGGATGGTCTGCGGGTTGCTGAGCGCGTCCAGCGCCATGCTGCCGATGCCGTAGGCGAGCAGGACCTTCCAGGAGATCGCGAACGAGGTTTCCGCAGGGGCGCTGCGCTTGGAGCCTATTTCAGCAGGCGAGTCCATGCAGCCCGCAGAGATGGCGTTTGGCCACGGCCAGCACGATCCACAGCCAGAACAGCAGGAAGAAGGCGATCAGGGGCACGTGCGCATCGATGATGAAGCGCGGCAGGATGAAGCGCGTCGCCTTGACCGCCGGCGCGGTGACCGCCTGCAGGACCTTGTAGAAGATGTTCTGCTGGCGGTATTTGCCCGCCAGCAGGGCGAGCACACCCTGGCCCAGCAGGGCGAAGCCGGCGACCTCCACGAGGACGCGCAGGATGGACACCAGCAGGAGATCGAGGGGCATGGATGGGGCGGATCGGGTCGGTGGAAGTGCGGATTTTATCTTGCCGGCCGCCGCCGCCGCCGGGAAAATCGCGCTTCCGTCCGCCGCCATGAACTTCGATCATTTCCGTTACACCCTGCGCGCCATCGTCTTCGACTGGCTGCGCATGCCGGACAAGTCCGCGGAAGCCTATGCCGAAAGTTTTCGCGCGAATCCGCGCGACGTCCGCGCGGCGCGCAGCATCGCCTGGATCCACGCGCAGAAGAAGCGCTGGGCGGCGGCGGCGGACTGGTTCGACAAGGCCCTGGCGCTGGAGCCGGAGCATGCCGACACCTGGTACAACCTGGGGTACGCGCGCGAGCAACTTGGCAACACGGAGGGCGGCCTGGCGGCCCTGCGCCGCGCCGTCGAGTTGAACCCCAAGCACGACCTGGCCTGGTACGGCATCGGCATGATGCACGCCCACCAGGGCGACCACGCCGCCGCCGCCGAGGCCCTGGAACAGGCGGCGACCTTGCAGCCGATGAACGGGGTGGCCTGGTATGCCCTGGGCATGGCCCGCTATCACAACAACCAGCCGGACAAGGTGGAGGCCGTCATCCGCCATCTGGTGGACTACGAGCCGCAGACCGCGAAGCGCCTGATCCACGACGCGCAACGCAGCGACCTGCAGGATCTGGTGGCCCATCTGCCCGGGCGCTGAGCCGCGCTTCCCCCAAAAGACAAGGCCCGCGGATGCGGGCCTTGTCTTTTGCGGACCACCCCGGCAGGCCGGGGTGGGAACGCCGAGGGGCTTATGCCGCCTTGGTCTCGATGTCGCCTTCCAGGCTGGGGTAACGCACGTGGTCGACCAGTTCCTGGATTTCCTTGGACGGGGCCGGGGAAATCAGGGAGCCTAGGATCACGCCCAGGAAGCCGGCGGGCATGCCGAAGATACCGGCGGAGATGGGCTTGATGCCGAACCACTCGTTGGCCGCCGAGCCGCCGAAGAAGTCGTAGGTGGTGAACATGTAGTACATGCACACGGCCAGGCCGGTGATCATGCCGATGACGGCGCCCAGGTAGTTGGCGCGCTTCCAGAACACCCCGAGGACCAGGGATGGGAAGAACGCCGACGCGGCCAGCGAGAAGGCCGCACCCACCAGGAACAGGATGTCGCCCGGCTTCAGCGAGGTCACGTAGGCCGCGCACAGGGCCACCACCAGGAGCAGAGTCTTGGAGATGGTGATGCGGCGCACGGTGGACGCGTTGGGATCGATCATCTTGTAGTACACGTCGTGCGACAGGGCGTTGGACATGGTCAGCAGCAGACCGTCGGCGGTGGACAGCGCGGCGGCCAGACCGCCGGCGGCGACCATGCCCGAAATCACGTAGGGCAACCCGGCGATCTCCGGCGTGGCCAGCACGATCAGGTCGCCGCCGAGGGTGATTTCCGCCAACTGGATGAGGCCGTCCTTGTTCATGTCGACGATCTTCATCAGCGTCGCGTCCACCGCCGACCAGTTGGAGACCCAGGCCGGCAGCGTGGCGAACGACGAGCCCACGAGGTTGTTGTACACCTCGAACTTCACCAGCACGGCCAGGGCGGGGGCGGTGAAGTACAGCAGGAAGATGAAGAACAGCGACCAGAACACGGAAACGCGCGCCTCACGCACCGAGGGGGTGGTGTAGTAGCGCATCAGGATGTGGGGCAGGGAAGCGGTACCCACCATCAGGCACAGCACCAGGGTGATGAAGTTGAGCCGCTTGGTGTCGGAGGCCTTCTTGTCCTCGGCCTTGGCCTTGGCGATTTCCTCCGGCGTGGCGTTCGGGTTTTCCTTCATCAGTTTCGCCTCGGCGCCCTTGCCGGAGAAGGCGGTGGCGTGGCCCGCGACCGGACCGGCCTTGCCCTTGGCGCCGGTTTCGGCCTTCTTCCAGCTTGCCTTCAGTGCTTCGACGTTGGGCGGGAAGTCCTTGACGGCCTTCTCGGCGGCGGCGATGGCCTTGGCGTCCGGCTCGGGCGCGGCCTTCAGGTCGGCGACCTTCTGTTCCGCCTTGGCCTTCTGCTCGGCGTGGAAGGCGGCGCCGTTGCCGGCCTTCACCGCTTCGTCCAGGGCCTTGAGCTTGTCGCCCATCTCCGCGGCCTTCTCCTTGTGGATCGCGCGCACGGTGGCTTCGGCCGCGCCCTTGGGGGTATCCGGATCGTTCAGATCCTTCTCCAGGGCGGTGACCTGCTGCAGCACGCCGCCGTAGGCGATCTGCGGGATCGGGTTGCCGGTGATTTTTACCGACAGCCAGACCACCGGGATCATGTAGGCGATGATCAGGATGATGTACTGGGCCACCTGGGTCCAGGTCACCGCGCGCATGCCGCCGAGGAAGGAACACACCAGGATGCCGGCGAGACCGACGAACACGCCCACCTGGAACTCCAGGCCGGTGAAGCGGCTGGTGATCAGGCCGACGCCGTAGATCTGCGCCACCACGTAGACGAAGGAGCAGATGATGGCGGCGATGACACCCAGGGTCCGGGGCAGGTTGCCGCCGTAGCGGGCGCCCAGGAAGTCGGGAATGGTGAACTGGCCGAACTTGCGCAGGTAGGGCGCCAGGAACAGCGCCACCAGCACGTAGCCGCCGGTCCAGCCCATGACGAAGGCGAGGCCGTCATAGCCGGTCAGGTACAGGGTACCCGCCATGCCGATGAAGGACGCCGCCGACATCCAGTCGGCGCCGGTGGCCATGCCGTTGAACAGCGCGGGCACGCGGCGTCCGGCGACGTAGTACTCCGACACCTCGGCGGTCTTCGACATGATGCCGATGCCGGCATACAGGCCGATGGTGGCCGCCAGGAAGATATAGCCGATCCACTTGGGCGGCAGACCCATCTGTTCCAGGATGGCCAGGACGATGACGAAGGCGATGAAGCCGCCGGTGTAGAAACCGTAGTACTTCTTCAACTGATTGAGGAAGGCCTTGTTGGAAGTCGCCGCGGTCGCCATGTCAGTCCTCCCCTTCGTGGACGCCATAGTCCTTGTCCATCTGGTTCATCTTCTTCGCGTAGAACCAGATGACGATGACGTAGATGATCAAAGCTCCCTGGGCGCCCATGTAGAAGGCGAAGGGAAATCCAGCGATGACGATTTCGTTGAGTTCCTTGGCGAACCAGATCACGACGAAGGTCACTGCGAACCAGATGGCGAGCAGAACCGCGGTCAGCCGCAGATTCTTGCGCCAATACTCACGATGCTTGTCCGTCAGTTGCATTGCGCTCCTCCATTTGGAAACAAGCTGGCACTGTCTGGAAAGCCCGCGTGAACGGACCCTCCTCCCCAGACCCGCGCGCAGACAGCCACGCAGCGGCCGACGGAGTATAGCCGGAACGCGGCGCGATCAAGCCAGCCTGGGGAGAAATAAGTCCTTGATTAGTAAGTGCTAATTTTGCGCCGCATCATCGCCTGCGCAGGCCGGCGTCAGCCGGTCCAGTTCACCCAGCGCTGCGCTTTCTCGAGATCCTGCAGATTGCGGTAGCAGGAGGACTGCTTGTCGCGCGCCAGCGACAGCGCGCAGAGGAACAACTGGGCGGTGGCGAGGGCGTCGGCGAGCGCGCTGTGGCGCGCGAAATTGCTGATCTCGAAGTGGTTGGACCAGTCGTCGAGGGCGCGGTAGCGCTGCGCGTACTGCGGCAGCAGGCCGGGCATGACGTAGGCCAGATCCAGCCAGGGGTGCTTGAACTCGAAGCCGAGGTATTCCTTGACCGCGCGTTTGATCATGGTCTGGTCGAAGGTGACGTGGAAGGCCACCAGCGGCGACTTGCCCAGGAAATCGAGGAAGCGCAGCAGCGCCTGCGCCGGTTCCAGGCCCTCGCGCTGGGCCTCGCCGCCGATGCCGTGGATGAGGATGTTGTCCTTGGCGCTGATGCGGTCCTGGCGCAGCACGATCTCGAAGCTGTCGGCCATCACCACCTCGCCGTTTTCCACCGCGCAGGCGCCGATGGCGATGAGCCGGTCGCGCGCCAGGTCGAGGCCGGTGGTTTCCACGTCCACCACGACATAGCGGGCGGCGTCGAAGTCCGCGGAAAGATCGGCCTCGGCGAGCCCGCGCCAGGCCTCCAGCCGGCCGGCGAGGTCGGGTTCGAGCTGGAGCCGGCGGCCGAACAGGCGATCGAACAGGCCCATGGCTTACACCCTGTAGTCGAGGGCCAACCGGGCCTGCACCTTGCGCGCCTGGCGGAAGGATTCCTTGAGGATGCGGCGGTCCAGGTCGTTCAGTTCTTCCGGGTCGATGCGGTTGTCCATCGTCTTGCCGGCCTGCATTTCCTCGTGCTGGCCGTTCAGCCGCAGCATCTGGATGAAGAAGAAGGCGGACAGCCAGGCCTCCACCTCGGATTCCGGGATATTCAGCTTCGGGGCCGCTGCGCGCAGGCGCGCGGCGGTGCCGGTGGCGGCGACGCCGGTGGCCAGGGCGAATACCCGCGCGGCGTCGACAAAGGGCGTGGCGCCGTTGAGCTTGAGGTCGAGGGTATTGGCCTGGTCGCCCTCGCCGTCCACCACAAAGTCGCGCACCAGGCCCAGAGGCGGCCGGTTGCGCAGGGCGTTGGCCGCCATCTGGTGCAGGAAGCGGGGGTTGGCAACGGTTTTCGCGAGAAGCCAGGTCTGTAGTTCCTCGGCCAGATTTTCCTGGCCCAGCAGCGGGCGGAAGTCGAAGAAGATGCTGGCGTTGAGCAGGGACTCCGGGTCGCCGGAATCGATCCAGCGCGCGAAGCAGGTCTTCCATTCGTCCAGGGACAGACACCACCTGGGGTTCATCGCCATGATTTCGCCCTTGCACAGGGGGAAGCCGCAGGCATCCAGGGCGCGGTTGATGCGTTCCGCCAGCGGCAGCAGGCTGGCGCGCACCTGGTCCGGCGTCTCGCCCTCGGACACGGTGAAGATGATGCCGTTGTCCTGGTCGGTGGACAGGGTTTGTTCCAGCCGCCCCTCGGAACCGAAGGCCAGCCAGCAGAAGTGATGGCGGCAGCCCTTGGTGGCGGAGCACTCCAGCTCGATGACGCGCTGCGTGAGCAGGTCGTTGAGGGTGGACAGAATCTGCGTGAGCTGCTCGGCGGCGACGCCCTGGGCCATCATGTTGTGGCCCAACTGGCGGATGTCCTCGGAGGCGCGCACCAGGGCGTCCAGATCCATGGCGCCGCGCAGGCTCGCGGAAATCTGGGTGACGCCCACGCGTTGCAGGGAAAACAGATCCTTTTCCGAGATCACCCCGGTCAGGCGGCCGCCGTCCGCCACCAGCACGTGGCGGATGCCGTGCCGCGCCATGAGCATGGCGGCCTCGAAGGCGTGGGCGGTGGAGGGCAGAAAGAGCGGGTTGGGGGTCATCACCTCGCGCATCGGGGTGGCGAGGTCGGCGGCGGGCAGGATGACGCGGCTGATCAGGTCGCGCACCGAGAACACGCCCACCGGCCGGTCGTCGTCCTCCACCACGACGATGGCGCTGATGCGGTTTTCCTGGATGGTGTCCAGGGCCGCGCGCAGCGGCGTGTCCGGCCGGCAGGTCACCGGCTTGCGCCGGGCGATGCTGGACAACGGGCTGCGCAGCGACTGCTGGTCCGCCGTGGTCGCGGCGTAGCGCGCCTGCACGCTGCGCTGCGAGCGCTCCAGCAGGGCGGCGATGCGGCGCGTGCAGAAGTCCTGGAATACCTCGGAGAGGCGCAGCAGTTCGCGGAATTCGTCGGCCGACAGCTCGTAGGTGAAGACGTCGTTGAGGGCGGTGAAGGTGGAGATCGTCACGCGTCCGCCCAGCAGCGCGCCGAGCGGGAAGGATTCGCCCTCGTGCAGTTCCAGCCAGGCGCCGCCGGCGCCGCCCTGCGCCACCTGCACGACGCCCTGCTTGATGATGACCAGGCGCTTGACGTCGCCGTGTTCCGGCGACAGCAGCACCTCGTTCTTGGCGTAGTAGGCCAGCTTGAGCCGTTCCGCCAGCCAGATCAGGTGTTCGCGCGCCATGCTGTCGAAGGGCGCGAAGCGGCCGAGATGCTCGGCAGTGGCGAGGATGAGGGAATTGGGTGGGGGCATGGCGGGCGGCGGGCACGAAAGTTTGTAGCTTATGCCATCGGGCGGGATTGCCGGAATGCCCGCGCGCCTGGGGCGGTTTTCAGGTTTTAGGCTCAGTGCCGCAGCGGCAGACGGATCTCCGCGCGCAGGCCGCCGCCAGGGGCGTCGGCGAGCCGGATTTCGCCGCCGTGCATGGATGCGGGCGATCAGCTCGTTGAGGTCGAACGGCTTGCGGTATCCTAGCCAGGCCGCCTTACGCCATCCTTACGCCGTGCGAGCGCTCATCGTCGAGGACGACCCCATCCCGCGGATCTGGCTCCCTCTCCCCGCCGGGGCGGGGGTGAAGGGTAAGCCCCGACCTGACCCGAACACCGGAGCCAACATGAAGATCGCCGTGCAAACCGAAGCCTTCGATTTCCAAGCCGAAATCCAGGCGCTGTATCAGGCCAACGCCAAGGTCGGCGCCGTCGCCAGCTTTCTCGGCCTGGTGCGCGACGTCAACGAGGGCCAGGAGGTGACCGCCATGACCCTGGAGCACTACCCCGGCATGACCGAGAAAGCCCTCGCCGACATCGTCGAACAGGCTCGGGAACGCTGGGAAGTGCTGGATGCCGCCGTCATCCACCGCGTCGGTCCGCTGCGGCCCACCGACCCCATCGTGCTGGTCGCGGTCGCCTCGGCCCATCGCGGCGACGCCTTCGCCGCCTGCGAGTTCATCATGGATTTCCTGAAGACGCGGGCGCCGTTCTGGAAGAAGGAAGCGACGCCGCAAGGGGAAAAATGGGTGGACGCGCGGGAATCCGACGACGCCGCGGCGGCGCGCTGGAACCGCTGAGGCTTATTCGTCATCCCCGCATGCCTGCCCCCGCGAAAGCGGGGGGCGGGGAGCCAGCGCCTTGATCAGACTGGCTTCCCGCCTTCGCGGGAACGGCGAAAACAAAGGGGTTTTCGAACCGCCGGGCGTTCAGCCCAGTTCCGGCCGCCAGGGCGCGCGTAGGCCCGCAGGGCCGCCTAATGGACAATCCGGGTTGAAGGCGATGCGGGGCAAGCGGTCGGCGCTGTTCTCCTCGGCGTGTGCCTGGGCATTCCTCAACCGGGACAGCAGATGGGCGCCGGTGTTGGATTTTCCGCCACCTCGTTCAACCAGTTGGCGGCTTCCACCGCCTCCTGCTGGGCGTAGCCCGCGTAGGGCGGAAAAGCGCAGCGCCTTGCGCCGTATGCACCCCGCATCCGACGGATAACGCCTTCGGCTCATGCGCCCTACGGCCCTTTTTGGCGGTCATGGCGTCAGAGCAGGATCACGGTGTCCGAATATCGCGCCACCCAGGCATCCACCGTGATGAGGCGCAGGGGTTCGGCGAGGGCCTGGGCTACCAGCAGGCGGTCGAATGGGTCTTTGTGGTGCCAGGGGAGGGTGACCAGCATTTCCGCGTGGCTACCCGTCACGGAGAGCTCGTCAAAGCCGCTTTCCGCTACGGCGGAACGGATTTCCGCCAGATTGGCGGCGATCTTGCCCTGGCTGGCCTTGATGGCGATTTCGAGGTAACTGGCTATGCTGACCATGACCTCATTGGCCGCATCGAGAATCAGGGCCTCGGCCTTGCCCAAACGGGGGTCGCCCGACAGGCTCCATAGCAGGATGTGGGTGTCCAGCAACAGTCTCACGGCTCGATTCCGAAATCCCGCAAAACGCTGTCCGGCAGGGGGGCATCGAAATCGTCGGGGACCTGGATCCTGCCCTTGAGGACACCAAGCCTGCGTGGCCGCGGGGCACTGCCGGCGAGGGGAACGATACGCGCCACCGGCCGTCCAGCCTTGGCGATGACGATTTCACCGCCCGCTGCGACTTCTTCCACCAGGCGTGAAAGATGGGTTTTGGCTTCGTGGATGTTGACGGCTTGCATGGCGTGCTCCCGTGTCGAAAACGAAGTGAGTTTAACTTGGTCCGATTGGACCGGTGTCCACCCCGGCGTCCACTTCTTCGACGATGCGCTGGATGGCCTTTTCCAGGGCCGGCTTGATGTTGTCGATGTCCTCGAAGTACCAGGGCGCCAGGCCCAACCTTTCCCTGGCCTGGTTGAAGCCGGTGATTTCCAGGATGAGGTGGGCGCGGTTGCCCTCCGGCGTGACAAGGCGGATCAGCTAGTCCGGCAGGTAGTTGCGCTGTTTGCCATCCGCGACATAGCCCGGATCACCCGGCTGGTGACGCCGCCATGGCCGCCCTCGCGCCAGCGCCGCAACGCGTCGCGCAATTGGTTGACCAGGTGCTCGCCATAGGCGGCGGCCAGGTCGTTCAGGTCGTGGAGGATGTCTTGCGCCTGCTGGCCGATCGGCGCCTGGGGCGCATCGGGCGTGAAGATGCGCCGTCCGTCCCGGACATCCTGGTAGTTCAGGTTGCCTTGGGCGTCGGTGGCGTAATGGCGCGCGGGTTCCTCATAGGGGCTGTTGAGGATGGGATTGCCGTCTTTCGTTTTCATCGCTCCCGTCTCGGCAAAGTCGCGGCATGGCGCCACAGTGGGAAGACAGATGGGAGGCGGTTACGTCTCCGCCTTCTTCGAGGCCGGCGTCGCCCGCGTCTGCGCCCACTGGCGCAAGGCCTTGATCTGCTCGCCCATGGTGCGCGACAGCGGCACCATGCGCGCGGTGTTCCAGATGATGTCGTTCTGGCTGAAGGGGTGCCCTTCCGTATAGGCGCGGATGCGCGCCGCCTTCACCGCCTGCTCGATCTCGGCGCCGCTCCATTCGCGGGTGGCGGCGGCGAGCAGGTTGAGGTTGAAAACGTCGGCGTCGAGGCCGAAGGCGGCGATGTGGATGCGGAAAATCATCTTGCGTTCCTCGTCGCTGGGCAGGTCGAGGAAGAACAACTGGTCGAAGCGGCCCTTGCGGATGACCTCGGCGGGCAGCTTCTCGATGCGGTTGGCGGTGGCCACCACGAATACCGAATCCGGCTTCTCCTGCATCCAGGTGAGGAAGCTGGAGAAGATGTTGGTGTTGCCGCCGGTGGCGCCCACGTCGTAGCCGAAGCTGTTCTCCATTTCGTCGATCCACAGCACCATCGGCGCGATCTGCTCGGCCACGCGCAGGGCGCGGTCGAAGGCGTACTCCGGCGCGCCGAAGGCGCCGGACAGCACCAGGTTCATGTCCAGGCGCACCAGCGGCAGGTTCCAGGTGCCGGCGATGACCTTCGCCGCCATGCTCTTGCCGCAGCCGCTGACCCCCATGAACAGCACGCCCTTGGGCAGGGGCAGGCCCGATTGCATGGCCTGGCTGGTGAACAGCGGCTTGCGGCTCAACACCCACTCCTTCAGGTTGTCGAGGCCGCCCAGGTGGGCGATGTCCGCGCACTCGCCGATGTACTTGAGGCAGCCCTCCTTCATGAGCACGGCGGACTTGGCCTCGATGATCTCCGGCAGGGCGTCGTCCAGGCGCAGCCTCTTGTCCCGCGCCAGGCGGCGCAGCAGGTGGCCGATCTCGTACAGGCTCATGCCGCGCATGGCGCCGCCGCAGGTGGACAGCCATTCCTCGGTCTGCGCCGGAATCACGCCGCCGGCGATGGCGTCCCGCAGGTAGGCGGCGATCTCGCCTTGCGTGGGCATGCCCAGTTCGACGGGAAAGACCTGGTGCTTCAGGGTTTCCGGCAGCAGCAGCTGCGGGTGGGAGAGGAACACGTGGGTGGGGCCGCCCGCCAGGGCCTTGTCGAGGTCGCGCAGGGCGCGCACCAGGTCGGGACGGCTGTCGAACCAGGCCGGCAGGTCCTCCAGCAGGAAGAAGGCCTCGCGCCGGCTGGACGCGACGTGGCGCACCGCCTCCAGCGGGTCGGTGATCGCCTCCGCGCCGGCCTCGCCGTCACGGAAACCGGCGGCGGCGGTCCAGATCACCAGCGGCCGGTCGTCGCCGTAATGGCTGGCGCTGAGGTCCGCCAGCATGCGCTCCAGGCGCGCCTCTTCCTGGCAGAGTACGTAGAACAGCGCATGGCCGGCGCTCAGGCCCTTTTGCATGGAGAGGGTGGGATCGGGGTGCATGGCGGGCTGGGGAGCGGGATGCTTCGGGTTGGCAGGGGGTGAGCATAGAGGGTTGGGCCATTGCGGGGAAAGTCCCGCCTGTGCCGGGTGGCGCTCAATGCGCCGCCTCCCAGTTCGCCCCTACGCCCACCTCGGCCTTGAGCGGCACCGCCAGACTGGCGACGCCGCACATCTTCTCCGGCAGGCCGGCGCGGATGGCGTCCAGTTCGCCTTCCGGCGCCTCCAGCACCAGTTCGTCGTGCACCTGCATGATGAGCCTGGATTTCAGTCCGGAAGTATCCAGCCAGGCCTGCACCGCGATCATCGCCAGCTTGATGAGGTCCGCCGCGGTGCCCTGCATGGGCGCGTTGATGGCGGCGCGCTCGGCGCCCTGGCGGCGGGCGGGGGCGCCGCCGGCGAGTTCCGGCAGGTACAGGCGGCGGCCGAACAGGGTTGCAACAAAGCCCTGGGCGCGGGCCGCTTCGCGGGTGCGGTTCATGTAGTCGAGCACGCCGGGATAGCGGGCGAAGTAGCGGTCGATGTAGGCGCGGGCGACGGTGCGTTCGACGTTGAGCTGCTGACTCAAACCGAATTCCGACATGCCGTAGATGAGGCCGAAGTTCACCGCCTTGGCCATGCGCCGCATGTCCGCCGTGACCTGGTCGGGTGGCACGCCCTGGACCTCGGCGGCGGTGGCGCGATGGATGTCGGCATCCTCGCGGAAGGCTTTCAACAGGCCGGCATCATTGGACAGGTGGGCCATGATGCGCAGCTCGATCTGCGAGTAGTCGGCGGAGACGATGACATGGCCCGGCTCGGCGATGAAGGCCTCGCGGATCTTGCGGCCCTCGACGGTGCGCACCGGGATGTTCTGCAGGTTGGGGTCGTTGCTGGCCAGCCGCCCGGTGACCGCGACGGCCTGGGAATAGGTGGTGTGCACCCGGCCGGTTTGCGGGTTGACCATGCCCGGCAGCTTGTCGGTGTAGGTCGACTTCAGCTTGGCCAGGCCCCGGTAGTCCAGGATCAGCCTGGGCAGGGGATGGTCCAGGGCGAGCTCCTGCAGCGCATCTTCATTGGTTGAAGGCGCGCCGCCAGGGGTTTTCTTCTTCGGCTTCAGGCCCAGTCGGCCGAACAGGATTTCGCCCAGTTGCTTGGGGGAATTCAGGTTGAAGGGCTGGCCGGCGGCCTGGTGCGCCTTGGCTTCCAGTTCCAGCATCTCGCCGGCGAGGAAGGCGGAATGCCGGCGCAGCAGGTCCGCATCCAGCTTCACGCCGGTGCGCTCCATGCGCGCCAGGATGGGCAGCAGCGGCATCTCCATGTCGCGGTAGACGTGCTCCAGGCCGGGCGTGGCCACCAGCGTCGGATGCAGCGCCTGATGCAGGCGCAGGGTGATGTCGGCGTCCTCGGCGGCGTAGGCCGTGGCCTGCTCCACGTCCACCTGGTCGAAGCCGATCTGGTTGGCGCCCTTGCCGCACACCTCCTCGTACTTGATGGTGGTTTCCCCCAGGTGGCGGGCGGCCAGGGTGTCCATGTCGTGGCGTTCGTGCGCTTCCAGCACGTAGCTTTGCAGCAGGGTGTCGTGGGCGATGCCGGCGAGCCGGATGCCGTGGTTCATCAGCACATGCCAGTCGTACTTCAGGTTCTGGCCGACCTTGGCGCGGGCGGCGTCTTCCAGCCAAGGTTTCAGGCGGGCTAAGACCTCGGCCAGGGACAACTGGGCCGGGGCGCCGGCGTAGTGGTGGGCCAGGGGGAGGTAGGCGGCTTCACCCGGTTCGACGCTGAAGGACAGGCCCACCAGCCGGGCCCGCATGGGGTCCAGGCTGGTGGTTTCCGTGTCCAGGCAGACCAGGTCGGCGGCTTGCAGCTTGGCGAACCAGCGGTCGAAGCCTGGCCAGTCGAGGATGGCCTGGTAACGGCGCTCCACGTTCGCCGAGCCAACACCCCCTCCCCCACCCTCCCCCCTCAAGGGGGAGGGGGTTTCAAGAGCCCCTCCGCCGCCCTCCGCAGTCAAGGAAGCGGCTTGGCGAGCCCCTCCCCTTCGATGGGGGAGGGGTTGGGGTGGGGGTGTTCCCCCCTCGCCGTTCATTTCCTTCAGCCAGGTCCGGAAGCTGTACCGGGTGAACAGCGCGCGCAGGGCCTCCGTGTCCTCGTCCTTCCAGGCGAGAGCATCGGGCTGCACGTCCAGCGCCACGTCGGTCTTCACCGTCACCAGCCTGCGCCCCGTGGGCAGCCAGTCCAGGGCGCGGCGCAGGTTCTCGCCGACGGCGCCCTTCACCTCGCCGGCCCTGGCCATGAGTTCGTCCAGGCCGCCGAACTGCTCGATCCACTTCGCCGCCGTCTTGGGGCCCACCTTGTCGACGCCGGGCACGTTGTCCACCGTATCGCCCACCAGGGTCAGGTAGTCGACGATGCGGCCGGCGGGCACGCCGAACTTGGCGAGCACGCCGGCCTCGTCCAGCACCTCGTTGGTCATGGTGTTGACGAGCCGCACCCGGGGCGTCACCAGCTGGGCCAGATCCTTGTCGCCGGTGGAGACCACCGCTTGCATGCCCGCCTCTTCCGCCTGGCGGGCGAGGGTGCCGATGACGTCGTCCGCCTCCACCCCCTCCACCATGAGCAGGGGCCAGCCGAGGGCGCGCACCGCTTCGTGCAGGGGGGCGATCTGCCTGGCCAGGTCTTCCGGCATGGGGGGGCGGTGGGCCTTGTATTCTGGATACCAGTCGTCCCTAAAGGTTTTGCCCTTGGCGTCGAAAACACACGCAGCGTAGGCGCTGGGATAGTCGCGGCGCAGCTTGCGCAGCATGGCGATGACGCCGTGCATAGCGCCGGTGGGGAAGCCGTCGGCGCTGCGCAGGTCGGGCAGCGCGTGGAAGGCGCGGTACAGGTAGGACGAGCCGTCCACCAGGAGCAGAATGCGGGACATGGGGCCTCCGGGGGAGGTCGCATTGTATTCGGTTGTCCGTCCGCCGCCGGCTACAATCCAGGCGTCCTCTCCGACCCGGACCGCCATGAGCAAACCCAAGCTACCCGACCTCATCGACCCCGGCGGCAGCGACGAGGCGCGGCTTTCCGCGCGCGAGTCCTGGCGCATGTTCGAGATCATGGCCGAGTTCGTCGAGGCCACCGAGCGGCTGGCGCCCATCCGGCCGGCGGTGAGCATTTTCGGCAGCGCCCGCATCCAGCCGGATTCGGCCTATTACATGCTCACCGAAGCGATCGCCAGGAAGCTTTCCGACGCCGGGTTTTCCGTGTTGTCCGGGGGCGGGCCGGGGGTGATGGAGGCGGCCAACAAAGGAGCCTTCTTCGGCAAGTCGCCCAGCGTCGGCCTCAACATCCAGCTGCCGCACGAGCAGCGCGCCAACCCCTTCCAGGACATCAGCCAGACCTTCCGCCATTTCTTCGCGCGCAAGGTGATGTTCGTGAAGTTCGCCAGCGCCTACGTGGTCATGCCCGGCGGCTTCGGCACCCTGGACGAGCTGATGGAGGCCCTGACCCTGGTGCAGACCGGCAAGACCCGGCGCATTCCCATCATTTTGGTGAAGGCGGCGTTCTGGGGCGGCCTGGTGGACTGGTTCCGCGGCACCCTGGTGCGGGAGGGCATGATCGACGCGGCCGACCTGGACCTCATCCAGGTCATCGACGAGCCGGAGCAGGTGGTGGAGGCCATTTTCCGCCACTACGAGAGCCGCGGTTTCCAACCTTCCGCGCAGGAACGCGAAATCCTGCTCCATCTCTGAGCGCGCGGGCCGGGCTGCTAGAATCAGAGTACCCAACACGAGATTGCCGCCATGCGCATCGCCCGTTTGCTGTTTGTCTGCCTGCTCGCAGCGCCCCTCGTCCACGCCGCCGACCGGCCGCCCGGATTGCAGCCCCTGCCGGAGATTCCGCCGCCGCCGGGCATCGTCGACGCCGATCTGGAGCCGCACATCACCATCGTCCAGCGCGGCGAGGACCGGGTCGAGGAGTTCCGCCTCAAGGGCAAGCTTTACATGCTGAAAGTGACGCCGCCGCACGGCCGGCCCTACTACCTCATCGACCAGTTGGGCGATGGCCAGATGTCGCGCTTCGAGGGGTTGACGCCCAGCCTGATGGTACCCATGTGGGTCATATTCGAGTTTTGACCATGCACAAGCCCGACCACCCCGCCGCCGCGCCCGCGGCGGTTTTAGTTTGAGTGCCCATGCCCAACCTGACCGTTGTCCGACTCCCCGCCGCCGCCGGCCTCGCCTGGATCAAGGCGGGCTGGCGCCTGTTCAAGCTCGCCCCGGTGGCCTGGGCCGGCATGACGGCGCTGGTCTTCCTGGCGCTGATGGCGCTGAGCCTGCTGCCGGTGGTGGGTGGCGTGCTGGTGCACGCCCTGTCGCCCTTCATCGTCGCCGGCTTTCTCGCCGCCAGCCGGGGCGGCAGCCGCGGCGAACCGGTGACCTTCATCTTTCTGGCCGCGGGCTGGCGCGAGAGCCGCTTTCCCCTGCTGGTGATCGGCGCGGTCTACATGCTGGCGACCCTGTTCATTTTCAGGCTGGTCGGCTTGCTCACCGGCGGCGATCTGGAAGAGATGGTGCGGCAGACCCAGAACCCAGCCGCCATGACGCCGGAGGAGGCGGAGCGCCTGCTGGCCACGGCCATGCCCGCGCTCGGCTTCGGCGCCCTGCTGTTCGCGCCGCTGCTCATGGCCACCTGGTTCGCCCCCGGTCTGGCGCTGTTCGAGCGTTTCCCGGCGGGCCGCGCCATGTGGTGGAGCCTGTGGGCCTGCGGCGTCAACTGGCGGGCAATCCTGTTTTACAGCCTGATCCTGGGTCTGGCAGGCGTGGCGGCGGTGATGATCCCCTTCGGTCTGGGCCTGCTGGTGTTCGTGCCCTGGACCCTCACCTCCACCTATGCCGCCTATCAGGCCATTTTCGTCGCGGCGGAGGCCGACGGCGCATGAGTCCGGCGCCGCTCCTGCTCGTCCTCGGCCTGCTGGCGGCGCCCGCCTGGAGCGCCGCGCCGGTCGTTTTCGGCGATGCGCTGCACAAGAAGTTTCACCACGAGCGCTGCCTGCAATGCCACCAGTTCTCCAGCAGAAAGCACAACGGCCGTGCCTACGGCAGCCATCGCTCGCGCTATCTGTGCGACAACTGCCATACCCGACACATCACCGGTCTGGAACGCGGCGTGTGGATGGCGCCGCCGGAGAAGCTCGACTACACCGGCCTGGACGCGGCGGATACCTGCCGCTTCATCCAGCGCAACATGGGCGTGGTCGATGCGCCCGCGCGCCTGATCGAGCACCTGCTGCACGACAGCCGCATCCGCTGGGCCCTGGACAGCGGCATGACGCCGGCCGGCCGCTTTCCCACCGTGCCCGGCGGCCACGAGGCATGGACGCGCGACGTGCGCGCCTGGATCGAGGGCGGCATGTTGTGCGAATGAGGAGGGAGGGGAGTTGGGGATTAGGAATTAGGAATTAGGAATTAGGAATTAGGCGCGAGCTTCGCCGCCCGTTTCCCGTTTCCCGTTTCCCGTTTCCCGTTTCCCGCCCCACCCCACCCCGCCA
This sequence comes from Hydrogenophilales bacterium, assembly GCA_037442845.1. GTDB lineage: Bacteria > Pseudomonadota > Gammaproteobacteria > Burkholderiales > Thiobacillaceae > PFJX01. The sequence goes on along the minus strand of JBBIPL010000002.1, from coordinate 56,036 downwards.
TGCCCGAACTTTCCCTCTTCGCCGCCTTCCTCGCCGGCCTGCTGGGCGGCGTGCACTGCGTCGGCATGTGCGGCGGCATCGTCGCCGCCATGTCGCTGCAGCCCGGCGGCGAGGCGCGCGGCGGCGGGCGGCGGCCGGCTGCCTTCCACCTGGCCTACAACGGCGGCCGCATCGCCAGTTACACGCTGGCCGGCAGCCTCGCCGGGCTGCTCGGCTCGGCGGCCTTTCTCTCCGAGCACCTGCTGCCGGTGCAATACGGACTCTATGCCCTGGCCCAGGTCGTGCTGATCCTGCTGGGGCTGTATCTGGCCGGCCTCAACCAATCCGTGCTGCTGCTGGAACGCATGGGCGGCGTGCTCTGGCGTCGTCTGCAGCCCCTGCTCTCCCGCCTGCTGCCCATCCGCGGCCTGGGCCAGGCCCTGGTGGCCGGCGGGCTGTGGGGCTGGCTGCCCTGCGGGCTGGTGTACAGCGTGCTGGTGTCCGCCCTGGCCGCCGGCGACGCGGCACGCGGCGGCCTGCTCATGCTGGCCTTCGGCCTCGGCACCTTGCCCAACCTGTTGCTCATGGGCTGGGCGAGCGAAAGCCTGCGCCGCTTCACCCGCAACCCCTGGGCGCGCCGCGTCGCCGGCCTGCTGGTGGCGGGCATCGGCTTCTGGGGCCTGGCCCTGCTCTTGCCGCGCGGCGGCAGCTGAGCCTCAGGGCGCGCTGAAGACGCGCGTGAACTCGCTTTTCAGGGGTTTTCCCAGCGCGTTGGCATTGACCAGGAAACGCAGCGTGTCGGGGCCGTCGAGCTGGTATTCGCCCAGGTAATTGACCTCGTTGCCGCGGCGCACCTCGCGGATGAAGATGCTGGACAGGCGGTTGCTCTGGTGGATGGCGCCGGCATAGACCTGGCCGGGCACCGACACCATGCCGCCCGCGCGGTTCTTGCGGTAGAGCTTGACGGTGAGCAGGCCGCGTCCTGGCCGCGGTTCGACGTTGTGCTCGCGCGCGGCCTCGGCGGTGAGTTCCAGGCTGGGCAACGCGGCGCAGTGCATTTCCAGATCGCCGGCGCGGGCGATTTCACCCGCCTGGAGCGTCGCGCTGGCGAATCCGACGGCGATGCCCAGCAGCAAAGCGCGTGTAATCATGCCCCCCCTCCTCGTCCATGGCCGGCAAGAAGAAATATAGTAACGCTTTCGGCGGGACGCGCCCCTTCAGAGCGGGGACCTCCCGCAGCCCGCCCATCCGCACCGCGTGACGCCATGACCCAGATGACCCCGCAGGAAATCGTCCACGAACTCGACAAGCACATCGTCGGCCAGCACGACGCCAAGCGCGCCTGCGCCATCGCCCTGAGGAACCGCTGGCGGCGCATGCGCGTGGCCGACGGTCTGCGTCAGGAGATCACGCCCAAGAACATCCTCATGATCGGCCCCACCGGCGTCGGCAAGACCGAGATCGCCCGCCGTCTGGCCCGCCTCTCCGGCGCCCCCTTCATCAAGGTGGAGGCCACCAAGTTCACCGAGGTGGGCTACGTCGGCAAGGATGTGGACAGCATCATCCGCGATCTCGCCGAGATCGCCGTCAAGCAGGCGCGCGAGGAGGCCACCCGCAAGGTGCGCCTGCGCGCCGAGGAGGCCGCCGAGGAACGCATCCTCGATGCCCTGCTGCCCGGCGCCCGCGACGCCTGGCAGGCCGACGCGAAGCCGGAGGAATCCGCCACCCGGCAGAAGTTCCGCAAGATGCTGCGCGAGGGCCAGCTGGACGACAAGGAGATCGAGCTGGATCTGGCCGCCAACCCCGCCGCCATGGAAATCTTCGCGCCGCCGGGCATGGAGGAGCTCACCAACCAGTTGCAGGGCATGTTCCAGAATCTGGGCGGCAAGCGCACGCAGAAGCGCAAGCTGAGGATCGCCGAGGCCATGCGCCAGCTCGCCGACGAGGAGGCCGGGCGCCTGGTCAACGAGGAGGAGATCAAGCTCGCCGCCCTGCGCAACGTGGAGTCCAACGGCATCGTCTTCCTCGACGAGATCGACAAGATCGCCGGGCGCGAAGGCGCCGGTCCGGATGTCTCGCGCCAGGGCGTGCAGCGCGACCTGCTGCCGCTGGTGGAGGGCGCCACCGTGTCCACCAAGTTCGGCATGGTGAAGACCGACCACATCCTGTTCATCGCCAGCGGCGCCTTCCACCTGTCCAAGCCCTCGGATCTGATCCCCGAGCTGCAGGGCCGCTTTCCCATCCGCGTGGAACTGCAAAGCCTGACGGTGGCCGACTTCGAACGCATCCTCACCGGCACCGACGCCTGCCTCACCCGCCAGTACCAGGCGCTGATGGAAACCGAGGGCGTGCGGCTGGCATTCAGCGCGGACGCCATCCGCCGCCTGGCCGAGATCGCCTGGAGCGTCAACGAGCGCACCGAGAACATCGGCGCGCGCCGTCTTTACACGGTGATGGAACGCCTGCTCGACGAACTTTCCTTCGACGCCGACAAGCGCGGCGGCGAGACCCTGGCCATCGACGCCGCCTACGTCGATGCCCGCCTGTCCGCCCTGGCGGCGAGCGAGGATCTGGCGCGCTACGTGCTCTGAAAAAATCCCTTATCCCCCAATAAAAAACCCCGCACACCCCGCGGCTCTTGCCCCTGTAAACTTTGCAAGTTTCTGATTGCCTTCATTCCCGGAGATTGCCATGGCCAACCGTTTAACCCTCGAACCCAAAGTCGCCGCGGCTGCCAAGGCGGCCGATCTCTTCGCCCTGGCCCGCGAGTGCTTCGACGAGCCGGCGGACATGGCCTACGCCAAGGACATTCTCGGCTCGGCCGCCTTTACCGGCGACGCCGACGCCAAGGCGGCTCTCGACAAGGTGGCGGGCGACGCCATGTTCACCAAGGATTTCGTCACCCTGGCCATCGGCTACGCGGCCCTGGGCGACGCCGGCAAGGCCAAGGAGATGCTGGGGCAGGGCGCCGACTTCGCCATGGACGGCGGCGAGAAGGTGTCGGTGGGCATGGGCCAGTGGCTGGCTCTGGCGGATGCCGCCGCCGCCGGCAAGGCCCTGACCGGCGCGCTCAAGGAAGTGTCCGCCACCGAGGAGCTGTACGGCTTGGCCGGCGTGGTTGCGGAACTGAACGATGCCACCCTGTTCGGCCTGGTGACCGACAAGATCAAGGCCAAGGCCGGCCGCGCCGCCGACTTCGCCCGCCTGGCCAAGCTGCTGGCCAAGGGTGGCGACAAGGCCAAGGCGGTGGAGATCGTCAACGAGGGCGCGGCCAAGTACGGCAGCCCCGCCGACCTCATCGCCCTGTCCGGCGCCATGAACGAGATCGACCCCGCCGCCGCCGGCGCCCTCTACGACAAGGCCCTGGATTCCGCCAAGGACTTCACCGCCCTGATGCAGGTGCTGGCCGCCGCCGCCGGCAACGCCGAGTTCACCAAGGCCGTGCTGGCCAAGGCCGGCGCGGTGGCCTCGGTCAGCGGCGAACTGATCCAGTTGGTCGGCGTGTACAGCGACCTGGGCGACGCCGCCGGCGTCACCGACATGCTGACCAAGGCCGAGGAGGCCGTGGCCAACCTGGACGAGATGCGCAAGGTGGTGGAGGCGGTGGAGAAGCATGCCGCTGGCGATGCCGCCCGCGTCGAGCGGGTCAGGGCCAAGCTGGCCAAGCGCGAGGCCAACCAGGCCAAGTACGTGGCGCTGCAGAACGAAGAGGGCAAGTGCACCACCATCAAGCAGTTCATCGCCCTGGCCGACCGCATCATGGCCGAGCTGGAGGATGCCGCCTACGCCGGCAAGGTGCTGGGCATCGCCGAAGGCAAGATGCGCGAGGAGGGCGCCTTCCATTTCGCCCGCTTCAAGTCGCTGATCCTGGGCGTGGACCGCCTGGGCGCCAAGGAGTGGCTGGACAAGCTGCTCGACGAGAGCGTGGCCAACGCCACCGATTTCGTCTGGTTTCGCGAGATCGTCATGACCTGCGCCACCGAACTCAGCGACGCCGAATACGGCAAGGCCCGCGCCCGCGCCTACGCCGAGGGCCGCGCCCTGGGCGATTCCGCCTACGACTACACGAAGATGGCCGAGACCGTGCAGACCGCCCTGGGCGACTCCGCCCTGGCCGCGAAGCTGCTGAACGACGCCGCGTCCCGTGCGAAGGACCACTACGCCCTGGCCCACATTGCCAAGCTGTACCGGGACATCGGCGACAACGCCGCCGCCGACGCCCTGTTCGCCAAGGCCGTGCAGGCCTGCGCCAGCGGCGACCAGTGCGTGCAGCTCGCCGCACGCCTGAAGTCCTACGAACTGCCGGCTTCCGAGATCGCGCCGCTGATGAACGACTGCGGCGCTCGACTGGGCAGCGCGGGCGACAAGCTGCGCTGGGCCGAGGGTGTGGCCGACCTGTTGCTGGACAGCGGCTGGGCCGAAAAAGCCTACGCCGGCATCGCCGCCAGCTTCACCGCGGAAGCCGACCGCAAGCGCTTCGAACGCAGCCGCCAGATGCGCTTGGGCTACCGTTTCTTCGGCCCCGGCGTGCAGGCGCACTGAGCGTTTCCGGCGCCCTGAACAGGCCGCCCGCGGGCGGCCTTTTGCATGTTTGGAGACGCCGGGCGAGCGGGGGCGGCGTGCTAAACTCGCGCGCATTTCATAACCTTGCGCCGGCTCGTCGCCGGACCCGGGGATGGCGGAAGACAGTGACCTCGAACGCACGGAACCAGCATCCGCGCGCAAGCTGGAACAGGCGCGGGAACAGGGCAATGTGCCCCGCTCCCGCGAGCTGGCCACCCTGGCGGTGCTGCTCGCCAGCGTCGGTGTGATCGCCTTCATGGGCCTGTACATGCTGCGCGGCCTGTACGGGTTGATGCACAGCACACTAACGTTCAACGCCATCGACCTAGCCACCCCAGCCATGATGGGGCACAACCTCATGCAGGCCGGCATGGACGGCCTGCTGTTGTTCCTACCCCTGGCGGCGGCCGTGGTGGTGGCGGCCGTGGTGGCCAACCTGATGGTGTCCGGCTGGGTGTTCTCGCCGAAGGCCCTGGAATTCAATTTCAGCAAGCTCAATCCCATCACTGGCCTGGCCCGCATCTTCTCCTGGTCGTCCCTGGCGGAACTGGTCAAGGCCCTGCTGAAGGGCGCCCTCATCGCCGGCGTCGCGGGCTGGATGATCTGGGTGCAGCGCGAGGACATCCTCGGACTCGCGGCCGAGCCGCTGGATGCGGCCATGGCCCATTTCGGCCAGATCACCCTGCTCACCTTCCTTGCTGCCGCTGCCGCCTTCGGGCTCATCGTCCTCCTGGATGTGCCGTTCCAGCTCTGGAACTATCAGCGCGGCCTGCGCATGACCCAGCAGGAGGTGCGCCAGGAAAGCAAGGAAATGGAGGGCGATCCCCAGATCAAGGCGCGCATCCGTTCGCTGCAACGCGAAGCGGCGCGCCGCCGCATGATGCAGGCGGTACCGAAGGCCGACGTGGTGGTCACCAACCCCATGCACTTCGCCGTGGCCCTGAAATACGAGGAGCGCGGCATGTCCGCGCCGCAGGTGGTGGCGAAGGGCAGCCAACTGGTGGCCGAGCGCATCAAGGAACTCGCGCGCGAGCACCGCGTGCCCATCGTCGAGGCGCCGCCGCTGGCGCGCGCCCTGCACCGCCACGCGGAAATCGGCGAGACCATCCCGGGCGCCCTGTTCACCGCGGTCGCCCAGTTGCTGGCCTATGTGCACCAGCTCAACCGCTCGATGAATCCGGTGTTGCCGGAGCATTGGGAAGTACCGCCGAACCTGGACCCGGCCTCCGCGCGGGAGGCCGCGTGACCGCGCCGCGCGGGCGCGGCCCGCTTGCGCCTGGGGAAGATCGTCCCGCCGCCAGGCGCGGAGGCGGAGCCTGATGGCGACCGCTCTGCCGGTTCCCAGCGCCTTGGTCTGGCAGCGCCTGGCGGCGCCGCTCCTGGTGGTGCTGGTGCTGTCGATGATGATCCTGCCGCTGCCGCCGGTGCTGCTGGACGTCCTCTTCACCTTCAACATCGCCCTTTCGCTGATCGTCCTGCTGATCAGCCTGTACACCACGAGGCCGCTGGAGTTCTCCATCTTCCCGACGGTGCTGCTGATCACCACGCTGATGCGGCTGTCCCTCAACGTCGCCTCGACGCGCGTGGTGTTGATGGACGGCCACACCGGCACGGACGCCGCCGGCAAGGTGATCGAGGCCTTCGGCCACTTCCTCGTGGGCGGCAACTACGCGGTCGGCCTGATGGTGTTCCTGATCCTGGTGCTGATCAATTTCATGGTCATCACCAAGGGCGCCGGCCGCATCGCCGAGGTGTCCGCCCGCTTCACCCTGGACGCCATGCCCGGCAAGCAGATGGCCATCGACGCCGACCTCAACGCCGGCCTCATCGGCGAGGACGAGGCGCGCCGGCGGCGCGCGGAGATCGCGCAGGAGGCCGATTTCTACGGCGCCATGGACGGCGCCTCGAAATTCGTGCGCGGCGACGCCATCGCCGGCATCCTCATCATGCTCATCAACATCATCGGCGGCCTCATCGTCGGCATGGCGCAACACGACATGAGCCTCGCCAGCGCCGCCAGCAACTACACCTTGCTGGCCATCGGCGACGGCCTGGTGGCGCAGATTCCGGCCCTGGTCATCTCCACCGCCGCCGGTATCGTCGTCACCCGCGTCTCCAGCGAGCAGGATCTCAACCAGCAATTCCTCTCGCAGGTGTTCGGCCGGTCCCAGGCCTTGTTCATGACCGCCGGCATCATCAGCCTGCTCGGCCTGGTGCCCGGCATGCCCAACGCCGTTTTCCTGTTCATCGGCAGCGTGCTCGCCGCCTCCGCCTGGTGGCTGACGCAGCGCGAGCGGGCGGAGGCGGCGGCGGCCACGGCGGAGGCGGCGCCCGCCGCGCCGGAGGAGCCGCTCGAGGTGAGCTGGCACGACGTCGCGCCGGTCGATCGCCTGGGACTCGAGGTGGGCTACCGCCTGGTGCCCCTGGTGGACCGCCATCAGGACGGCGAATTGCTGCGCCGCATCCGCGGCATCCGCAAGAAGATCGCCCAGGATCTGGGCTTCCTGGTGCCCGCCGTGCACATCCGCGACAACCTGCAGCTCAAGCCCAACGCCTACCGCATCACCCTCAAGGGGGTCGGCGTGGCGGAGGGAGAGGCGGTGGCCGGCAAGTACCTGGCGATCAATCCGGGCCGCGTGCTCGGCGCCCTGAGCGGCCAGGCCGCCGCCGATCCCGCCTATGGCCTGCCGGCGGTGTGGATCGACGGCAACCAGCGCGACCAGGCGCAGACCTACGGCTACACCGTGGTGGACGCCGGCACCGTGGTGGCGACGCATCTGACCAAGGTCATCAACGAGCACGCGCCGGAATTGCTGGCGCGCGAGGAAACCCAGCAACTGCTCGACCACGTCGCCAAGCAGTACCCCAAGCTGGTGGAGGATCTGACGCCGAAACTGCTGCCGGTGGCCACCGTGCAGAAGATCCTGCAGAACCTGCTGGAGGAGCAGGTACACATCCGCGACATGCGCACCATCCTCGAAACCCTGGCCGAGCACGCCGGCCGCACGCAGGACGCCGACGAGCTGACCGCCGCGGCCAGAACCGCGCTGGGCCGTGCTATCATCCACGAAACCTTTGGAGGAGCGCAGGAATTGCAGGTGATGGCCCTGGAGCCAAACCTTGAGCACATCCTGATGCAGGCCCTGGCCTCGCGTGGCGACACGGGGGTCGGACTGGAGCCCGGGCTGGCCGAGCGGCTGGTGCGGGAAACCGTCCAGGCCGTCGAGCGACAGGTAACGGCGGGCATGCCCGCGGTACTGCTGTCTCCGCCCGCCATCCGCCCGGTGCTGGCTCGTTTCCTGCGCCGCTCCGCGCCCGGCCTCAAGGTGCTCTCCCATGCCGAGGTGCCGGATGGCAAGACCATCCGCATCGTCACCCTCATCGGTAGCGGAGCATGATCAAGAAGTTCCACGCCCAGAACGCCCGCGACGCCCTGCGCCAGGTGCGCGATGCGCTGGGCGCGAGCGCCATCATCCTGTCCAACCGGCAGGTGGCCGGCGGCATCGAGATCATCGCCGTGGCCGACATGGACATGGCCGCCCTCACCGCCCAGGCCGAGCCCGCTCTCTGGGCCGCCGCGCAGGCGCCGCGATCCGCACCCGCCGCGCGTCCGCCGGCGGCTGAAAGACCCGCGCCGCCGCCGCGTCGGCCCGAAGCCGATGTCATTCCCGAGGCGGCCCGGCCGCAACTGGCGACCCTCGCCGATTATCTGGCGCGGAAGGAGGAGGCCAGTCTGATCCGGCCTTCCCCGGCGCGCGCGGCGCATGCCCAGTCTGCCGGCAACGGCGCCGAGCCCGCCGCCGAGGCGCCGGCTGCGCCGCCGGCGGCGGTGCAGGAACTGGCGCGCGAGGTGCGCATGTTGCGCGGCCTGGTCGAGGGCCAGCTCGCCGGTTTCGCCTGGAACGACCTCACCCGGCGCGATCCGTTGCGCGCCGAGGCCATGAAGCGGCTGCTGGCGGCCGGCTTTTCTCCCGCTTTCGCAAGGCAGCTGCTGGAGCGCCTGCCGCGCGAGGAGGCCGAGCTGACGCGCGCCATGAAATGGTTCAAGACCACCATCACGCACAACCTGAAGATCGCCGGCGGCGCCGACGACATCGTCGAGCAGGGCGGCGTGTTCGCTCTGGTGGGACCCACCGGCGTCGGCAAGACCACCACCGTGGCCAAGCTGGCCGCCCGCGCCGTCCTCCGCCATGGCGCCGCCAAGGTGGCGCTGGTCACCACCGATACCTACCGGATCGGCGCCCAGGACCAGTTGCGCATTTACGGCCGCATTCTGGGCACGCCGGTGTTCGCGGTGCGCGACGAGAACGACCTGGAGCTGACCCTTTCCGATCTGGCCAACCGCCATCTGGTGTTGATCGACACCGTCGGCATGAGCCAGCGCGACAAGCGGGTGGCCGAGCAGGTGGCCATGCTTTGCGGCGAGCAGCGCGACGTCAAGCGCCTGCTGCTGCTGGGCGCGCCCAGCCAGGGCGTGACTCTGGAGGAGGTGGCGCGCGCCTACAGCGGTCCCGGCCTGATCGGCTGCATCCTCACCAAGATCGACGAGGCCCTCACCTACGGGCCGGTGCTGGACGTGGCCATCCGCCACGAGCTGCCGCTGCACTACGTCACCAACGGCCAGCGCGTGCCCGAGGACCTGCATTTGGCCAACGCCACCTACCTGGCCGACCGGGCCTTCCGCATCCACCAGCCGGAGTCGCCCTTCACCCAGGACGAGGGCGACTATCCCATCCTCATGGCGGCGGCCCAGCAGAGCGGGATCGCGCAGGATTTGGTCGAGGGAGCATTGGGTGCGGCTGGCTGAACCCGTCGACCAGGCCACCGGGCTGCGCCGGCTGTTCACGCCCGAGGCGCCGTTCCGCGCCCTGGCTGTGCTCGGCGCCGACGCCGCGGCGGCGACGCGGGCCTGTGTCGCCCTGGCGCGCGGCCTCGGCAAGCGCGGCGAGCGGGTGATGCTGGTCGACGAGGTGCCGCCGCCGCGGCATGCCGGCGGGCTCCTGGGCGTGCTCGCCCGGCATGGCCTGAGCGAGGCGCGCCAGCGCGGACTGCTGGACATCGTCCAGCCCGCCGGCGAGGGCGTCGTCCTGCTCTCCGCGGTCGATGGCCTGAGCGCCCTGCGCGGTCTGTCCGAGACCGCCCTGCGCCGCCTGGCCGACGACTGGCGCGCCCGCGAGGAGACGCCGGAATGGCTGTTGCTGAACAGCGGCCCGGCTTTGCCGGAGAGCGGCCTGGCGGTGACCGCGGACGAGCGCGTCCTCGCGCTGACCGCTTCGCGCGCGCGCCTGGCGGAGGCCTATGCCCTGATGAAAGCGGCGCATGCCTTCCGGCCGGCGCGGGCCTGGCGTGTGCTGCTGGTGGAGGACGGCGACGCTTCGCGCGCGCGCGCGCTGTTCGATTCCCTGGCGCAGACAGCGCGGCGCTTCCTCGGTATCGTTCCGGAATTTCTCGGACAACTGCCGCGGGAACGCGCCGCCTCGCCGGCCGAGGCCGGTCTCGTGGAGCGGCTGGTGGAGGAGCCGGACGCCGCCGTGGAAGCGGGACGGGTCGATTTCGAGCAGTATTGGCAGCGCATGTGGCTGCACAGCCGTCTGATGGCGGAATCCGGAAGCAGGGAATCAGCAAGCGAGGGGCTGCGGAATGTACGCTGGAGTTCAGGGTAGCGATAAAGACGACCTGGTGCGGAACCACCTCCCCCTGGTCAAGCGCATCGCCTATCACATGATGACCCGCCTGCCCGCCTGCGTGGAGGTGGACGATCTGGTGCAGGCCGGCCTGCTCGGACTGCTGGACGCGGTGGAGCGTTTCGACGAGGAGCAGGGCGCCCATTTCGAGACCTATGCCACCCAGCGCGTGCGCGGCGCCATGCTGGACGAGCTGCGCGACGCCGACTGGGCCTCGCGCAACGTGCGCCGCGCCGGCCGCCAGATCGAGAACGCCATCCATGTCCTGCAGCAGCGGCACAAGCGGCCGCCTTCGGAGCAGGAGATCGCCGAGGAATTGGGCATGGACATCCAGGCCTATTTCGAACTGCTCAGCGATGCCCGCGGCGCGCAACTGGTCTATTACGAGGATCTGCACGACGCGGACGGCGACGATTTCCTCGAACGTTTCGCCGACAACCACACCCAGGCGCCCTTCGACATCCTCGCCTCGCGCCATTTCAAGGGCGCCCTGGCGCAAGCGGTGGGCATCCTGCCGGATCGCGAGAAGCAGCTCATGGGCATGTACTACGAGCAGGAAATGAACTTCAAGGAGATCGGCGCCGTGCTCGGCGTCTCCGAATCCCGCGTCTGCCAGTTGCATGGCCAGGCCATCGCCCGCTTGCGCGGACGCCTGCGGGACTGGTCGGCGAATCCCGAATAAACATTGCTCGCCGCGCCATGGACATCATCAGTCTGGTCGGCATCACTCTCAGCCTGGTTGCGATCCTGGTCGGGCAGATGCTGGAGGGGGGGCATGTCGGTTCCCTCTTGCAGTTCACCGCCTTCCTCATCGTCATCGGCGGCACCCTGGGCGCGGTCATGCTGCAAACCAGCCTGAAGGTGTTCCTCGACGGGCTGTCCATGCTGCGCTGGGTGTTCCAGCCGCCGCGCGTCGCCAGCCAGGAAACCCTGGACATGATCCTGGAGTGGAGCCAGAAGGCGCGGCGCGGCGGCCTGCTCGCGCTGGAGCCCTACATCGAACAGTTGCCCGACCTGTTCCACCGGCGCGGCCTGCAGATGCTGGTGGATGGCGCCGAGCCGGAAATCCTGCGGGAAACCCTGGAACTCGACCTAAATGCCTACGAACAACATCGCCTGGAGGCCGCCAAGGTGTGGATGGCGGCCGGCGGCTACTCGCCCACCATCGGCATCCTGGGCGCGGTGATGGGGCTCATCCACGTCATGGAGAACCTTTCGGATCCGTCGAAGCTGGGCGCCGGCATCGCCGTCGCCTTCGTCGCCACCATCTACGGCGTCGGCGGCGCCAACCTGTTCTTCCTGCCGGTGGCGGGCAAGCTGCGCTACTGGGTGGGCCGCCAGGTGGCGGACAAGGAATTGTTCATCCAGGGGCTGGTGTCCATCGCCAACGGCGAGAACCCGCGCATCATCGAGGCCAAGCTGCAGGGCTATCTGGCATGACTCGCTGAGTGGCAGCCATGGCGCGCCGGAAACCGCCCGAGGAACACGAGAACCTGGAGCGCTGGCTGGTCTCCTACGCGGATTTCATCACCCTGCTGTTCGCCTTCTTCGTGGTGATGTATGCGATTTCGTCCATCAACGAGGGTAAATACCGGGTGCTGTCGGATTCCCTGGTCAGCGCGTTCAAGGAGACGCCGCGCTCGGAAAAGATGATCGAGCTGACCAGCAAGCAGGCGGAGATTCTGGCCGGCAGCGGCAAGCCGATCGGCAAGATGCAGCAGCAGCCGCACGGCGACGCCGACACGCCGGAGCGCAAGCGGGCCGCCGAGAGCATGAAGCAGGTGGCGCGCAACGTCCTCGACGTCATGCAGCCGCTGGTGCGCGACGGCCAGGTGCGCGTCACTCAGTCGCCGCGCGGGGTGACGGTGGAGATCAACGCCAGCGTGCTGTTCAAAAGCGGCGAGGCGATCCTCCAGCCGCAGTCCACCGACACCCTGGCGGCGGTGGCGCGAGTGCTGGCGCAGGTGGACAACCCGGTGCAGGTGGAAGGGCATACCGACAATGTCCCCATCCGCAATCCCAGCTTCCCTTCCAACTGGGAGTTGTCTTCCGCGCGCGCCGGCAGCGTGGTGCGGCTGTTCGCGGAACAGGGCGTGCCGACGATGCGCATGGTGGCCATCGGCTACGCCGACAACCGGCCCATCGATACCAATGCCACGGCCGACGGGCGCGGCCGCAATCGCCGCGTCAACGTGCTCATCCTCAACGAGGTCGGAGGGGCCGCTCAGGAAATCGCCCTGCAGGAGGGGGCGCCGCTGGCCGACGCGCCGGCGCCGGTTTCGCCGAGCACGGTGGCGCCGCCGGCGGGCCGATAACGGGGCAGGCTGCCGGGCAGGCGTTCCGAACCGTCGCGCAGCCCGGCGGTCAGCCGGAGGTCGGTGCGGGCGCTTCCGGCTGGAAGCGGAAGATCTCGATGCTGGGGGTGGCTTCGATGCGCTTGCCGATGTAGACCTCCAGGGCGCCTTTCGGGGCGCGCATTTCCACGGGGCCCTCGGGCAGGAAACAGCCGGACTGCGCCATCAACAGCATGCCCTGCGGCCCCGCCGGACTGGGGTGCAGCAGCAGGCAGGGCCACTGGCGGCCGTTGTCCGGGCGGCGCAACTGGATGGCCTGCACCTGCGGGGAGAGCAACTGCACGCCGAAGGAGATCTCGCCCTCGGCGGGTGTGCGAAACCAGCGCACCAGGCCCACGCTCCAGGTCGGGCCGCCCTGACGGGCGCCCACCGCGTCGCCGACGCGGATCTGCATGCCCTGGGTACCCCGCTTGCCGAGGGAAAGGCCGCCCATGCTGTCATTCAGGGTCTTGCAGCGCAGCACGACCGGCGGCGGCTCCTTACTCGCCAGACCGTAGTGGATGGTATCGCCGCGGCTGGGCGGGGCGATCAGGTGGTGCACCGACTTGAGGCCGAAGCAGACCTCCACTTCCCAGCCGTCCTGGTGCCGCCGCCGTTGCGACTGGCGTTGCAGGGAAGCGCCCAGATTCTGCTTGAGGCGATGCAGCATCGCCGGATAAGCTGGATCGCGCGCGGCTTCCGGCAGGCCCAGCTTGTCGAGATCCTCCCGACCCTTGATCTGCGTGGCGATGAGGGCCAGGTGCTTGACCAGTTCCGCCGTGTTGAGCAGCAGGTCCCAACGCGGATTGGTGGGGTGGGCCTCGCGCGTCACCGGCTTGGGCGGCGCGTCGGTGTTGACGTCGACGAGGAACAGGCCGGAACGGGCCTGCACCGATGCCTCGGCCGGGTTGAGCCCGACCAGGTTGGAGAAGCGGGCGATGATGTCGCGCGCCCAGGGGATTTCCACCTGGGGCAGGCGATAAGGATCCGCCAGGGCCATGAGCAGCGAGGATTTGTAGATCTGCTCGGGCGCCAGCATCTTCGCGGCGCCCTCCGGAATCACATCTTTCAGCCCGCTGCGCAGCGCGTAGTTGTAGGTCTGGTGCAGGTCCACCCAGATCCCCTCGGGGACGGGATCGTGGATTTCGAAACTGATTTCCAGCACCGCCTGCAGGGCGAGCAGGATGCGTTGCAGGTAGACCGGCGCCGGATTGCCGCCGAACAGGTGGAAGCGCCGGCGCAGCCAGTCCACCAGCAGCACCTTGTAGGCGTCCGCCATACCGCGCAACAGCTTCTTTGCAAGCATGGCGTTGCGGTGTGACTTGGGCGGCAGCGGCAGGGGCGCGTTGCCGTATTGCTCGTAGAGCGAGGCAACGAGTTCCTCGACCACGGGCGCCAGGCGCTCGACGATCTTCGCGCGGGTGTCGTGACTCACCTCGATGGCGTTGAGGGTGGCCAGATAATCCGATAGTTCCTCGGCCGCCTCGAGCGGATTCGACAGCGGCAGACGTCCCAGCCAGGCCTCGACTTGCCTGGGTTTCGTCTCCACGTTTATAGTCCGGGCCGATTCGCGGTCCGGCAGGGCATATCTGGGCAGTATGGACATTCCGTAACTCCTCTGGCCGGATTCTACTTTTGCGCCGCGGCGGCGCATAGGCGTTTGCCCGGACGGCGTGGAAATCACCGCGTTCGCAGCATCAGGCTGAACTTCGCCGTCTTCTTCGACTCCATTTCCGACCCCTATCCGGAGCCCGTCATGATCCGACGTCTTGTCCTCGTCGCCCTGCTCTATTTGCTGGCCTTCCCGACGCTCGCCTTCACCCTGGTGGACAGCAAGGGCAAGAGCCACAGCCTGGCCCAATACAAGGGCAAATGGGTGCTGGTCAATTTCTGGGCCACCTGGTGTCCGCCCTGTCTGGAGGAAATACCCGACCTGGTCGCCCTGCACGAGGACAAGAAGAACAACCTGGTGGTGCTGGGCATCGCCTTGGAATACAAGGATCCCAAGCAGGTCCTGCAATACGCCGAGCAGATGATGGTCAGCTACCCGATCATTCTCGGCGACAAGGCCATGGCCGCCCAGATCGGTTCCGTCCCCGGTTTGCCGACCACCTACCTGTACAACCCGGAGGGCAAGATGGTGGCGTACAACGTGGGCGCGTTGAAGCGCGAGGCGGTGGAGAAGTACATCTCCAGGAAAAAGTGAGTACAGCCACACCCTCGCGCGGGTGTCGTGTTTTGTCCTGGTCGCGTGCTCGCGGCCAGGACAAGTTGCCTTGTCTCGCCTCGCTTTCCCTCGCCCAATCATTGACATAGCTGGGGGGTGGCCGGGATAATCCGCGCCTCTTTTCTGCCGCGGTGATGTAGCTCAGACGGTTAGAGCGGTGGATTCATAACCCACAGGTCGGCAGTTCGATTCTGCCCATCACCACCACGTTTTCGGCCAACCTGTCATCAGGTTGGCCTTTTAATTTCTGGATTTCCCTGTATCTGTCAAAGGGTTACGCCACACTCCCGGCGCCTGCGTGTCGGCAGTTCGAACCTGTTTTGGTGCTGTTTGCCGGCCTGTTTGACTCTGTTTTGCTCTCGGTTCTCAAATAAAAGTGCAGAACTGCTCGCGTCAGGCACACGCAGAACCCCTTTCACGACAACGGCTTGCGCGTGTGTCGGGCAAGTTGAGTTCGTCGCCAACAGTGGTCAGGCTGCGACCAGTCCATAGTCAAACCGCGACACACCTCTTTTTCAGAAACAGAGAATCACCGTCGCGGCTTCTTTGGCTTGGCTGCGGCCGCCCGATCAAAGATGTCGCGGATGCTGTTGGGGCGGCCTTTGCCCTGCAAGAACTCGCGGATCAATTCGACAAGGCCATCGACATGCAGCCGACTCGTGATGCCATCGCGATGCACCGTGACCCGGTCCAGCACGCGCAACACCATCTGGTTCTTGAAAAACGGAAACAAAACTGGCCAAACCTCAGCGATCTGGGTCAGTGCTTCGCTGAAGTGCGCTTCACTGTACTCCTGGTGTTGCGTTATCCAGTCTGGCAACTGATCAAGGACGCGAGCGGGATTTTTCAGATGATCGTAAACATGATCCATCCCTTGTTCCTCCAGTGCAAAGGCCAGCGTGTAGCACCGCCTTGAACCAGACCGCGAGTATGGATTTCTGAGGGAATATAGGTGTGTTATTGTTTCCATAGGAAAGGAGGCTGATCATGAGTGCATCTGCCCGCAACCTCGTCGCCAAGCCAGACCCATCCTCGGCACTGACCAAAGCCGTAGCTCGTGCCGCTGAACGGCTGGACATCTCGCGCGCCTTGCTCGCCAAGATCCTGGGTGTCAGTCCGCCCACGGTGACCCGCCTCTACAACGGCGAGTACAAGCTCGATGAGCGCCGCAAGGAATGGGAATTCGCCTTGCTGTTCGTGCGCGTGTTTCGATCGCTGGATTCCATCGTTGGCAATGAGCAGACGGCACGCCAGTGGCTCAACAGCGAGAACCGGGGGCTCAATGGCCGCCCGGTGGATCTGATTCGTCAAACAGAAGGGCTTGTTCGTGTCGTTCACTACCTGGACGCCTCCCGCGGTCTCGTCTGAGTCCTTTGCCTGGCGCGGCCAGGCGTGGCGCATGGTGGAGTCGCAGCACATCGCAGCCACCATGAAACTGGTCGACAACCGCGACGAGCAGGATCTGCTGGAGTCCTTGCTGGAATCGAGCAAGCCGCCTCAGCCTGATGACACTGCAGGTCTGGACTACCTGCTGGCCACGCCGTTTCGCTACGACCCCAGGCGGGGCGGCTCGCGATTTCGGGCGGTGACGGACCCGGGCGTTTTTTACGGGGCGGAGTCGGTGAGGACGGCTGCTGCAGAGCTTGGCTATTGGCGCTGGAAGTTTCTGAAGGACGCCGTCGACCTTGAACGCCTTGAGCCGGTGGCACACACAGCCTTTCGGGTGGGGGTGGCCACGCCAGTGGTGGATCTGCGACATCCTCCGTTCGATGCGGACGCTTCTATCTGGCAGCACCCCACCGATTACGGGCCGACGCAGCAGTTTGCGCGGGTCGCCCGTGAGGCCGACGTCGGTGGCATTTTGTATCGGTCGGTACGTGATCTGCAGCCGTCATGGTGCCTGGCGTTGCTGACGCCGGCGGGCTTCGCCAAGCCCAAGCCGCACGCCGAGCGGCAGACTTGGTACCTGGCCGTGTCACCGCACGAGGTGACGCTACGGCGGGATACGGAATCGATGCAGTTCTCAGCATCAGGCTGGTAGAGCGGAATTTTTGGCGATGCGCATGGCTCAGGGCCGGGTGGTCGGGCTGGATCTGAATTCTTGGATGCTGGCCTGAGAAAGCACCGGACTGGCAAAGCCACCGCGAGCGATCTGTATCCGGCGGTCGAGGCGGGCCTGATGAGCACCTTTGAGCAAAACGAATAACCCTGAGCCTCTTGCAAAACCCACCGTCTGATTGAATTTTCTTGCCGCACGGTGGGCTAAAACGGGTGGTAGGCGGCCATTGCTGGCATGATGCGGCTATCTTAGGCGCCGTTATCCGGAAGAATTGCGCCCCGCGTGAGGAGGTATGCTCACGCCATGCATCCATCCCCCTATCGCGGCCGCTTCGCCCCCACACCCTCGGGGCCGCTGCATTTCGGCTCTTTGGTGGCGGCCCTGGGCAGCTGCCTGGATGCCCGCGCCCAGGCCGGCGAGTGGCTGCTGCGCATCGAGGACGTCGACCCGCCGCGGGTGGTGGCCGGCGCCACGGATGCGATCCTGCGCGGCCTGGAAGCCTTCGGGTTCGAGTGGGACGGGCCGGTGGCCTACCAGGGCGGCCGCGGCGCGGCCTATCAGGCGGCGCTGGACCGGCTGGACGCAATGGGTCTGGTCTATGGCTGCCATTGCAGCCGCAAGGAGGTCGCCGAAGTGGCGCGGCGCGGCGTCGACGGGCCGGTCTATCCCGGCACCTGCCGGGAGCTCGGCTGGCGCGGCGACCCGGCGCGGGAACCGGCCTGGCGCTTGCGGGTGCCGGAGATGCGGGTGGCGTTCGATGACCGCCTGCTCGGCAGGGTGGCCTGCGACATCGCCCGGGAATGCGGCGATTTCGTGCTGAAGCGGGCCGACGGGGTGTTCACCTACCAACTGTCGGTGGCGGTGGACGACGCCGAGCAGGGCATCACCCACGTGGTGCGCGGCGCCGACCTGCTCGCCTCGACGCCCCGCCAGATCGTGTTGCAGCGGGCGCTGGGCTATCCCACCCCGATGTACATGCACCTGCCGGTGGTGCTGGACGCGGCGGGCGACAAGCTGTCCAAGCAGACCCTGGCCGCGCCCCTCGACACCGCCGATCCCTTGCCGGCCTTGTTGCGGGCGGCGCGCTTCCTGGGCATGGAAGCGGGTGCCGCAGTGGGTTCCTTGGGGGATTTCTGGTGTTGGGCGCGCCTGAATTGGCGGCTCGCGAGTTTGCCGGCGGTGCGCGGCAAAAAGCTGGGCGGCTGAGCGCGCTCAGGCGCCCTCGCCTGCACGCTTGGGAGTGGCCGCTCGGACTTCAGCCGCCGGTCATGTTCATGAAGCGCACCAGCTTTTGCGGCGCTTCGATGAACTCGTGGCGTTCCGGCTTGAGGTCGATGGCCAGGCGGATGGCTTCGACGATGTCCTTGTCGCTGGCGCCGGCGCGCATGAGGGCGCGGAAGTCCATGCGCTCCTCCTGGCCCAGGCACAGGTGCAGCACGCCGTCGACGGTCAGTCGCACCCGGTTGCAGGTCTCGCAGAAGTGCTGCGATATGGGGGTGATGAAGCCGACGGTGAAGCGTCCGTCCGGGGTGCCCAGGTAGCGCGCCGGGCCGCCGCCGGGCATGACCGTGTCGACCAGGCCGAAGCGTTGCTTGAGTTGCGCCTTCACCGGTTGCAGGTCGACGTAGCCCATCTTGCGGGCGGTGTCGCCCATAGGCATGACTTCGATGAGGCGCAGCACGAAGCCGTTTTCCATGCAGTAGGCGACGATGTCGTCGATCTCGTCGGCGTTTTCCCGCATCGCCACCATATTGACCTTGATGGGATTGAAGCCGGCGGCGCGGCCGGCCTCCAGGCCGGCGAGGATCTTGTCCAGCACCGGCCGGCCGTTGATCTTTTCCACGCCCTCGGCGCGCAGCGAATCGAGGCTGACGTTGAGGCGGGTGACGCCCGCCGCCTTCAGATCCGTCGCCGTCTCGGCGAGCTGGGTGGCGTTGGTGGAGATGGACAGGTCCTCGATGCCGGGAATGGCGGCGAGGCGGCGGCTCAGTTCGACGATGTTCCGCCGCAGCAGGGGTTCGCCGCCGGTCAGGCGCAGGCGCTTCAGGCCCAGCCCGGCGAACAGGCGCATGAGCCGCTCGATCTCGTCGAAGTTGAGCCAGTGCTCGGGCTCCTCGAAGCCCTTGAAGCCTTCGGGGATGCAATAGGCGCAGCGCAGGTCGCAGCGATCCGTGACGGATAGCCGGAGGTATTCGATGCGTCGTCCGAAGCGGTCAACCAGGGTGTGCATGGGTTTTCTCGGCGGGAGGTTTTCTCGGCGAAATTCGCGCGGCAGAATGTCGACGATTGCCCGCGACCAGTGAAGCACGGGTCTTGATCTTCGACAAGTCGGCATCGACTCGCCTTGATCTGGATCATGAACCGGTGACATGCCTGACCGCGCCCCACCGTCGACGTACCCCGCATTCCTGCATACGAACGCCATGAAAACATTGGGATTCGCCGGCTACAGCGGCGCCGGCAAGACCACCCTGATCGAACGCCTGCTGCCGCGCCTGGCGGCGGCGGACCTGGTCGTTTCCGTAATCAAGCAGAGCCATCACGATTTCGCGGTGGACACTCCCGGCAAGGATTCCTGGCGCCACCGCCAGGCCGGCGCGCGCGAGGTGCTGCTCACCTCGCCGCACCGCTGGATGCTGGTGAACGAGTTGCGCGGCGCGCCGGAGCCGGGCCTCGCCGAGCACGTCGCCCGCCTCTCGCCCTGCGACCTGGTGCTGGTGGAAGGTTTCCGCCACGCCGAACTGGCCAAGATCGAGGTCTGGCGCGAAGCCAACGCCCAGCCCTGGCTGCATCCGGGCGATGCGCGGGTGATCGCGGTGGCGGCGGACCGCGACCCCGGCGGCGCCTTGCCCTATCTGCCGCTGCGGGACGATGCCGGCATCGCCGCCTTCATCCTGGCCTGGGTGCGAAGCTGAACGCCGACCCGGCCGGCAAACTGCTAACCTAGCCGCCTCCGAGGAATCGACATCATGCAGATCCGCGTTCTCTACTTCGCCCGCCTGCGCGAGACGCTCGGCCTGGACCGGGAAACCCTGGCCCTGGACGGCGACGCGCCCACCCTCGACGACCTGCTCGCCGCCCTGCGCGCGCGCGGCGGCGCCTGGGCCGAGGCCCTGGCGCCCGGCCGCAACTTCCGCATGGCGGTGAACCAGGACATCGCCGCCGCCGGCGCCGCGCTGCGTGAGGGCGACGAGGTGGCGCTGTTTCCGCCGGTGACGGGCGGCTGAACAAGAACCGGGCCCGCTTCTTGCCGCGCCCGGCATGACCAGCGAGTTCCCGCGCCTGGCGGCGACCTACCAGCTGTTTTCCCCGGCCAGGCGGAGGATTTCCGCTTCTCCCTGCACGACATGGCCGGCAGCAGCATCGTCGCCATCGGCCGCCTGCCGAAACCGCGTCCCCTCGACTACCCGATCCAGGCGCCGCAGTGGCGCGACACCCAGTCCCAGGGCCGCAAGTTGCGCCTGGTCACTTTCCGCTTCGCGGTCGCCGGCGGCGATGTGGCCCACCCCCAGGCGTTGCAGGGCGAACAGGTCCTTCTCCGAGACCACGCCGAGTATGCGGCCCTCGGCCAAAGTCACCACCCCGTGGTGAATCAGGCGCTGCGCCATGGCCGGGGCGGCTTCCAGGGCGGTGGCGTCGCCATCCAGGAAGAACGGGGTGGGCGTCATCACCGTGCGCATGGGCCAGTCGAGATCGCACTCCTCGGCCGCCACACGGTCGCGCAGGTCATTGAGGGTGAAGACTCCGGCCGGCCGCCCGTCGGCGTTTACCAGCAGGATCGAGTCCACCTTGTCGCGGCGCATCATGCCCAGCGCGGCGCGAATCGGGGTGTCCGGCGGACAGGTCACCGGCGCCCGGCGCAGCAGGGAGGAAAGGCGCGTGGTCAGGGTTTCCGGCAGGGGCGGCATGGTGGGCAGGGAGATTTGTGCAGTGCATCATAGCGCCATGTCGCGCAGCGCCCGCCAAGCCCCCTGACGCGCCGCCCACTCGCGCGCCAGGGCAAGGAAACGGTCGGCCTCGCGCAGGGCGCCGCCGGCCGCTAGGGCGCGGGCCTTGAGGTGGAGCAGGCGGGCCTTGAGGTGATGCTGGCCGAAACGTTCGCCCTGTTCCAGGGCCTCCTCCAGCCAGACCAGGGACAGGGCGGCATGCTGGTGGAAGGCGGCCTCGGCGAACACCGCCACGGCGTGCGCCGCCTCGGCCGGCGCCTGGCGGCACAAGGCGGCGAGCGCCGCATGGGCGTCGCTGGCGGGCGCCGGCTGGCCCACGCGCAGGCGCGACCAGTGCCGCAACAGAGTTAGCCACGCGCCTGGCAAGTCGTCCACGCCCGGAGCCGCCTGCCAGGCAGCATCCGCCGGCGGCAGCGGCCGGTCGCCGAGAAAGTGGAAATAGGCGCGCCGCAGCAACGCGGCGGGAGCCTGGGCGCAGCCGGGCGGCGACGCATCGGGCGGCGGCGCGACGTCCTCGCCCATCCACCAGAGACAGCGGCGGCGCAGATCGTCGACGGCGGCCGCCAACTCGGCGTCATCCTCATCGAAAAATAGATCGGGCGGCAGCTTGCGCTGGGCTTCCGGGAAGCGCCCCAAGCCGTACAGCGTCAGGCTCAAGGCCAGCGCCGCGCGGACGCTGGCGCGTCGCCCCTCGCCGCGCGCCAGCTCGGGCAGGCGCCAGGCGTAGGGATAGGCGCGGGCGGGGCCGTGGCGGGCGTGCAGTTCCGTCCAGCGGGCGTGGCGCGCCGCGAACGGACTCGGTGCGGACTGCGGGGGCATGGGCGGCGTGGCCGGCCGCACGGCCGCGTCAGGCGCCTTCGTCCTTGAGGTCGCGCGCGAGCAGGGCGGCCACCGCCTCGCGCGGCGCCAATTCCTGGCCGAGCACCCGCGCTACCGCCTCGGTGATGGGCATGTCGACGCCCAGTTCGCGCGCCAGGGCGTCCACCTCCACGGCGGTGGTGGCGCCTTCGGCCACGTGCCCGAGTTCGCGCAGGGCGCCTTCCGGGCTTTCGCCGGCGGCCAGGCGCTGGCCCAGTTGCCGGTTGCGCGAGAGATCGCCGGTGCAGGTGAGGATGAGATCGCCCATGCCGGACAGACCCATGAAGGTTTCCGGATGCCCGCCCATCTTCAGGCCGAGCCGGGTCAGCTCGGCCAGACCGCGCGTGATCAGCGCGGCGCGGGCGTTGCAGCCGAAGCCCAGGCCGTCGGAAATGCCGGCGGCGATGGCGATGACGTTCTTCACCGCGCCGCCCAGTTCCACGCCCACCACGTCGCTGCCGGAATAAAGGCGCAGGCGGGAATCGTGCAGCTGGCGCGCGACCTGCCGGGCGAAATCCGCGTCGTCGCTGGCCACGCTGAGCGCAGCGGGCAGGCCCTGCGCCACTTCCTTGGCGAAGCTGGGGCCCGACAGCACGGCGGCCGGCGGATGCTCGGGCCAGGTTTCCGCCAGCACCGCGTGCGGCAGCTTGCGCGTGCCGGTCTCCAGACCCTTGCACAGCCACACCAGGGGCTGCCGCGCGCCGCGCTGGCGCAACTCCAGGAGCAAGGAACGGAAGCCGTTGCTGGGCACGGCGGCGACGATCAGGTCTGCATCCGCCAGCGCGGCGGCCAGCTCGCCGGTTGGCGCCAGCCCCGCGGGCAGGGCGAAGCCGGGCAGATAGCGGTGATTCTCGCGGTCGCGCGCCATGGCCGCCGCGTGCTCGGCGGAACGCGTCCACAGCCTCACCGCACTGTGCCCGGCCAGGCGGATGGCCAGGCCGGTCCCCCAGGCGCCGGCGCCGAGCACGGCGATGCTCACCGGGCCACCCGCTCGTCGCCGCGCGCTGGGCTCATGCGCACCATGCCCGGCGCGGGGTCAGTTCGGCTGCTGCGTTTGCTGCTGCAGAGCCTGCTGTTGCTGCATGTACATCACCTCGAAATTGACGGGTTGCAGCATCAGCGGCGGGAAGCCGGCTTTCAGCACGGCGTCGGACACCGCCTCGCGGGCGTAGGGGAAGAGGATGTTCGGGCAGCCGATGCCGAGGGCCGGCTCCATCGCCTCCTGCGGCACGTTCTGGATGCGGAAGATGCCGGCCTGTTGCAGTTCGACCAGGAAGGCGACCTTGTCCTTGATCTTGGCGTTGATGGTCAGGGTCAGGATGGTCTGGTAGATGCCGTTGCCGGTATCCACCGGCGCGCTCTGGGTGTTGAGCTGCATGTCGATCTGCGGCGGGTCCCTTTCCAGGAAGATGGCGGGCGCGCTGGGCACCTCGACGGAGAGATCCTTGACGTAGATCTTCTCGATCTGGAAGACGGGCAGGGCTTGTTGTTGCGGTTGCTGATCGGTCATGACGGGATCCGGGTTGGGAAAGAAGGCCGGAAATTATAGCCTCTCACCATTACGGCTTCGCGGACCCCTTCAATACCGCGCCAGCCAGGCCTGCAACTGTTGCGGCGGCAACGCGCCGGCCACCCGGTCCACTTCCCGCCCGCCCTTGAACAGGGCCAGCGTGGGGATGCTGCGGATGCCGTGGCGGGCGGCCAGCCCCTGTTCCGCCTCCGTGTTCACCTTGGCGAAACGCACCCGGCCCAGGTACTGGCCGGCCATCTGCGCGAAGGTGGGAGCGAACATCTTGCAGGGGCCGCACCAGGGCGCCCAGAAATCCACCAGCACGGGCAGTTCGTTTCTGGCGATGAACTTGTCGAAGTTCGCGGCAATGAGTTCGACGGGATGGGCGGGCAGCACTTCGGCGCCGCATTTGCCGCATTTCGGTTGCTGCTTCAGGCGGTCGTCGGGCACGCGGTTGACCGCGCCGCAGTGGGGACAGACGAGTTCCATGACTGGGCTCCGTGCATCAGGACACTGGCAGCAAAATGGCGGCGGGCCGCCGCGAATTCAAGCGCCGTGAGGTTCAGGCGGCCAGCAGGGGATCCAGTTCACCCGCCGCGTCCAGCGCGGAAATGTCGTCGAAGCCGCCGACGTGACGGTCGCCGATGTAGATCTGCGGCACCGTGCGGCGGCCGGTGATGCGGATCATCTCGTCGCGCTGGACCGGATCGAGATCGATGCGAATCTTCTCGATCCGGCTGACGCCCTTCTTGTTCAACAGCTTCTCGGCCATGATGCAGTAAGGGCATACGGCGGTGCAGTACATCTTCACGGGGGGCATTGCGTGTCCTTTCCAGTGGGGCCTAGAAACCGCCTGCTCGCGTCTACTTTTCTCTCGGCAGTCCGGCCTGTTCCCAGGCCTGCATGCCGCCGGCCAGGTTGTGCACGTTCTCGAAGCCGGCCTTGCGCAGCAGGCCGCAGGCGTGCCGGGAGCGGTTGCCGCTGCGGCATACGGCGACGATGGGCTTGTCCTTGAACTTGTCCAGATCGCCCATGCGGTTCTTCAACTGGCCGAGGGGCACGTGCTTGGCCCTGGCGATGTGGCCGTCGGCCCATTCGGATTGCTCGCGCACGTCCAGCACCAGGGCATCCTCGTGGTTGAACAGCAACACCGCCTCCTGCGGGCCCACCTGCTTGATGCCGGAGAGCCGGCCGAACAGGCCGCCGCCGAACAGCATGAAGCCGGAGACCACGACCAGCAGGATGAGCCAGATGTTTTGCAGTACGAATTCCATGGGCTACGGCGGCAAGAAAGCGAAGGCCGAGATTTTAACCTCAGTTGCAGGAGGCGCCGGCTTCCTTGAAGCCCATCTTCTTGAGGATGTTGACCAGCGGACAGAAGTTGGTGAAACCGGACTGAAACAGATTGAGGCCGACGAAGGCGGTGAACCACAGCCAGCTCACCTGCGTCAGGTCGGCCTGACCCATCATGTGGGCGAGGGCCAGCGACAGCAGGATGAAGAAACCGGCGACGATGCGGACGATGTTCTCGATGCTCATGGGAAGCTCCTTACAGGTCGGTTGAGAGTGATGGTCAAGCGGCGGCGGCGGATGGCTGGCGGCGCTGCCACAGCAGGTACAGCAAGGGAATCACCACCAGGGTCAGCGCGGTCGAGGCGAAGGTGCCGAAGATCAGCGATACGGCGAGACCGCCGAACACCGGGTCGGTGACCATGATCGCCGAGGCGGCGATGATCGCCAGCGCGGTGAGCAGGATCGGACGGAAGCGCACAGCGCCGGCCTCCATCACCGCCTCTTCCAGCGAGTAGCCCTGGCGCCGGTAGTCGAGGATGAAGTCGATCAGCAGCAGCGAGTTGCGCACCACCACGCCGGCCAGGGCGATGACGCCGATCATCGAGGTGGCGGTAAAGGCCTGGCCCATCGCCCAGTGGCCGGGGAACACGCCGACCAGGGTGAGCGGAATGGCGCCCATGACGATGATCGGCAGCATGAACGACTTGTAGTAGGCGGTAAGCGTCAGGTAGATCAGCACCAGGGCGACGATGAAGGCCGAACCCAGGTCGCGGAACACGTCCAAGGTGAGGCGCATCTCGCCGCCCCACAGCAGGGTGTAGTCCACCACATCCTTGGGCTGCGCCTCGGTGAAGCCGAGGTTGCCGGTGGTGAAGGTGACGCCGCCGGGCAGGGGCTTGCCGTCCAGCATCTGGTCGAGCGCGAGGACCGCGTAGACCGGGCTGGATTTCAGCATCTCGCCGCCGACCATGACGTTGGCGTGCAGGTCGCGTGCGTGGATCGGCTTCGTTTCCGTTTGCCGTTCCACCGTCGCGATGGCCGACAACGGAATCTGCGCCCCCTGCGCGTTGGCGACGCGCAGGCTGAGCAGGCTGTCCGGGTCGGCGCGCTGTTCGCGCGGCAGGCGCACGCTGATGTCGATCGGTTCGCGCGCGTCGTCCGCGTGCAGGGTACCGATCTTGAAGCCGGACACGTAGTCGCGCAGCAGCTTGGCCACCTGCGCCGGGGCGACGCCGGCGAGCATGGCCTTCTCGGCGTCGACGCGCACGCGGTAACCCTGGACGTCGGCGGTGACGCTGTCATCGACGTTGATCAGACCGTATACCTGATCGAAGGCGGCGCGCACCTCGCCGGCGGCGGCGCGCAAGGCGTCGTAGTCGGGCCCGTACAATTCGGCCAGCACCTGCGAGGGCACCGGCGGGCCGGGCGGCGTTTCGTAGATCTTGATGCGCGCCTCCGGATAAGCCGCGCGCACGTCGCTCAGCGCCGCGTGGAACTCATCGGCGATGTCGTGCGAGGACAGCGAGCGGTCGCCCTTGTCGCTCAGATTGACGCGGATCTGCGCCAGATTCTCGCCGCGTTTGAGCATGTCGCCGCGCACCAGGGCGGCGAAGTCGATGGGCGCCGCCATGCCGACGAATGCCTGGTAATCGGCCACCTCGGCGTGGCGCGCCAGCGTCTCGCCGACCGCGCGGGCGACGCCGTCGGTGGCGGCCAGCGCGGTGCCGGCCGGCATGTCGATCTCTAGCAGCATGGTGTTGGTGTCGTCGTTGGGCAGCATCTTCAACTCGACGCCCAGCGGCGACAGCGGGCCGTTCATGCCGGCGGGACGGACGAACTGCCAGGCGGGCATGAGCATGGCGCCGATCAGCAGGATCACCACCACCAGGAAGAACAGGTTGCGCTTGGCCGCGCTGTCCATCAGCGGCCGCGCCACCGCCAGATACATGCGGCGCAGCGGGTCCTCCTGGGCATGGCCTTGGTCCTCCATGGTTGCGCGCTTCTCCATCTCGCGCAGGGCTTTGCCGCGCAGCGCCCGGCGCGCAGCCCAGGGCACCACCGAGTAGGCGATGAGCAGCGAGGCGAGCATGGCCACCGGCACGTTGATGGGGATGGGGCGCATGAAGGGACCCATCATGCCGGTGACGAAGGCCATCGGAATGAAAGCGAGGATCACCGCCAGGGTGGCGACGTTGGTGGGGTTGCCGATCTCGTTGGTGGCGTTGACCAGGGTCTTGCCGAACTCCTCCATCTTCACCTTGCCGTGGTGCAGGTGGCGATGGATGTTCTCGATGACGACGATGGAGTCGTCCACCAGCAGGCCCAGGGCGAGGATCAGCGCGAACAGGGTGATGCGGTTGATGGTCTGGCCGAGCACCAGGCCGACCGCGAGGACGATGAAGAGGATGAGCGGGATGGTCAGGGTGACGATGCCCGCCTCGCGCCAGCCGAGGAACCACCACATCAAAAGGATCACCGTGAAGATGGCGATGCCCAGGTGTTCGACCAGCAGGTCGACGGCGGCGTCGGCGCGTTCGCCGTCGTCGCGCGTGATGCTCACCTCGACGCCTTCGGGGATGGCCTGGCGTTTCAGGTCGTCCAGTTTGGCCAGTACGGCGGCGGTGACGTCGACCGCGTTGGCGCCGGCCTTCTTGGCGATGGCCAGGGTCACCGCCGCCGAGGCGCCGGCGCCCCCGGCCTTGCCGGCGGCCGGACCGAAACCGATCCAGGTCGCCTCTTCCACCTCGGCGCCGCCCTGCTCGACGCGCGCGATGTCGCGCAAATACACCGGGCGGCCCTGGGAGACGCCGACGACGATGGCGCCCACCTCCTCGGCACTGCCCAGGAAGCCGTCCAGGCGCAGCGGCGTCGCGCGGTTGTCGCGCGTCAGCGCGCCCAGCGGCGCCGACACGTTGGCGCCGCGCAGGGCCTGGTCGACGCGGTCCAGGCTCAAGCCGGCGCCCGCCACGCGCTGCGGATCGATCCACACGTTGAGGGCCGGCGCGCGGCCGCCGATGAGCTGGGTGAACGACACGCCCGGCGCGTTGCGCAGGTGTTCCAGCAGGCGCGCGCCGATCTCGCGCAGGACGCGGTCGTCGTGCTCGCGCGAACTCAGCGTGACGGTCAGGATGGGCACGTCGTCGACGTTGATCGGTTTGACGATGGGTTCAAAGGCGCCGGGCGGGATGCGATCCATGTTCTGCACGAGCTGGTTGTACAGCTTCACCAGGCTCTGTTCCTGATCCTCGCCCACCTCGAACTGCACGGTGACCACGCCGTAGTCGTTGGCGGCATAGCCGTAGCTGTGGTCGACGCCGGACTGGGCGTGCATGATCGCCTGCAAGGGCTTGACGATCAGGTTGTTGACCTCCTCGGCGGAGGCGCCTGGCTTGCTGACGACGATGTTGGCCGCCGGTACCACGATCTGCGGGTTGTACTCGCGCGGCGTCAGGCCCAGCGCCAGCATCCCCAGCATGAACAGGCCGAGGATGACCAGGGGCGTGATCTTGGATTCAAGGAAGGTTTCGGCCAGCTTGCCGGCGATGTTGATCTGCGAACCGTTCGTGGACATGGCGCGTTTCCCTCTCGTCGGGCGCTCAGGCGCCGGCCTTGTCGCCGGATTCGAGCTGCTTTAGGGCGCCGCCGGTGACCACGCGCTCGCCGGCGGCAAGCCCGGCCTGCACCTCGACCGCGCCGTCCTGGCGGGCGCCGGCGCGCACCATGCGGAACCGCGCGATGCCGTCGGCGCCGACCACGAACACGCCCTCGATGCCGGCCCGACGCACCAGAGCCGCGGCGGGCACCGTCAGCACCTCGCGCTCGCCGGCGGGGAACAGGGCGCGCGCGAATAGGCCGCTCTTCAGGCCGGCGCCGTCGATGTCGAGCTTGACCAGGAAGGTGCGGGTGACCGGATCGGCGGCGGGCGACACGCGCGCCAGGCGGGCGGACAGCGGGCGCTCCCGGCCCTCCACCTCGACCAGAATCTGCGCGCCAGGCTTGAGACCGCCCAGCACCGCTTCGGGCGCCTGGGTTTCCACCTGCAGGCGGCCGGGATTCTCCACCACCAGCACCGGACGTCCGGGCGCCGCCAGATCGCCGGCGTGCGCCAGCTTGCGCGTGACCACGCCAGCGATGGGCGAGGTGACGCTGGCGTAGCGCAACTGGCCGGTGGCGGTATCAAGCCCGGCGCGGGCCTGGTTCAGGCGGGATTCGGCGATGTCGTGCTGCAGCTTCATCTTCTCGAACTGCTGGCGAGTGACCGCCTCTTCCTTGTACAGGGCCTCGAAGCGCTTGTACTCCAGCCTGGCGTCGGCCAGCGCGTCCTCGGCCTGCTTGACGCCGGCGCGGGACTGCTCGACCTGGCCCTGCAGATCGACGGGATCGACGCTGAACAGGCGCTGCCCGACCGTCACCCTCTGTCCTTCCGCCACGTCGATGGAACGGATGTAGCCCATCAGGCGGGAAGCCACCTGCACCTGCTGTTCCGCCACCAGCGTGGCGGGCGCGGGCTGATAGGCGGCGACACGCAGGAGCGATGCCGGCGCGATTTCTACCGGTACGACGCGCGGCGCGGCAGCCTGGCCGGAGGCCGGGTCCTGCTTGCCGCAGCCGGCGAGGAGCGCGGCGATAAACAGGGAAATGGGCAATTGTTTCAACATGGTCCGATCCCCATCAAAGTTGGTCTAAATCCAGCAGGCCGGCGGCGTGCAGCACCTGCCCGCGGCTCACCGAAAGGTCGAAGCGGGCGCTGGCCAGGTCGACGCGGGCCCGGTCGAGCAGCGTCTGCGCGGAAAGCAGGTCGACCAGGGTGGTGACGCCGTTCTCGTAGCGCAGCTTGGTCAGGCGCTGTACCTCCTCGGCCTCCCTCGTCGCCTCCTCGCGCGCCGCCAGACGCTCTTCGGCCTCCAGCGCGCGGCGGCGCGCCTCGGTCAGGCCGAAGATGACGCCAGCCTCGGCCTGGCGCAGGCGCGCGACCTGCTCCATGCGCGCCGCCTGGGCACGGTCGATGGCCGCGTTGTTGGCGCCGCCGTCGAACAGATTCCAGGACAGGCTGCCGCCCAGGGTGTAGGACGAGGCATCGAAGCCTAGATTTTCGTCATTCCAGTCCTGGCGGGCCATGACGTTGACCTGCGGCAGCTTGGCGCCGCGCGCGGCCAGTGTCGCGGCCTGCGCCGCCTCGACCTGGGCGCGCAAGGCGCGCAAGCCGGGATGCGTGGCCAGGGCCTGCTCGCGCAACGACTCCAGGCCCCCCTCCGGCAGCTTGAGCCGCGCTTCGTCACCCACATCGACCGTCTCGGCGAGACCGCGGCCCATCAGCAGCTTCAGGCGGTCCAGGGCGGTGGCCTCATGGCGCCGGGCTTCGCTGACGCGCAGCCGGGCATTCTCCAGATTCACCCGCGCCGACAGCACGTCGCTGCGCACCGCCATGCCCTGCTTGTGCAGATTGCCGGCGGCGCGCGCGTATTCGGTCGCGGCCGCCAGCGCCTTTTCGCTGACGCGCAGGTTGGCGCGGGCCAGATGCACGCCCTGATAGGCCTCCAGCACGTTCAGCAACACGTTCTGCCGCGCCGCCAGATCGCCGTCGCGGGCAGCGCGGGCGTAGGCGCGGGCCTCATCCCGACGGGCGCTGATCTGGCCGCCGCTGTAGACGGGCGCGGTGACCTCGACACGACTATTGAAATTGCTTATTGACGAAGGGTCGTTCAGCGTCGCCGGATTGAAATCCGCCGCCTTGATCCGTTCCTGCCCCAGCCTCAGGCCAAAAGCGGCGAGGGGGTCGTTGGTCTGCGTGGCATGGAGGGAAACGGTGACGCGCGGCAGACGCGAGCCGTCGACCTGGCGTGTTCCCGCCTCGGCCTGCGCCACCCGCGCCTGGCTGGCCGCCATGTCCGGGTTGCCGGTTAACGCGGCCTCCACCGCCTGGCGCAAAGTCAGGGTTTCCGCAGTCGCCGCGCCCCAGGCCAGGGTCAGACTGATGGCGAGTATGTTGCCGCTCGATCGTGCAATCCACATATCACACCTTTTGCATGCCGACCCAAGGGGCGGGCACCGAAGTATTAGAGGACGCTAATATTATAGATAAAATTAACTTATGGCAAGGTAAGTGCCACTGGATATTGTATAGCCTCGCTTCAGGGGAAAATCCGCAACATGCGCAGGCCATCTGCAGGGGGGGAGACCCTCTCCGGCCGGTCATCGGATACCGACAGGGCGCCTCCGGCGCACCTTGCGTGCGCCGGCGCTCGGGAGTTGATGTCTGTTAAAGCAGCGGCTTATTTGGCAAAGGCGCAGAAAACGTCGCGCATCATGCCTATGAGTTGCAGGGTACGGGTATCGCCCACGCGGTAATAGACACGGTTCGCGTCCTTGCGCGTACGCAGCACCCCCTTGTCGCGCAGGATGGCGAGATGCTGTGAGATGTTGCTCTGGGAGGTGCCGACATTCTCGACGATGTCCTGCACGCTCACCTCCTTGTCCCCGAGCACGCAGAGTATCTTCAGCCGCAGGGGGTGCGACATGGCCTTCAGGGCCCGCGACGCCTGCTCGATGTGTTCGTCCTTGTCGATGAGTTCAATGGACTCGGTCATGCTGTCTCCGTACCGCCAAATAATGTTGTGCCAGGGCCGGCGGCCGGGCGCCTTGCGTCACGATCCGCTCGCGCGAGTATACCCCTACAGTATTCAAATATACTAAAATACCGAGCGAAATTTACGTCCTGAATAAAGATAAAATAGACCGATGCCAAATCATCCCGCCGTCAAGCCCGTTCTGCTCCTCATTCTAGACGGCTTCGGCTGCCGCGAGGCCGACCACCACAACGCCATCGCCCTGGCCCGCAAGCCGAACTGGGACCGGTTGTGGAACACCTATCCGCATACCCTGATCCATGCCTCGGAAGCGGCGGTCGGCCTGCCCGCCGGACAAATGGGCAACTCCGAGGTGGGACACCTCAACATCGGCGCGGGTCGCGTGGTGTACCAGGAATTCACGCGCATCGACCGCGCCATCCAGGAAGGCCATTTCGCCGGCAACATGACGCTGCTCGACGTCATCGATCAGGTCAAGCGGCGCGACTCCACCCTGCACCTCTTCGGCCTGTTGTCCGACGGCGGCGTGCACAGCCATGAGAACCACATCCACGCCATGCTCGGCATGGCGGCGCAGGCCGGTCTGCGCAATGTGTACGTGCACGCCTTCCTGGACGGTCGGGATACACCGCCGAAAAGCGCGGAAGCCTACCTGCGTTGTTTGCAGGACAAGGTCGACGGCCTCGGCGTGGGCCGCATCGCCTCCATCGTCGGCCGCTACTACGCCATGGATCGCGACCGCCGCTGGCCGCGGGTCAAGCTCGCCTACGATCTGTTGACTCTGGGCCGCGCCGAGTTCAGCGCGCCTTCCGCCAATCTGGGCCTGGAAATGGCCTATGCCCGCGGTGAGACCGACGAATTCGTCAAACCCACGGTCATCACACCGGCCGGCGAGGCGCCTCCGCGCATGCGCGACGGCGACGCCGTGGTGTTCATGAACTTCCGTTCCGACCGCGCGCGCCAGCTGACGCGGGCCTTCACGGCACCGGATTTCGCCGAGTTCGAGCGGGAATATGTGCCGCGACTCTGTCGCTACTGCACGCTCACCAGCTTCAGCGAGGAATTCGACCTGCCGGTGGCCTTCCCGCCGGACCGGGTGCGCAACGGCTTCGGCGAATACATCGCCAACCTCGGCCTGCGCCAGTTGCGCATCGCCGAAACCGAGAAATATCCGCACGTCACCTATTTCTTCAACGGCGGCGAGGAAACCGTCTATACGGGCGAAGACCGCATCATGGTGAAATCGCCGCCGGTCGCCACCTATGACCTGAAGCCGGAAATGAGCGCCTTCGAAGTCACCGACAAGCTGGTCGAGGCCATACTCAGCCGTAAATACGACGCCATCATCTGCAACTTCGCCAATACCGACATGGTCGGCCACACCGGCATCCTGGAGGCCGCCATCCAGGCGGTGGAAGCGGTGGACGTCTGCATCGGCCGGGCGGTCGAGGCCATGCAGTCGACGGGCGGGGAAGTGCTGATCACCGCCGACCATGGCAATGCGGAAACCATGCTGGATCCGCTCACCAAGCAGCCCCACACGGCGCACACCACCAATCTGGTGCCCTTCGTCTACATCGGCCGCGCCGCCGACATGCTGGACAGCGGCGCCCTGGAAGACATCGCCCCCACCCTGCTGAGGATGATGGGCCTGCCGCAGCCGCCGGAAATGAGCGGCCGCCCGCTCATCCGCTTCAGGCATTCGCCGGACTGACCGATCCGGCCGTCCCCGTGCGCGCGCTGCTGGTTTCGCTGCTGGCCCTGTTCGCTTCGGCGGCGGCGGCCTCCCCTGACAGCGGCAAACAGCAGGAGCTGAAGGAACTGCGCGGCCGCATCCAGGCCCTGCAGAAAGAAATGGAGCAAGCCCGCGAGGACCGTTCCGAGGTCTCCGACGCGCTGAAGAAATCAGAACGGCGCATCTCCGACATAAACCGCGGCCTGCGTGATCTGGAACTGCGCAAACGCCGGCTTTCCCGCGATTTGCGGCAACTCAACGAGGACACCCGCGCGACCCAGCGAGAGATCGCCGAGCAGCAGAAACGCCTCGCCGAACTCCTGCGCGAACGCTACATGCAAGGCGGCGGCGATGCCATGAAACTCCTGCTGAACGGCCAGAACCCGTCCGAGGTGGCGCGTAATCTCGAGTATTACGGCTACATCGGCCGCGCCCGGGCGGATCTCATCCGCGCGCATCGCGAGTCCCTGGCCCGCTTGCGTGGCCTGCACGAGAAAACCCGGCAGCAGAACGACGACCTGACACGGGTGCAGCGGGACAAGGTGGCGCAACGCAAGACCCTCGAGGCGGAGAAGGGCGAGCGCCAGCAGGTGCTCTACCAACTCTCCGAGCAGATTCGCAAGCAGCGCAGGGAAATCGACACTCTGGCGCGCGACGAAAAACGCCTGGCCACCCTCATCGCCCGGCTGGCGAAAATCACGCCCGCCCGCCCAGCCGCCGCCAAGCCCGGCCAGAAGGTGGAACGCGTGGCGGATGCGAGCCTCGCCGGCCTGGATTTCGCGCGCCTGCGCGGCAGGCTGGCCTTGCCTGTGGCCGGGGAAATCCGCCACAAGTTCGGGCAGGGCCGCGAGGGCGGCGGCCCCGCCTGGAAAGGCCTATTCATCCGCGCGCGCCAGGGCCAGGAGGTGCGCGCCGTGGGCAGCGGCCAGGTCGCCTTCGCCGACTGGCTGCGCGGCTTCGGCAACCTGCTCATCGTCGATCATGGCGCCGGCTACCTCAGCCTATACAGTAATAATGAAAGCTTGTATAAACTGCCGGGCGAGTCCGTGCGCGCGGGCGACGTGGTGGCCGCGGTGGGCGCCACGGGGGGTCAGGATGAACCCGGCCTCTATTTCGAACTGCGCCACCAGGGCAAACCTTTCGACCCTCTCACCTGGGTCCGTTGAACTCGGAGCGATCCGCGGCATCTAGAGGCGGTATGACAAGCAAATTCAAACAAATCGGACTGGTCGCTGTCGGCATCCTGCTGGGCGCCGGGCTGACCCTGAACTATTCGGCGGTCGCCAACCGCGAACCGCAGCCGCTGCCCATCGAGGATCTGCGCGCCTTCAGCGAGATCTTCGGCAAGATCAAGAGCGACTATGTCGAGCCGGTGGAGGACAAGAAGCTCATCACCGAGGCCATCAACGGCATGCTCTCGGGTCTGGACCCCCATTCCGCCTACCTGGACAGCGAGGCCTTCAAGGAACTCCAGGTCGGTACCCAGGGCGAGTTCGGCGGACTGGGCATCGAAGTCAGCATGGAGGACGGCTTCGTCAAGGTGGTGGCGCCCATCGACGACACGCCCGCTTTCCGCGCCGGCATCAAGAGCGGCGACCTCGTCATCAAGCTCGACGATACGCCGGTGAAGGGCCTGACCCTGGGCGACGCGGTCAAGAAGATGCGCGGCAAGCCCGGCACCGACATCACGCTGACCGTGGTGCGCAAGGGCGAGGCCAAGCCCCTGACCATCACCCTGACGCGCGCGATCATCAAGATCAAGAGCGTGCGGCACAAGCTGGTGGAACCCGATTTCGGCTATGTGCGCATCTCCCAGTTCCAGGAGCATACCGGCGAGAACCTGGTCTCGGCGCTGAAGGAGTTGCAGGGACAAAACAAGGGCGCCGCCCTCAAGGGTCTGGTGCTCGACCTGCGCAACGACCCGGGCGGCCTGCTGAATGCCGCCGTGGGAGTGGCCGGCGCCTTCCTCAAGCCGGGTGAACTGGTGGTCTACACCGACGGCCGCGCCGAGGACGCAAAAATGCGCCTCACCAACAACCGCGAGAACTACCTGCGCCCCACCGAGAGCGATTACCTCAAGAGCCTGCCGGCCTGGGTCAAGACCGTGCCCGTGGTGGTGCTGGTCAACGGCGGCTCCGCCTCCGCCTCGGAAATCGTCGCCGGCGCCCTGCAGGACCACCGGCGCGCCCTGGTGGTGGGCACGCAGACCTTCGGCAAGGGCTCCGTGCAGACCATCCTGCCGCTCAACAACGGCACCGCCGTCAAGCTCACCACGGCGCGCTATTACACCCCGAACGGCCGCAGCATCCAGGCCAAGGGCATCGTTCCCGACATCGTCGTGGAAGAAGCCACCATCTCCCCCACCGACGGCGCCAAGCTGGAGGTGCGCGAGGCCGATCTGGACAAGCATCTGTCCAACGGCCAGGGCGACACGCCGTCAGCCGAACCCGCCGAAGACAAGGCCGACAAGCTTGGTGTGAAAAAGGATGGCGGCGCGCGTCCGGAACCGGGAGAGGTGGTGAGCAAGCACGACTACCAGTTCAACCAGGCCCTCATCCTGCTGAAGGGACTATCCTTGCTGAAAGTGGGCAAGGACTAGAGAGGGATGGCATGACGTCTCCCTGCGACATCCAGAAGCGCCGCGAGATCGTCTTCCATCCCACGCCGCCCGGCCAGGTGGAGCGCGCCCTGGCCCTGCTCAGCGGACTGCCCGGGCTCGCCGCCCACCGCGCCGGCGCGCGCACGCTGCTGCTCGAATATTGCGTGGCCGAGTACACCCTGCAGGACATCGAGACCGCTCTTTCCGACCAGGGCTTCCATCTGGAATCCACCCTGCTCATCCGCATCCGGCGTTCCCTGGCTTACTACAGCGAGCGGGTGCAGCGCGAAAACATGGTGAAGCCCGAGCATCGCACGAAGAATTACCAGGCCCACATGGAGGCATGGAACAAGCATCCGCACGGCGATCACGACGAAACCCCCGCCGAATGGCGGCAGTACAAGTAGGCGGTTCTCAAGTCGTTCGCCGGGCCGCCCCAAGAACGGCTTGGTCCCCACGGGGGGCGGCTCGGGTGGTTTTCCCGAGCCGGGGGCACAGCTAATCCGGGTCAGGCGGCCGCGCTCAGCCCCTGCCGCAACAGCGCCCATTGGCTGTCCCAGCGCTGCATCGGCGGTTGCCGGAAACCGCTTTTCACGAACAGCTGCCAGCGCCCCAGCACCCAGCACAGCAGGAGATTCGCGGCCGCCGCCGGCTCCAGCGCGGAGGCGACCTCGCCCTGGCTGGCGGCGATGCGCAGCGATTGCTTGAGACTGGCTTCCACCCGTTCCAGCAACTGGTTGACGCGCGCCTGCAGGCGTTCGTGCTCGTTCACCAGCGCCTCGCCGATGAGCACGCGCGTCATGCCGCGGTTCTTCTCGGCGAAGCCGAGTAGGAGTTGGAGCATGGCCTGCGCCTGCACGAGGCCGCGCGGCTCCTCGGCGAGGATGCGGTTGATGAGCCCGAACAGGGTCTGTTCGATGAACTCGATGAGGCCCTCGTACATCTGCGCCTTGCTGGCGAAGTGGCGGTAGAGCGCCGCTTCCGAGACCTCGACGCGGGCGGCGAGCGCCGCCGTGGTGATCTTTTCCGCCTGCGGCGTCTCCAGCATGCCCGCCAAAGTTTGCAGGATCTGGATTTTGCGTTCGCCGGGTTTGCGCATGGGCAGTTCAGGATGCGGCCGCGCAAGCGGCGAGAACGGGCGCATCGGCGAGGAAGCACTCGGTACGGCGCGGACCGTCGAGAAACATTTCCACGTCGAATTCGTCGACAACCTGGGCAAGCCGCCGCTCGAAGGCCGCGGCGTCGGTGACGCCCGCATAGACCTCCATCCACAGGCGCGGCTCGTCCGCCTTCCTGCTGAGGACGCCGGTGATGCCGGAGCGGCAGGCCAAACGCGCCATCATGCCGCGCACGGCGGTTTCCGTGTCCCGGTCGGTTCTGGCGACCCGGTACCAGACGTAATAGTCGCGGCGCTCAGGCAACGGGATAAGGCAGAGGTGCGAAGCTGAGGCGGGCGCCATCCCGGCTCTTCAGGCGGATATCGCCAGCTTCCACGCTGGGGCTCAGGGCCACCGCCAGCACATCCCAGCCGCCGCCGGGAGCGGGGGCGGCGTTGGCGATGAGGCCGGCGGCCTGGTCGGCGGGCTCGGGCGCGAACAGTTCGTCGCCGGGCCGCGCCTCGGCATCCAGATGCGCCAGATACAGGCGGCGCTTGACCTTGCCCAGGTACTGGCTGCGGGCGACGATTTCCTGGCCGGGGTAGCAGCCCTTGTTGAAGCTGATGCCGCCGAGGATTTCCATGTTGGCCATCTGCGGTACGAAGTGGTCCTGGGTAGGCGGCAACACCACCGGCACACCGGCCCGCACCATCAGCCAGTCCCATGCCGGGGCGCCCACGGGCCGGGCGCGGGCGGCGAGTTGCTCCCAGACGGCGGCGGCCCGATGCGGGGCGACGAACAGGTCATAACGCGCATCGCCCAGGCACAGCGCGAAAGCGGTTTCGGACTGGGCCATGCTCATGATGCCGACGGGCGCGGCACGGCCGAGGACCTCCGCCACCAGTGCGCCGGACGCGGGACCGTTCAGCCCCAGGCGCACCCATTCCCCGCCCGCATCGCGCGCCTTCACCTTGCTGCGCAGGATGAACATGGACAGGCGTTTCTGGATGCCCTCGCGCAGGGATTCGGGCAGCATCACCAGCAGTTCGCCGGCCCGCCGCATGACCAGGAAATTGGCCAGCATGCGGCCTTTCGCGGAAAGGTAGCCGGCGAATATCGCCTTGCCGTCGGACAGGGCGCGCAGATCGTTGGTGATCTGGCCGTGCAGGAAGGTCTCGGCGTCCTCGCCGGAAAAACCGATCAAGCCGAAATGCGACAGATCGGCCAGCACATCACCGCTGGCGGCGGCGGCGAGTTCAGCCTTGGGATCGCCGAAGTCGGCAACCCCGCCGTGTTCGAAACGGGCGCCCCGAGAGGCGAGGAAATCGGTCCAGGCGGTCATGGTCAATCCAGGAAGATGGCAGCCGCAGGCAGATGGGGAGGCCTCCGGCGAAAACAAGTGGGCGCTAAGTTAGCGGCCTGCGCGCGGTCTGGCAAGGTGAGCATTCACTTTCCTTCCCGATCAGGCGGCAGGCAGCTTTCCCGGCAACCCAGGATGGAGAAATGCCTGAGCCACAACCAGGCCAGCAATGGGAATGCGAGCACCCCCAGCCAGTCCCAAAACGCCATGACTTCGCCCCGCAGCCAGGCGGCGACGCGGCCGATGGCGGGAAACAAGACCAGCAGGAGGAGAAACAGCAGGAGCGGTTTCCAGCGTCGGTCCAGGGCCATCACAACAGGCTGGCCTGCGGCAGACGGCTCACGCTCAGGGTGTGCAGTCGCCGGCTGTCGGCGCGCAACACCAGGAAGCGGAAGTCGCCAATCTCCACGCTTTCGCCGCGCTTGGGCAGGCGCCCGAAGGCATTGGCGACCAGGCCGCCGACGGTGTCGAACTCGTCATCGGCGAAGCTCGCGCCCAGGACCTGGTTGAAATCAGCGATCTGCGTCTGCGCCTTGACGCGGAACACGCCCTCGGCCTCGGCCAGAATGTTGTCCTCGGTCTCATCAAAGTCGTACTCGTCCTCGATGTCGCCGACGATCTGCTCGAGCACGTCCTCGATGGTGACCAGACCGGCGACGCTGCCGTATTCATCGACGACGATGGCAATGTGGTTGCGCGAGGCGCGGAAATCGCGCAACAGCACGTTCAGCCGCTTGCATTCGGGAATGAACACCGCCGGCCGCAACTGCTCGCGCAGGTTGACCTCCTCGCCGTTACAAAACCGCAGCAGATCCTTGGCCAGCAGGATGCCGACCACGTGGTCGCGCTCACCATCTACGGCGGGAAAGCGCGAGTGTGCGGTTTCGATGACGTAGGGCAGCAACTTCTCGGGCGGATCGTTGATGTCGACCACGTCCATCTGGGCGCGGGGAATCATGATTTCGCGCGCCTGCATCTCGGACACCTGCATGACCCCCTCGATCATGGACAGGGCGTCGGCATCCAGCAGGTTGTTGGCGTAGGCGGCGTGGAGGAGTTCGAGCAACTCCTCGCGGTTGTCGGGCTCGCGCGAGAGCCAGGCGGTGAGACGTTCGATCAGACTCGGTCGCGGACTACTGTCGGCGTTCATAAGTTATTGATAGGGGTCGGGAAATCCCAACGTCCGCATGATAAAGCTTTCCACGGCTTCCATGGCGATCGCATCCGCCTTGCCGGTCTCGTGGTCATAGCCCTGAAGATGCAGCATGCCATGGATCGTAAGGTGGGCGTAATGGGCGGCGAGGGGCTTGCCCTGTGCCGCCGCCTCCTGCTCCACCACCGGCGCGCACAGCACGATGTCGCCGGTGAGCGCCCCGGTTTCCGGGTCCGCACCGTATTCGAAGCTAAGCACGTTGGTGGCGGCGTCCTTGCCCCGGTAGTCGCGGTTCAGAGCCCGGCCCTCCTCGGCCTCGACGATGCGCAGGGCGGCGGCCACGTCGCCCCGCAGGGCGGCTTTGGCCCAGCGGCGGAAGTCGGCGCGGCCGGGCAGGCCGGTTGTGTCGGCAACGGCAAACTGCACGGTCAAACCGAGCTTCGCCGCACGCCTCACGCTTCAGTCCTCACGCTTTGAATAGGCGTCATAGGCATCGATGATGCGGGCCACCAGCGGGTGGCGCACCACGTCGTCGTTGCGGAATTCGGTGAAGGCGATGCCGCGCACTTCCTTCAGCACTTCTCTGGCCTCGATGAGGCCGCTCTTCTGGTGGCGCTGCAGGTCGATCTGGGTGACGTCGCCGGTGACCACGGCGCGGGAGCCGAAACCGATGCGGGTGAGGAACATCTTCATCTGCTCCGGCGTGGTGTTCTGCGCCTCGTCGAGGATGATGAAGGCGTGGTTCAAGGTGCGGCCGCGCATGAAGGCGAGCGGCGCTACCTCGATCATCTGCCGCTCGAAGGCGCGGTTGGCCTTGTCGAAACCCATCAGGTCCCAGAGGGCGTCGTAGAGCGGGCGCAGGTAGGGGTCGACCTTCTGCACCAGGTCGCCGGGCAGGAAGCCCAGGCGCTCGCCGGCCTCCACCGCCGGGCGCACCAGGACGATGCGCTTGACCAGGTCGCGTTCCAGGGCGTCCACCGCCCCCGCCACGGCGAGGTAGGTCTTGCCGGTGCCGGCCGGGCCGATGCCGAAGGTGATGTCGTATTCCTGGATCTGGCGGATGTAGGCGTTCTGCCGGACGGTGCGGCCGTGCAGGCCGGGACGCCGGGTCATCAGCACCGGGATGTTGTCTTCTTCGGGAGAACCCGCCTGGCCCGGCGGCGGCTTGTGGGCGACCTCCACCAGGGCGAGCTGCACATCGTCGATGTCCAGCGGCTTGCGCGCACGCTGGTAGAAGTCCTTGAGCAGGCGCGCCGCCTCGGCGGCCTTGTCGCCCTCCACCTGGAACACCTCGCCGCGGCGGGCGATGCTCACGTTCAGCGCCGTCTCGATCTGGCGCAGGTTCTCGTCCAGCACGCCGCACAGGTTGGCCAGGCGGCTGTTCTCGGCATCGTGGAAACTGACGGTTTCGCTCATCTCAAGCGGCGATGAGCACTTCGCCGCGCAGGGAATGCGGGTTGGCCTGGGTGATGGCGACCTCGGCGAACTGTCCGATCAGGCGCGGGGCTGCGGGGAAATTGACGATGCGGTTGTTCTCGGTGCGCCCCATCAGTTCGTTGGCATCTTTCTTCGAAGGCCCTTCCACCAGCACCCGCTGCACCGAGCCCACCATGGCCGCGCCGATGGCGGCAGCCTGGGCGTTGATCAAATCCTGCAGCCGGTACAGACGCCGCATCTTCTCGTCCTGCGGGGTAGCGTCGGCCAGGGCGGCGGCCGGCGTGCCGGGCCGGGCGCTGTAGACGAAGCTGAAGGAGGCGTCGAAGCCGACGTCGGCGATGAGCTTCAGGGTGGCCTCGAAGTCCGCTTCGGTCTCGCCGGGAAAGCCGACGATGAAATCCGAGGCGATGCTGATACCGGGCCGCGCCGCCTGGATGCGGCGGATCAGGCTCTTGTATTCCAGCGCCGTATAGCCCCGCTTCATGGCCGCGAGGATGCGGTCGGAGCCGGACTGCACCGGCAGGTGCAGGTAGGACGCGAGCTTCGGCAGGCGGGCATACGCCTCCACCAGGCGAGGCGTGAATTCGCGGGGGTGCGAGGTGGTGAAGCGGATGCGCTCGATGCCGGGAATCGCATGCACCAGCTCCAGCAGCAGCGCGAAATCGGCGAGTTCACCCGTCTGCGCCGCCCCCTCCATGGCGCCGCGGTAGGCGTTCACGTTCTGGCCCAGCAGGGTCACCTCGCGCACCCCTGCCGCGGCGAGATGCGCCACTTCCGCCAGCACGTCGGCGAGGGGACGCGACACCTCCTCGCCGCGGGTATAGGGCACCACGCAGAAGGTACAGTACTTGGAGCAGCCTTCCATCACCGAGACGAAGGCGGTGGGGCCTTCGACGCGGGCGGGCGGCAGGTGGTCGAACTTCTCGATCTCGGGGAATTCGATGTCCACCTGGGGACGCCCGGTACTCCGCCTGCGCGCCATCATGCGCGGCAGGCGGTGCAGGGTTTGCGGGCCGAAGACGAGATCGACGTAGGGCGCGCGCCGCACGATGGCGGCGCCCTCCTGGCTGGCGACGCAACCGCCCACGCCGATGAGCAGGTCCGGATTCTTCTGCTTGAGGTGGCGCACCAGCCCTAAGTCGGTGAACACCTTTTCCTGGGCCTTTTCCCGCACCGAGCAGGTGTTGAAGAGGATGACATCGGCCTCCTCAGGGCGGTCTGTCCGCTCAAAGCCTTCCCCGGCGGCCAGCACATCGGCCATCTTGTCGGAGTCGTACTCGTTCATCTGGCAACCGAAGGTGCGGATGAAGACTTTGCGGGCCATGCGCGGGAATTGCCGAGGGGGGGGAGGAGGTGGTGGTGGAGCCTAGCACTCCGTCGAACCTTCCTCAATAACGCCTGCGGAGTGGTGAGGAAGCACGCGGAGTCATGCGGCCTACCCGCACATGTTGTTTAGCGCATCTCTACCAAGGCAACACCCCGCAGGCAACTCCATCGAGCCTCTTGCAAAACTCCTCGCCTGAGCGCTCTGATGGGCAGTCATGAGCAATTACTCGATCTTTGGTCGGATACGGTAATTCCATTCACCGTGGAAGGTATCGTGTTCGATGTTAACGTGAAAGTCGCGTCAGCGACTCTCACGTTAACGGATGCGGGCTTTCCCTGATCCCGACCCGCATCCAAGGGAGAGGGGGGCATCAGTAGCGGTAGTGCTCCGCCTTGTACGGCCCCTGCACCGGCACGCCGATGTAGGCGGCCTGCTGCTCGGTAAGCACGGTGAGCTGCGCATTCAGCTTCTTCAACTGCAGGCGGGCGACCTTTTCGTCCAGGTGCTTGGGCAGGGTGTACACGCCGATGGGGTACTTGTCGGTGTGCTGGAACAGCTCGATCTGGGCGAGGGTCTGGTTGGCGAAGCTGGAGGACATCACGTAGCTGGGGTGGCCCGTGGCGCAGCCGAGATTCACCAGGCGGCCCTTGGCGAGCAGGATGATGCGTTTTCCATCCGGGAAGATGATGTGGTCCACCTGGGGCTTGATCTCCTCCCACTGGTATTTTTCCACGCTGGCCACGTCGATCTCGTTGTCGAAGTGGCCGATGTTGCAGACGATGGCCTGGTCCTTCATGCGCGCCATGTGGTCGTGGTGGATCACGTGGTAGTTGCCGGTGGCGGTGACGAAGATGTCGGCCTTGTCGGCGGCGTAGTCCATGGTGACGACGCGGTAGCCTTCCATCGCCGCCTGCAGCGCGCAGATCGGGTCGATCTCGGTCACCCAGACCTGGGCCGACAGGGCGCGCAGGGCCTGGGCCGAGCCCTTGCCGACGTCGCCGTAGCCGCACACCACCGCGATCTTGCCGGCGATCATCACGTCGGTGGCGCGCTTGATGCCGTCGACCAGCGACTCGCGGCAGCCGTAGAGGTTGTCGAACTTGGACTTGGTGACCGAGTCGTTGACGTTGATCGCCGGGATCTTGAGGTCGCCGCGCTCGTGCATCTGGTAGAGGCGGTGCACGCCGGTGGTGGTCTCCTCGGTGACGCCCTTGAT
The DNA here is from genome assembly GCA_037442845.1 of Hydrogenophilales bacterium. Lineage (GTDB taxonomy): Bacteria > Pseudomonadota > Gammaproteobacteria > Burkholderiales > Thiobacillaceae > PFJX01. Next base: position 13,072 of record JBBIPL010000002.1, on the reverse strand, counting down.
CTGTGCGAGGCGGGTCGAGTACCACTTGGGGTCTTGCGCGAGCTTGGCCTTGATCGCGGCGAAGAGGATGGTCTCCTCTTCCGAGGTCGGCTTGGCCAGCACGGAGATGTCCTGCTCGGCCTTGGCGCCGAGGTGCAGCAGCAAGGTGGCGTCGCCGCCGTCGTCGAGGATCATGTTCGAGAAACCGCCGTCCGGCCACTCGAAGATGCGGTGGGTGTAGTCCCAGTAATCCTTGAGCGACTCGCCTTTGACGGCGAAGACGGCGATGCCGTCTTTCGCGATGGCGGCGGCGGCGTGGTCCTGCGTCGAAAAGATGTTGCACGAGGCCCAGCGCACCTGCGCGCCGAGCGCCGTCAGCGTCTCGATCAGCACGGCGGTCTGGATCGTCATGTGCAGCGAACCGGCGATGCGCGCGCCCTTGAGGGGTTGCGACTTCGCGTATTCCTCGCGGATCGCCATCAGGCCGGGCATCTCGGTCTCGGCGATGCGGATTTCCTTGCGGCCCCAGTCGGCCAGGGCCAGGTCGGCGACCTTGCAGTCGGTGAACGCGTTCATTGAACAACTCCTTGCATGAACGGGCGCGGTTCCATCAGGCAACCCCATCCGAGCCTGGCCCATGGGCATGGGTCGCAGCGCCCCTCGGCGGGGTCGAATGGCTTACAGACCGGCGTCGGCCTTGAGAATTTCCGCCTTGTTCGTGTTTTCCCAGGTGAACTCCGGCTCGTCCCGGCCGAAATGGCCGTAGGCGGCGGTCTTGCGGTAGATGGGGCGCAGCAGGTCGAGCATGGCGACGATGCCCTTGGGACGCAGGTCGAAATGGGCCTTCACCAGTTCGGTGAGTTTCTCGTCGGCGATCCTGCCGGTGCCGTAGGTCTCCAGCATGATGGAGGTGGGCTGGGCGACGCCGATGGCGTAGCTCACCTGCACCAGGCACTTGCCGGCCAGGCCGGCGGCGACGATGTTTTTGGCGACGTAGCGGGCGGCGTAGGCGGCGGAGCGGTCCACCTTGGACGGGTCCTTGCCGGAGAAGGCGCCGCCGCCGTGCGGGGCCGCGCCGCCGTACGTGTCGACGATGATCTTGCGGCCGGTGAGGCCGGCGTCGCCGTGCGGGCCGCCGATCTCGAACACGCCGGTGGGGTTCACCAGGTACTTGATGTCGCCCTTGATTAGTTCCTTGGGCAGCACGGGCTGGATGATGTCCTCGATGATGGCGTCGATGGCGGCCTGCTTCATGCGCTTGTTGCCGTCGATGGCTTCCGCCATTTCCGAGTGGTGCTGGGTGGACAGCACCACGGTGTCGATGCTGTGCGGCTTGCCGTCCACGTAGCGCAGGGTGACCTGGGACTTCGCGTCCGGGCGCAGCCAGGGCAGGCGGCCGTCCTTGCGCAGCATGGCCTGGCGTTCCACCAACCGGTGCGACAGGTAGATGGGCAGGGGCATCAGCGAGGGCGTCTCGTCGCAGGCGTAGCCGAACATCAGGCCCTGGTCGCCGGCGCCCTGGTTCAGGTAGTCGTCGGAGGCCCGGTCCACGCCCTGGGCGATGTCCGGGCTCTGCTGGCCGTAGCAGACGTGCACCGAGCAGCCGTCGGCGTCGAAGCGCAGATGCGGGTCGGCGTAGCCGATGGAGCGCACGGTTTCCCGCGCCACCCTGGCGTAGTTGACCTGGGCGTGCGTGGTGATCTCGCCCGCCAGCACCACCAGGCCGGTGGTCACCAGGGTCTCGGCGGCGACGCGGGCGCTGGGATCCTGGGCCAGGATGGCGTCGAGGATGGCGTCGGAAATCTGGTCGGCGACCTTGTCCGGATGGCCTTCGGAAACGGATTCCGAGGTGAAGAGGTAGTCCCTGCTCATGAAAAGCTCCTGTAAACGTTTTCCCCATCTAGACCGGCGAACCGGCTCCGGGGAACAGGAGCGGGACGCTTTAGCTGGATTTGTATCCCGCCCGCAATTTGTCTGAATGCATCGCTGCAATTAACTCGGCGGCAGGCGCATGCTAGCCTTGCGCGGCTTTCCGGGTCAACTATCGCCGATTCCATGCGTTCCGCTCGCGTTCCTCTCCTTAGCCCCGCATGCGCCCCGTCCGGGCGCGTCGGGCTCAGCATGTCTTCCGGTAGCGCCGTTCGATGAGGCGACTGGGCATCCTGCTCTTGCGCCTGGCGCATGCCCTGCTGCCGATCGCCGCCCTCGGCTCTTTGGGCGAGCTGTTGGGGCGGCTGCTCTATTACCTTGCGGCAAGCCGCCGCCACATCGCGGAGACCAACCTGCGCCTGTGCTTCCCGCAGTGGTCCGAGGCCGAGCGCGAGCGTGTGCTCAAGGCCCATTTCCGCCTGCTCGGGCGGGCGTTCATGCAGGACACGGTGTCCTGGTGGGGCAGCCAAAGACAGGTGGAACAGTTGACCCGCCTGGAAGGCCTGGAACACTGCACGGCCCACGTCGGCAAGCCGGTCATCTGGCTGGCGCCGCATTTCGTCGGCCTGAACGTCGGCGGCGTGCGGGTCACTTCGGAATTCGCCCCCATCGTCTCGCTCTACGCGCGCATCAAGAATCCCCATCTGGACCGCGTCATGCTGCACGCGCGCACCCGTTTCGGCCATGGCGGCCGACATTCGGAGATGTACTCGCGGCGTGACGGCATCAAGCCGGTCATCCGCGCCATCCGCAAGGGGCTGCCGTTCTACTATCTGCCGGACATGGACTTCGGGCGCAAGGACGCCATCTTCGACACTTTTTTCGGCGTCCCCGCTGCCACCGTCACCGGCTTGTCGCGCCTGGCCCGCGCCACCGGCGCGGTGGTGGTGCCCTGCATCACGCGCCGCGACGGTTCGGGCTGGACCACCCGATTCTATCCGGCCTGGGAGGATTTCCCGACGCAGGACGTGGAAGCCGACACCCGCCGCATGAACGCCTTCATCGAGGAGCGGGTGCGGGAAATGCCGGAGCAGTATTTCTGGCTGCATCGCCGCTTCAAGACCCAGCCGGAAGGCGCCAAGGGCGCACTCTATGACGATTGAGGTCGCCCCCCTGCGCCTGGACGAGGCGGAAGCCCTGGTGGAACTGGCCGGGCGGGTCTGGCGCGCCCACTATCCCGGCATCATCAGCCCGGAACAGATCGAGTACATGCTGGGCCAGCGCTACAAGCCCGGCCTGGTGCGGCAGCTGCTGGCGCGCGGCGATCTGTGGCTGGCGGCGCGCGCGGCGGATACCCTGGTCGGCTTCGCGCACGGGCACCCGCTGGAAGCCGGCGATTTCAAGCTCGACAAGCTTTACGTGGACACAGGCTGGCAGCGCCGCGGCATCGGCGGCGCACTCATCGCCGAGGTGGCCCGGCGCGCGCGCGAACACGGCTTCAGCCGCCTGGTGCTGCGCGTCAACCGGCAGAACCGGCAGGCCATCGAGGCCTACCTGAAGCACGGTTTCACGGTCGCCGCCTTCATCGTCGAGGACATCGGCGGGGGCTATGTGATGGATGATTACGTCCTCTGCATGGATCTGCCCGCGGCCATGCCGGGATGACGCCGAGCATCGAAGGAGCAGCCATGAGTTTTCAGAACCCCGCACCCGAAGACCTCAAAGCCCTGCTGACGCGGGTGAAAACCATCGCCGTGGTCGGCCTCTCGCCGAAGCCCGACCGGCCCAGCTTCGGCGTGTCGCAGGCCATGCAGCGCTTCGGCTACCGCATCGTGCCGGTGCGTCCGGCGGTGGAGCAGGTGCTGGGCGAAAAAGCCTACGCGCGTCTGGCCGACATCCCCTTTTCGGTGGACCTGGTGAACGTCTTCCGGGAGTCATCCGCCATCCCCGGCATCGTCGACGAATGCCTGGCCATCAACGCCCCGGCCCTCTGGATCCAGGAGGACATCGTGCACGAGGAGGCCGCCGAGAAGGCGCGCGAGGCGGGCCTGTGCGTGGTGATGGACCGCTGCATCTACAAGGATTACGTGGCCTTGATGGGGTGACGCGCGTGGCACTGGAAACCTGGGAACTGCTGTCCTACGTCGTCACCGTGGTGGGCCTGCCCTTCGCCATCGGCGTCTTCCTGTTCGACCAGCGCAAGGAGCGGGAAAACGAGGAGGAAGCCACCTGGCAGCAACTGTCCGACGCCTACATCGACTTCCTCGAAGTGGTGCTGGCCAATCCCGATCTGAAGCTGCGCAGCCAGAAGTCCACGCCCGACCTCGACGAAGTGCAACGCGAGCGCATGTGGGTCATCTTCGACATGCTCATCTCGCTGTTCGAGCGCGCCTATCTCCTGGTCTGGGAGCCGGACATGAGCGAGAGGCAACTGCGCCGCTGGCATTCCTGGGAGGACTACATGCGCGAATGGTGCCAGCGCGAGGATTTCCGCGCACGCCTGCCCGAGCTGTTGCGCGGCGAGGACCCGGATTTCGCCCATTACATCCTGAGGCTGGCCCAGGAAGAGGCGACAACGGGATAATCCTCGCATGCGACTTCCCTTCACCAAGATGCAGGGCGCCGGCAACGACTTCGTCGTGTTCGACGGCATCAGCCGACGCCTCGACCTCGGCCCGGAGCAGTACCGGGCCATCGCCGACCGCCATTTCGGCGTGGGCTGCGACCAGATACTGCTGGTGGAAGCGCCCACCCGGCCCGACACCGACTTCCGCTACCGCATCTTCAACGCCGACGGCGGCGAGGTGCAGCAGTGCGGCAACGGCGCCCGTTGCTTCGTCCGCTTCGTGCACGACAAGGGCCTGACGCCGAAGCGTGCAATCCGCGTCGAGACCGCCTCCGGCATCATCGTGCCGAAGCTGGAAGACGATGGCCGCGTCACCGTCGACATGGGGCCGCCCCGTTTCGAACCCGCCGACATCCCTTTCATCGCCGAGGCGCGAGCCCTCGCCTACGTCATCGACGTCGAAGGCCCGGGGGGCATCGAGCCGGTGGAGATCTCCGTCCTGTCCATGGGCAACCCCCACGCCGTGCGGGTGGTGTGCAACCTGGACGACGCCCCGGTGCGCGAACTGGGCGCGCGGATCGAACACCACCCCCGCTTCCCGCAGCGGGTGAACGTCGGCTTCATGCAAGTGCTGCACCGGCGCGCGGTAAGGCTGCGGGTGTTCGAGCGCGGCAGCGGCGAGACTCTGGCCTGCGGCACCGGCGCCTGCGCCGCCGTGGTGGCCGGCATCACGCGCGGCCTGCTGGACGACACCGTCAGCGTCCACACCCTTGGCGGCGACCTGTCCGTTTTCTGGGCCGGCGGCACCCATTCCGTATTTCTCACCGGCCCGGCCGTCACCGTTTTCGAAGGCGAGATCGACCTATGAACATTTCCCCCGAACAGATCAGCGAATTCCTCAGGCTCAACCCGGATTTCTTCGTCGGCCACCCCGAGTTGCTGACCGACATCAGCGTACCCCATCCCTACAGCGGCCAGGCCATTTCCCTGGGCGAACGCCAGGTGCTGGCCCTGCGCGACAAGTCGCGCGGTTTGGAATTGAAGCTGCGCGAGTTCATCCAGTTCGCCGAGGAGAACGATGCCATCGGCGACAAGCTGCACAAGCTGTCCCTGAGCCTCATGCGCGCGCGCAGCCTGGAGGCGGTATTCCAATCGTTGCATCTTTCCCTGTCGGAGAGTTTCGCCGTGCCCCACGCCACGCTGCGGGTATGGGCCGACAGCGCGCCGGACATGCCTGAATTCTCGCCGGTGAGCGCCGACGTCAAGGTGCTCATGACCGGCCTCACCCAGCCCCGCTGCGGGGCCGAGGCGCCGGAAGAGGTGCGCGCCTGGTTCGGCGCCGTCGGCGGCAACCAGAAATCCTTCGCCCTCGCGCCCCTGCGCGAGGACAACCTGAACGGCCTGCTGGTGCTGGCCTCGGAGGACGCGAAACGCTTCTATCCGGAGATGGGCACCCTCTACCTGTCCTGGCTGGCCGAACTGTCCGGCGCGGCCGTTTCCCGGTTCCTTTAGCGATGGCCGACGAGGGCGTCCTCTCCCAGTCCGTCGCCGCCTTCCTCGCCCACCTGACGGCGCGCCGCTACAGTCCCAACACCGTCGCCACCTACGCCTTCGACCTGCGCCACCTGCTGCAACGGGTGGGCGAACGGCCGCCGGCGCAACTCACTTCGCACGACATCCGCCGCGCCCTGGCCGGCCTGCACGGCGCCGGCCTGAAAGCCAAGACCCTGGCCCGCACCCTGTCCGCCTGGCGCGGCTTCTTCCACTACCTGGCCCGCCAGGGCGCGGTGGAAGCCAATCCCTGCCTGGGTCTGCGTCCGCCCAAGGGGGAAAAGAAGCTGCCCAACGCCCTGTCGGTGGACGAGATCGCCCACCTCTTGGAAAACCCCGGCGACGACGTCTGGGCCCGGCGCGACGCGGCCATGTTCGAGCTCATGTATTCCTCCGGCCTGCGCCGGGCGGAACTCATCGGCCTGAACCTGGGGGACGTGGACCCGAAGGCGGCGGAGGTGAAGGTGACCGGCAAGGGCGCCAAGACCCGCGTCGTGCCGGTGGGGACGCGCGCCCTGGCGGCCCTCGAGCGCTGGCTGGCGGTGCGCGACCCGGTGGCGCGCGACCCGGATGCCCTGTTCGTCGGCGCGCGCGGCGCGCGCATCTCTCCCAGTGTGCTGGGCATGGCCCTGAAGAACCTGGCCCGGCGTCAGGGCATCACCGCCCACGTGCATCCGCACGCCCTGCGCCACGCCTTCGCCAGCCACGTGCTGCAATCGTCGGGGGATCTGCGGGCGGTACAGGAGATGCTGGGCCACGCCAGCCTGTCCACCACCCAGGTCTACACCCACCTGGATTTCCAGCGCCTGGCCCAGGTGTACGACCAGGCGCATCCGCGGGCAAAGAAGAAATAGCGCCTTCTATAGGGTGGGCTTACACCAGTTTTCCAGGGTGAGGCCGGGATAGTCCTTGAAATCCACCTCGTTGTTGGTGACCAGGATGAGTTCCAGGCTGACGGCGTGGGCGGCGATGAGGCGATCCAGGGCATCCCGCTTGCGGTCTTTCACCAAGGCGGCCAATACGCCATAGCGGGTGGCGGCGGCCTCGTCGAAGGGCATGACGGGCAGGTAGGCGAGCAGATTGTCCAGGGCGCGGGCGGCAAGATCTCTGACGGCCGGGGCGCGTTCCACGCCATGGCGAAGTTCGGCCAGCGTGACCGCGGAAATCACCACATCGCCCTGGCGCAGGCCGCGAAAGCGGTCGAGCACATCCGGTGGGTGATTCTGGATGAGGTGGATACAGATGTTGGTATCCAGCATGTAGCGCATGGCGCCCTCCCGGTATCAACGCCAGTCACGATCCTTCTGCTCGTTGAATTCGCGCCCTTCGCCCATGAATCCCGCGGGAAAGGCCTGGAACGCATCGATGATGCCGGCCAGGGATTGACTCTCGACGGGGCGGATGACCAGGGCGTTGCCCTTGCGCTCGATTTCCACATCCTGCGGGCCGTCCGCGAATACCAATTCCTTGGGAATGCGAACAGCCAGCGAATTTCCGCTTTTGAAAACACGTGTAAGCATGGTGTATCCTCCTGTTTGTATATACAGGATATACTCGAATTATGGGGAGAACAACCGCTCGGGCTTGGCGCCCGACCGTACCGGTTACAGCTTGTATCCCACGTGCAGCGCCACCACCCCGGCGGTCATGTTGAAGTAGTCCACCTTCCGGAAGCCCACCGACTCCATCATGTCCTTCAGGGTTTCCTGGTCGGGGTGCATGCGGATGGATTCGGCGAGGTAGCGGTAGCTGTCGGCGTCCTTGGTGACCAGATCGCCCAGGCGCGGCAGCATCTGGAAGGAATAGAGGTCGTAGAGGGGTTGCAGCGGCTTCCAGACCTTGGAGAACTCCAGCACCATGAGCTTGCCGCCGGGCTTCAGCACCCGGCGCATCTCGGCCAGGGCGTCTTCCTTGTGCGTCATGTTGCGCAGGCCGAAGGCGACGGTGACCAGGTCGAAGTAGTCCGACGGGAAGGGCAGCTTCTCGGCGTCGCACTGCGCCACGGGCAGCATCAGGCCGTGGTCCAGCATGCGGTCGCGGCCCACGCCCAGCATGGAGCCGTTGATGTCGGTGAGCCAGACCTCGCCCGTGGGGCCGGTTTCCTCCGCCAGCAGGCGGGCGATGTCGCCGGTGCCGCCGGCGATGTCGAGCACCTTGTTGCCCGGGCGCAGGCGCGCGTGCAGCGCCAGGAAGCGCTTCCAGACGCGGTGCAGGCCCATGGACATGAGGTCGTTCATGACGTCGTAGCGGTTGGCCACGGAATGGAACACCTCGGCCACCTTGCGGGCCTTTTCTTCCTCGGCGACGGTCTGGTAGCCGAAGTGGGTGTGCTTGTCTTCGCTCACGGCGGGCTCGGTGTGGACGTCAATGCGGGCGGAAGCCCTCGGGGTTGCCGACGCCTTCGCCGAAGAAGTATTTCTCGGCCTGCTCCATCAGGTACTTGCGATGCTGGGCGTCGGCCAGATTGAGGCGGTTCTCGTTGATGATCATGGTCTGCAGGCGGATCCAGCCCTGCCAGGCTTCCTTGGAAATGCTTTCGAACACGCGCTTGCCGAGTTCGCCGGGCAGCGGCGGGAAGTCCAGGCCTTCGGCCTCGCGGCCGAGTTTCACGCATTGCACCCTACGCGCCATTACTTGCTCCTAAGTCTGTGAATCCAATGGAGTGGGATGGTAGCCGAAGGGACGCTCAGGGTCACCCGCCGGCCAGTTGTTTCTCGATGCGCCTGGCGAACACCCGCATTTCCTTGGCGGCCTGGATGTCGCCCTTGGCCTCGGCCTTGTCGATGCCCTGGCGGTAGCTGTCGAGGGCTTCGGTCAGGGCGCCGGCCTCGGCCTGGGCCTTGCCCAGCAGCTTCCAGGCGGCGGAATAGCCGGGGTCGAAAGCGAGGGCGGCGCAAAGATGGGCGACGGCGTCGTCGGTCCGCCCCAGCTTCAGGCATTCATTGCCCAGCGCGTAGCGCAACAGGGCGTTGTCCTTGCCTTGGGCGAGGAGTTTCTCGAAGGTTTCCAGGACGCTCATGCGATGGCTTTCGGGAAGAGTGCTGTCAGCATGGGGACCAAGCCGCGAAATCCAAGTTCAGCGGGCGCCCGCGAAACCATGCTGGCGCCAGGCCTCGTAGACCGCCACGGCGACGCTGTTGGAGAGATTCAGGCTGCGCTGGCCGGGCAACATGGGCAGGCGCAGGCGCCGATCCGGCGCGAACTCGTCGAGGACTGCGGCCGGCAGCCCCCGCGTTTCCGGGCCGAAGACGAAGACGTCGCCGGGCTGGAAGCGCGTCTGGCTGAAATCGGCGCAGGCCTTGGTGGTGAAGGCGAACAGGCGGCGGCCGGCGAGGGCGGCTTTAAGCTCGTCCCAGGTTTCGTGCACTTTCATTTCGGCGTACTCGTGGTAGTCCAGCCCGGCCCGGCGCATCTGCTTGTCGGAGAGCTCGAAGCCCAGGGGCTTCACCAGGTGCAGGCGGCAGCCGGTGTTGGCGGCGAGGCGGATGACATTGCCGGTGTTGGGCGGAATTTCCGGCTGGTAGAGGACGATGTCGAACATGGCCCGCCATTGTCGGCCATCCGGAGATGGGGCGACAGGGCTGGGAAGCGGTCTAAACTTGCGGCAACGCGATTTCGACTTGAATCCGGGGATATCCCCCGGCTACCTTCCCGCCATGGTTCCCCATCTCACTACCGCCCTCAGCGGCCCCCTGCGCGAACTGGAAAAGCATGTCATCGAGGCGCAGCCCGACATCGAACACTGGTTTCGCCGGCAATGGATGGAACACAACGCGCCCTTCTACAGCTCGGTGGACCTGCGCAATGCCGGCTTCAAGCTGGCGCCGGTGGACACCAACCTGTTCCCCGGCGGCTTCAACAACCTGAATCCGGACTTCCTGCCGCTGGCGGTGCAGGCGGCCCAGGTGGCGGTGGAAAAGCTGTGCAGCGACGCGCGCCGCTTCCTCATCGTGCCGGAGAACCACACGCGCAACCTGTTCTATCTGCAGAACGTCGCGGCCCTCGCCGACATCATCCGCAAGATCGGCCTGACGGTGCGCTTCGGCAGCCTCATCCCCGGCCTGGAGGAACCCCTGGTAGTGGACCTGCCGGAAGGCGGCCAGCTTACCCTGGAGCCCATCCGGCGCGAGGGCGACCGCATCCGCGTGGGTGAATTCGACCCCTGCGCCATCCTCCTCAACAACGACCTGTCCGCCGGCGTGCCCGACATCCTCAAGGACCTCAACCCGGCCCAGGGCATGCTGCCGCCCCTGCACGCGGGCTGGGCCATGCGCCGCAAGTCGAGGCATTTCGCCGCCTACGACCAGGTCGCCCACGACTTCTGCGGACTGCTCGGCATCGACCCCTGGTTCATCAACCCCTACCACGCCAACTGTGGCGAGGTCGACTTCCAGGCGCGGGAGGGCGAGGAATGCCTGGCCTTTCACGTCGAGGAAGTGCTGAAGAAGATCCGCGCCAAGTACGCCGAGCACGGCATCGACCGGGAGCCCTTCGTCATCGTCAAGGCCGACGCCGGTACTTACGGCATGGGCATCATGACGGTGAAGTCGCCGGACGACGTGCGCGACCTCAACCGCAAGCAGCGCAACAAGATGGCGGTGGTGAAGGAGGGCCTGGCGGTCAGCGACGTGCTGGTGCAGGAGGGTGTACACACCTTCGAGAGCATCCATGAAGCGGTGGCCGAGCCGGTGGTCTACATGATCGACCACTTCGTCATCGGCGGCTTCTACCGGGTGCACACCGGCCGCGGCGCCGACGAGAACCTGAATTCACCGGGCATGCACTTCGTGCCGCTGGCCTTCGATACCCCTTGCGGCTATTGCGACTGCGGCGCTCGGCCCGATTCGCCGGTGAACCGCTTCTACACCTACGGCGTCATCGCCCGCCTCGCCGCCCTCGCCGCGGCCATCGAACTGGAGCGCGCGGCGCCGTGAAGCTGCTGTTCGTCGCCGATCCCCTGGAGACCTTCAAGATCCACAAGGACTCCACCTACGCCATGATGCTGGAGGCGGCCGGGCGCGGGCATGAAACGTGGGCCATGGTGAGCGAGGACCTGGCCTGGGAGCATGGGCGGGTGACGGGCCGCTGCCAGTCGATCGGCTTGACCGGCAGCGATCCCTGGTTCATGCGGGGTGACGACACATGGCGCGACCTGGCCGACTTCGATGCCGTCCTCATGCGCCGGGATCCGCCCTTCGATCAGGCCTACCTCTACGCCACCTGGCTGCTGGACATGGCGGAACGCCAGGGCGCCCGGGTGTTCAACCGGCCACAGGCCCTGCGCGACTGGAACGAGAAGCTGGCCATCTCCCGCTTCGCCGGGTTCATCGCGCCCACCCTGGTGAGCGGCGACGCCGGCCTGATCCGGGACTTCCTCGCCGAGCAGGGCGACATCGTGGTGAAGCCGTTGAACGCCATGGGCGGCGCCGGCATCTTCCGCCTGCGGCCCGGCGACCCGAACCTGGGCGCGATTTTGGAGAGCGTAACCCGCCACGGCGCCGAAACCGTCATGGCCCAGCGCTACCTGCCGGAGATCGGTCAGGGCGACAAGCGCATCCTGCTTATCGATGGCGAGGCGGCGCCCTATTGCCTGGCGCGCATCCCCAAGCAAGGCGAAACCCGCGGCAACCTGGCCGCCGGCGGCACCGGCGTGGCGCGGCCGCTGTCGGAGCGGGATTGGCGGATCGCCCGCGCCCTGGGGCCGGAATTGAAGGCCGCCGGCCTGTTGCTGGTGGGTCTGGACGTGATCGGCGATTGCCTCACCGAGGTCAACGTCACCAGCCCCACCTGCTTCCGGGAAATCACCGAGCAGACCGGTTTCAACGTGGCGGGGAGGTTCATGGATGCGCTGGAGAATGCGGTGAGGCGTGAGGCGTGAGGCGTGAGGGGCAAGGCGGCGGGGCGCTGGCGGGGTGGGGGGGGCTTGCGCGGGCGGCGGGGCGGCGGCTGATCCAGGCACGGCGGGGTCTTCGCCTCACGCCTCACGCCTCACGCCTCACCCTCATCCTGGCGATCATCGCCGGCATCGGCCTCGTCGCCTGTGGCCCGACTACCCACCGTCAGCAGTCCTACGTCTTCGGCACCCTGGTGGAAGTCACCATCCACGGCGAACCGGAGGACAAGGCGCGGCGGGTCACCGATCAGGTGTTGCGCGATTTCGATGCCATGCACCGGTCCCTGCATGCCTGGCAGCCGAGCGACCTGGAGCGGCTCAACGCTATCCTGGCTCAGGCCCGTCCCGGCGCGCCGGCCCGGGCGGAAGTGCCCCCCGAACTGGCCGCCATGCTGCGGGATGCCGCCCGTTTTGCCGAACTGGGGGAGGGGCTGTTCAACCCCGCCATCGGCAATCTGGTGCGGTTGTGGGGCTTTCATACCGACAGCTTCGAGCCGCGCCTGCCCGACGCCGGGGCGATCGAGGAACTGGTGCGGGCGAATCCGCGCATGACCGACCTGATCATCGACGGCGGCCATGTCAGCGGCACGAATCCGGCCGTGCGCCTGGATCTGGGCGGCTACGCCAAGGGCTACGCCCTGGACCGGGCGGCCGCCTACCTGCGCAGCCAGGGCGTGAAGAACGCCCTCGTCAACATCGGCGGCAACATCCTCGCGCTGGGATCCAAGGGCGGCACGCCCTGGCGGGTCGGCATCCAGCATCCGCGCCGGGCCGGGGCCCTGGCCACCCTGGAGTTGAAGGACGGCGAGGCCATCGGCACTTCCGGCGATTACCAGCGTTACTTCGAACTGGACGGCCGGCGCTATTGCCACCTCATCGACCCGCGCGACGGCCGGCCGGTCGAGCATACCCGCGCGCTCACCGTCCTTGTCCGCGGCGAACGCGCCGGCGTCCTCTCGGATGTGGCCAGCAAGCCGCTGTTCATCGCCGGCCCGCAAGCCTGGCCGGGCATCGCCAAACGCCTGGGTATCGACATGGCGTTGCGCGTCGACGCCGATGGCCGCGTCACCGTGACGCGCGCTCTGAACGACCGCTTGTCCTGGGAAAAGGGCCTTCCGCCGGCGACCCTTGTCGATTGAGCGTGCTTGGGGGTAGCTTAGCGTGCAAGTCGCGTAGCGACTTCTCGAAGCTCCCCTCTCCCGCAGGCGGGAGAG
>JBBIPL010000001.1:0-2657 GCA_037442845.1 Hydrogenophilales bacterium | reverse complement strand
GGGCGCGGGAGGCAGGCATTCCCATGGCCCGCGCCCTCGGCTACATCACCCACCAGCCCGCCGGCATCCTCGGGGTGGACGCCGGCCACATCGCCGCCGGCCGTCCCGCCGACCTCTGCCTGTTCGACCCGGATGCCGCCTGGATCGTGAGTCCGTCGAATCTCGCCAGCCTGGGCAAGAACAGCCCCTACCTGGGGCTGGAGATGCAGGGAAGGGTGCAGTACACCCTGATCGACGGGCATGTGGATTTCCGGCGGAATGGGCACCGGCATCCGAACCACGGCTAGTGTTTAATTGCATTTATACGAGATAGTAATAGGATGTCTACATTGTCAGATGAATGGGGGCGTCATGTCACGAGTAGCGGTCCAGTTGTCATGCACGGCGGAGGTCATGGCAGAGCTTGAACGTCTGGCTCGGAGCCGAAGCGGCGAGGTTCGCATGGCCGAGCGCGCACGTATCGTGATGGCGTGCTTGGCGGGCAAGCGCAACGACGAGGTTGCGCGTGACTTGGGCGTGCGACCGAATACGGTTGGGCAGTGGCGCCGACGCTTTGCCGAGCGCGGCATGGCCGGACTGCACGATGCGCCCCGGCCTGGCAAGCCGGCCAAGTATGGTGTCGAGTTGCGCGATCGAATCCTGGCGCAACTGGAACTGCCGCCACCGGCGGGCATGGCGAGTTGGGACGGCGGCTCCTTGGCATTGGCGTTGGGTGTGTCTGATCATGCGGTGTGGCGTGTGCTGCGTAAGCAAGGTATCCAGTTGCAACGTCACCGCTCGTGGTGCGTCAGTACGGACCCGGAGTTTGCGGCCAAAGCGGCCGACGTCATTGGCCTGTACCTGAATCCGCCGGAAAATGCTTTGGTATTCAGCGTGGACGAGAAGCCGTCGATCCAGGCGCTGGAGAGAACGCGCGGCTACGTGCAGACGAGCAGCGGCAAGATCGTCCAGGGCATGAAGAGCACCTACAAGCGCCATGGCACCGTCAACCTGTTTGCCGCCTTGAATGTGGCCACCGGCGTCATTCGTGGCAAGACCACGCAGACCAAGAAGCGCGCCGATTTCCAGGCCTTCATGGAAGAAGTCGTCGCAGAGCAACCCGCAGGACGCCAGATCCACGTCATCCTCGACAACCTGAACACCCATAAGAAGAACGAAGACTGGCTCGCCGCGCATCCGAATGTCACCTTCCACTTCACACCGACCAGTGCAAGCTGGCTCAATCAGGTCGAGATTTGGTTCGGCATCTTCCAGCGCAAGACGCTGAACAACGCGAGTTTCCACAGCATCGAGCAACTCGTCGAGGCCATCCATGCCTTCACCGATGCCTACAATGAGAACGCAGCGCCCTTCGTCTGGCGTAAACGCGAGGTTCGCGGTGCGCAGCTTCGTAATACTATCGTTAACTTATGCAATTAAGCACTAGCACCATGTCATGGTTGGCGGCGGCCAGGGTGATGTCCTCCACCGCCTGGCGCATGGTAGCCGGCTTGCTCGCCGTCAGCGCTTCGGCGCCCGCCACCGGCGCCAGCAGGCAGGCGGCGAGGAAAAGCAGGCCGGCGCCTCTCACAGCGTTACCTCGTCGAGGATGGAGAGGAAATCCCGCTTCAGCGCCTCGGCCTCCGGCCACAGCGCGGGATTGCCGATGCCGAGCGCGACCCAGGCCGGATTCACCGCCATCAGGTCCACCCCGGTGGGGGTTTCGACCAGGGTGATGCGGTAGGGAATCCACTGCGCGGCGCGCGCATCCAGGCGCAGCGCGCGGTCCATCTTCTCCATGTTGCAGAAGTAGAACAGGCGCACCGAACGCACCTCCTGGCCATAGGGCACCAGACGGCTGTCTATGGCCTGCTGCCGCACGAAGCTGTAGTTGTGCCCCGCCGCCGCCCAGTAAAGCGCCGCCAGGGTCTGCTTGATGTCGCGCCCCTCGACGGTGACGGTGAGTATGGGCGGCTCGGCCGCGGCCGCCGTTGCGGCGGCGAGTCCGGCGGCCAGCGCGAGTCCGCGCAGGAAGCGGATAAACATGCAAACTCCTGACCGTATCGTTGCGTTTCTCATGGGGAACCATGCTCCCACACGCGCATTACGGCAAATTCAGGTCTTTTATGTCGGAGGGAATCCGCGCGCGTGTCGATGCGCGCGCGCCACAACGCCGCTTCAGGTCGGCTCCAGGAGCCGCCGCGCTACCTCCGCCAGGCGCAGCCGCCGCGCCATGGCCTCGCGGCGCAGGACCTGGTAGGCGGCCTCCTCGGACAGATCGTGCGCCTTCATGAGGCGGCGCTTGGCCTGCTCGACGAGCTTGTGCTCCCGCAGCTCCTGACGCGCCCGCAGCACGTCGTCGCGCAGCGCCTGCCAGGCCTCGAAGCGCACCCGCGCCAGTTGCAGCAGGGGTTGCAGGCGTTCCGTGCGCAGGCCATCCACCACATAGCAGGCGACGCCGGCCGCCACCGCCGAGCGCATGGTCTCGCTGGAACCGTCCTGGCTGAACATGACGATGGGACGCGGGCTGGATTCGCGCATCAGGCAGACCTGCTCCAGGGTAGCGCGGCTGGGCGAATCCAGATCCAGGATGACGGCGTCGGGCTCCACCTCGGCCACCCAGCGCGGCAGATCGATGGCCCGGTCCAGGCGGCCGACAAGATGGTGGCCGGGATGTG